>NZ_JBAMDJ010000005.1:0-232545 GCF_036961705.1 Pseudomonas sp. 3JA
CACATCACCGTCGTGTCCCAGTTGAATGTCCTGGAAAAAACCGGTCTTGAACAGCGCACGCGTGGACTCCACCAGGCGCCGCTCATCCGCGTTATCACCGACGTTCAACGGCAAGGCACCGAAGACACTGCCAGCGGAAACGCGCTGGAGGCCGTTGATACGAATATCGGAAATCTTGAAGCCTTGGGCGTGGGCAAGTGTGACATTGAGCAGCAGTGCAGCCGAGCAGAGCAGGCGCGAAAAATTCATCAAGATCTTATCCAGGACACATCGACAGGTGGTGTAGGTGGACGCGGATATCTCACCGCAAGACGAGACACCGCGGGAGCGAGCGGGCTGGTGGCGAGCAAGCATAAAAGTTCGCTGCGTTTGGTGCGGTTAACCCAATGTCAAGTTAGGTAAAGGTTGGCCTGCGGCGATGACGGTGCGCGGCACACGGGCGATAATGGGCCGACACCTACTCAAGAGCGCCCCATGATCTCTGTATTGCTAGTCGACGATGACCAGGAACTGACGGGAATGCTCAGCCAATACCTGGAGCGCGAAGGCTTTGAGGCGACTGCCGTGCACACGGGGGAGGAAGGCGAGGTGCAAGCGCTGTCCGGTCGCTATAGCATCGTGGTGCTGGACGTGATGCTGCCGCGGTTGTCGGGTATCGAGGTGCTCAGGCGCATTCGGGCCGTGAGCCAGGTGCCGGTGGTGTTGCTGACAGCTCGTGGCGACAACATCGACAAGATCACCGGCCTGGAGCTGGGCGCCGATGACTATGTGCCCAAGCCCAGTTCGCCGGGGGAGCTGGTGGCGCGTTTGCGGGCGATCATGCGCCGGGTGCAGCCAGCGGATCGGCCATCCAGCGAAGTGATCAGGACCGGGCCGCTGGTCCTGTGGCCCGGCAAGCGCCAGGCGCTCTGGCAGGGGCGCGAGCTGGGGGTGACCAGCACCGAGTTCAGTTTGCTCGAGGAACTGGCCCGCTGTGCCGGGCAAGTGGTGAGCAAACAGAACCTGTCGCTCAATGCCCTGGGTTGTCCCTTGACTCGCTATGACCGGCGCATCGATGTGCACATCAGCAGCATTCGCCACAAGCTGGGACCGCGCCCCGATGCCAAGGCCTGGATCCAGAGCGTGCGGGGCCTCGGTTACCTGTTGATCGTCGAATGATGAAGCCCAGCCGGCTGTTCTGGAAACTGTTCCTGGCGTTCTGGCTCGCCACCAGTTTGACGTTTCTGGTCGGGTTGGGCCTCTTGGTCATGGGCAGTTCCAGGCCGGGTGATCCTCATCTGGAAACGGTCCTTGCTACAGAAGAGCAGCTATTGCGACAGTTTGGCATCGAGTCGGGCCGGCAACTGCTGGCGGTGTGGGAACACCCGGATGACCAGGCCGTTGGCGTCTATGACAGCGCAGGTCAGCTGTTGGCCGGCACGCCAGTGCCGCAACCGGCCTACGAGCGATCGATCATCGGCAAGGACGGCATCGTGCTGTCGCTCAAGTCATCCCATCCCCTGGACAAAAAAGGCGACAGAGGGCCGAGTCACTGGACGCCGTTGATCATCGGTACGGTCATGAGTGCGCTGTTCAGCGGTTACATGGCGTTCTACCTGGCATGGCCGCTGGCCTATCTTCGACGCGCCATGAGTGACGTGGCCCAGGGGCGCTTCGAGACCCGGGTCAAGCCGATCATGGGGGCGCGACGTGATGAGATCGTCGATCTGGCCGAAGACTGCGACCGAATGGCCAACCAGTTGAAGCTGTTGGTAGACGCCCAGCAACACTTGCTGCACGACATCTCCCACGAATTGCGCTCACCGCTGACCCGCATGCAAGCGGCCATCGGGCTGCTGCAGCAAGATCCAGCTCGCCTGGAAATGGTGGAACGCATCGACCGTGAGTCGGTGCGCATGGACACGCTGATCGAGGCGTTGTTGACCCTGGCACGCCTGCAGGGGCGACCGGAGAGTATCGAGCGCGAACCAATCGATGTGGTCGAGTTGCTGTCGGTGATCGTCGAGGACGCCCGATTCGAAGCGCAAATGAAAGGCTGCCAGGTCACCTTGCAGGCGTGCCCGGCGTTTGTCAGTCGGGTCAGCGGTGAGCTGTTGTATCGGTGTTTCGAGAACGTCATTCGAAACGCGGTGCGTCATACCCGGCCAAACACCACGGTGATGGTCGTGGCGAAGGTCAATGGCGTCGCAGATGGCTTGACGGTGCAGATCAGCGATCAGGGCGCGGGTGTTGAACATTCGCGACTACAGAGCATCTTCAACCCGTTCGAACGTGGCTTGAACGAAGTCAGTGCCGGCTTCGGCCTGGGCCTGGCCATTGCCTCAAGGTCCGTGGAAATACACGGTGGCACCATCCTGGCGCGCAACGAGTCGTCCGGTGGGCTGACGGTGGAAATCAGCTTGCCTCGTAGGGGGTGATCTTTACACGATATTACATTGGCTTGACGGCCCTGTACGCCCCGCCTCAGTAGACTTTGCGCTCAAACTTACTCAGCGTTTGCTGGTGTTTCAGCGTGGAGGTGCTCATGTTTCTGGTTCATAAGAAGGGTTTCGTTCCCGGCAAGAGAATGGTCGACGGTCTGGTGCCTTATGACTTCTTCTGCGAAGACAATCCGAGCCTTAACCTGTTTGTCTTCACCGGTTCCGCCACCCCGGGCAAGGTGGTCGAGGAACAGACACTCTGGGGATTTACCCGTCTTGAGCGTTTTGAAGCACTGAGCGGCACCCTGGTGTCGAACAAAAAGCAGAAGGGCTGGTTCCAGAAAGTCAATGTACTCACCGGCCCGGCCCAGAACGGCACGCAAGGCGTGAAGTTCCAGCGGGTGCTGAAAATCATCAAGCACACCGATGCATCGAGCCGGATCGCCAGCAAGGCCGACTACGAGATCCAGACAGACGAAGGCGACACCTACTTCACTCGTCGGCCTGCTGGGGGTGACAGTGCGCAAACCGTTATCTATTCGGCAGAACAATAAGCTCGATTTCAACGCGACGCTTCAGGATTCGCCGAGCTGAAACCGATAACCCACGCCATACAACGACTCGATCGGCTGCTCTCCTGGGCAAGCCTGTTCGAGCTTGCGCCGCAGATTACGGATATGGCTATCGACGGTGCGATCAGTGACCACCCGATGATCGGAATAGATCCGATTGAGCAATTGATCCCGGGAAAACACTCGCCCCGGGGACTGGGCCAGTGTACTGAGCAGGCGCAGTTCCAAGGGCGTCAGGTCCAGGGCGATGCCATCGAGTGACGCCTGGTAGCGGTCTTCGTCAATCAGCAGCCGGGCTGGCGCGGTGACGAGAAGTCGCGGGCTGCGCCGCAGGATCGCCTTGACCCTGGCTACCACTTCACGCGGGCTGAAGGGTTTGCAGATGTAATCGTCGGCCCCCAGGTCCAACCCGAGCAGGCGATCGACTTCCTCCACGCGGGCGGTGATCATGATGATCGGCACGGCGCTGAAGCTGCGCAGCTCCTGGCACACTTGCAGGCCGTCGCGCCCTGGCAGCATCAGGTCGAGCAGGATCAACCGCGGCTCGCTGGCCCGTACCGCTGGCACCACTTGAAGGCCATTGTCCAGGCACTGGGTCGCATAGCCGGCGGCGATCAGGTAGTCGCGCATCAATGCGGCCAGCTTGGGTTCGTCTTCGACGATCAGGATCGGGCTGTCATGGGTCATGTTCAGGCATTCCGTGGCAGGCGCAGGGTCAGCCAAAGGCCGCCCAACGGCGAGTGCTCGGCGCTGAGGCTGCCGCCATGGGCCAGGGCGATGCTGTGACAGATGGCCAGTCCCAGGCCGGCGCCGCCACTGGCGCGATTGCGTGAGGTTTCGCCGCGGTAAAAACGCTCGAACAGTCGCGGCAGTTGAACCGCATCGACCCCGGGGCCAGAGTCGAGAAAATCGATGCGTACGACGTCGTCCTCGCTGGCCGCACGAATGCGCAGCACGCCACCCTCGTCGGTATAACGCACCGCATTTTCCAGCAGATTGCCGAACAGTTGCTGCAGGCGCTTGGGGTCGGCTTCGACCTGCAGCGGCGTTGTCGGCAATTCCAGCTCCAAACGCAGATGCCGGGCATTGCAGCGCTCCTGGAACATCGCCACGCAACCGTCCAGCAGTTCGTTGAGATCGCATTCGCCCTTGCGGTAAGTCAGCGCGCCGACATCGGCCAGGGACAGTTCGTACAGATCGTCCACCAGTTTGCTGAGCATGCCGACTTCGCCTTGCAGCGATTTCATCGAGGACGGGTCGAGGGTGCGCACGCCGTCTTCGATGGCTTCCAGCTCGCCGCGCAATACCGACAACGGGGTGCGCAGTTCGTGGGACACATCGGCCATGAATTCCCTGCGCATTTTCTCGTTGCGTTCCAGCGTATGCGCCAGCTGGTTGAAGTCTCGGGCCAACTGACCGACTTCGTCATTGGATGCCACCGATACGCGGTTGCTGTATTCCCCGGCGGCCAACCGGTGCGTGGCGGCGGCCACCCGCTTGACCGGGTCAAGCAGGGTACGGGCGATCCACCAGGCAATCAGCATCGCCAACAGCAACGAGAGCACACCCACGGCCAGGCTGGTGCGCACCAGATACTGACGAAAGCGTTCACCGCCAGCCTCGGTCACGTTCTGGAACGGCGTCACCGCCAGCCAGCCGACGGTTTTGCCAGCGACCTCGATCGGGCGCATCAGGGCGTCGTTGGCAATCGCCGAGTAGCCCATGACCAACTGTTTCTGCTGATCCAGCAGAGCGATGCGAAACACCGCGCCGGTCAGGTCGGACATCGGCATGGGTGGGTGCTCTGGGTGGGTGGTGTTTTCGCCCGGTTCCGGACGCAGGAGCTCGAACCAGCGATCCGGCTGGTTGCGCAGGAATTCCCAGTCGCCTTCGCGCTCGTAGGCGCTGGCCAGGCGCGGCAGTACCGGCGTCATGCGCACCAGGGCCTGTTCGTTGAGGTAGTCCAGAAAGCCTTTGCCGAAGCTCCAGCCGTTGGCCACCCCCATGCTCAGGATGACGAACAGCACGCTGGCCAGTACGGCAATAAACAGCTTGGTGGAGATGCTCAGTTTCATGGGCTCGGGCAGTTCGATGAATGGCCCGACCATTTAGGCCCTGGTGCGATGAAGATTCAAGGGCGGCGGACAATCTTCAATTTTCCTGCACATTTGCCTCGCAGTATGGCGCCTGGCTTGAACCATCCGTCTTGCAGAGGCATTTATGTCGACCAAATTATTCGCCAAATCCCTGGTGACCGCCGCCATCCTGGTGTGCTTGATCGTTTTGTTCCTGTTGGGCGGTTGCTCCGGCGAATCGGCACCCACGCCCGAACCGCCCAAGGTCTCGGTGATCACCGTGCAGCCGCAAAGTCAGGCGCTGACCACTGAGCTGGCCGGACGCACCCAGGCGTTCATGGTCGCCGAGATACGCCCGCAGGTCGGCGGTATCGTCCAGCAGCGCCTGTTTGTCGAAGGGGCCGAGGTCAAGGCCGGACAGGCGCTGTATCAACTGGATGCTTCCTCTTACAAGGCCGCATTGGCTGAGGCCCAGGCGAACCTCGCCAAGGCACGCGCCACCTTGAAGTCGGCCCAGGCCACGGCCAAGCGTGACGCCCAGTTGGTAAAGATCGATGCCATCAGCCAGCAGGACAACGAGGACGCCCAGGCCAACCTGATGACCGCCGAAGCGGAAGTGCAAGTGGCCCAGGCCGATGTCGACACTGCACGCATCAACCTGGCGTATACCCGCATCAGTTCCCCCGTCAGTGGGCGCGTCGAAACCTCGACGGTCACGCCCGGCGCGCTGGTGGTGGCCAACCAGGACAGCGCACTGACCACCGTGCAGCAGTTGGACCCGATGTATGTAGACGTCACCCAGTCGACCACCGAACTGTTGCGGCTCAAGCGCGACTTGGCCAGCGGTGTGCTGCAGAGCAATGGTGAAGGTGAAGCGCGGATCCGCCTCAAGCTCGATGACGGCAGCACCTATGCCCATGAAGGTCGCTTGAAGTTCAGTGGGGTCAGCGTCAATGAGGGCACGGGCACGGTGACCCTGCGGGCGCAAATCGCCAACCCGGACCGCCTGTTGCTGCCGGGCATGTACGTGCGGGCGGTGCTGGAGCAGGCGCGGGATGACAAGGCCATCCTGATTCCACAGAAGGCGGTGACCCGCAGTGCCAGCGGTGCGACTTCGGTGCTGGTGGTGGTCGACGGCAAAGTCGAGCAGCGCATGCTGACCATCGACCGCGCCGTGGATAACCAGTGGTGGGTCACGGCGGGGCTGAACGCGGGAGACCAGGTGATTGTCGAGGGTGGGCAGAAGGTCCGGGTCGGTGAAACCGTCGTGGCACAGAATACCGGTACCCGCAGCCGTACTCAGAAAGCGACGCCTGTTGCCATCGCGCAGGAGGGCTGAACATGGCGCGCTTCTTTATCGACCGACCGATTTTCGCCTGGGTCATCGCCATCGTCATCATGCTCGCTGGCGCCTTGTCCATCAGCCAGTTGCCCCTGGAGCAGTACCCGGACATCGCGCCGCCAACGGTGCGCATTTCCGCGACCTACACCGGTGCCTCGGCCAAGACCGTCGAAGACTCGGTGACCCAGGTCATCGAACAGCAAATGAAGGGCCTGGACAACCTGACCTACATGTCGGCCTCCAGCAGCTCGGATGGCAGCGCCAGCATCAGCCTGACCTTCACCGCCGGTACCAACCCGGACGTGGCCCAGATGCAGGTGCAGAACAAGCTGCAACAGGCCGAGTCGAGGCTGCCGCAGTCGGTGCAGAGCGAGGGCCTGACCGTGACCAAGGGCGGTTCGGACTTCCTGATGATTGCCGCCCTGGCCTCCGACAATCCGAGCGTCAGCGGCACGCAGATCGGCGATTACATTTCCAGCACCTTGCTCGATTCCATCAGCCGCATCGACGGTGTCGGCGATGTGCAGACATTGGGCTCCGGCTATGCCATGCGCATCTGGCTGGACCCGGCCCTGCTGGAAAAATACGCGCTGATGCCTTCGGATGTCAGCACGGCCCTGGAGGCGCAGAACACCGAGGTTTCTGCCGGTCAGCTCGGCGCCATGCCGGCGGTGAAAGGTCAGCAGTTGAACGCCACCATCAGCGCCCGCAGCAAGCTGCAAACCGTCGAGGAGTTTCGCAATGTGGTGGTCAAGTCCACCAGCGACGGGGCGGTGGTGCTGCTTGGGGATGTGGCGCGGGTCGAATTGGGCAGTGAAAGCTACGATGTCAGCTCTGCCCTCAACGGCAAACCCGCTGCCGCCATGGGCGTCCAGCTCGCCGCCGGGGCCAACGCGCTTAGCGTCGGTGAGGCGGTGAAGGCCAAGCTCAAGGAGCTCGAGCCGTTCTATCCGACGGAGCTGCAACTCAAGAACGTGATTGCCTACGACACCACGCCCTTTGTCAGCCTGTCCATCGAAGAAGTGGTCAAGTCACTGGGTGAGGCGATTGTCCTGGTGGTGCTGATCATGTTCCTTTTCCTGCAGAACCTGCGGGCCACGTTGATCCCCGCGATCACGGTGCCGGTGGTGCTGCTGGGGACATTCGGCGTGCTGGCGCTGTTCGGTTATTCGATCAATACCCTGACCATGTTCGCCATGGTCCTGGCCATCGGCCTGTTGGTGGACGACGCGATTGTGGTGGTGGAGAACGTCGAGCGGGTAATGGGCGAGCAGGTGCTCTCGGCCCTGGACGCCACGCGCCAGTCGATGGATGAAATCACCAGCGCCCTGGTCGGCATCGCCCTGGTGCTCAGTGCGGTGTTCATTCCCATGGCGTTTTTTGGCGGCTCCACAGGCGTTATCTACCGGCAGTTTTCGGTCACCATCGTCTCGGCCATGGTGCTCTCGGTACTCGTCGCCATGACGCTGACGCCGGCATTGTGCGCGACCTTGCTCAAGCCGTCCGATGGTCAGGGCCATGGCGCTCAACGTGGATTCTTCGGCTGGTTCAACCGCACGTTCGAGCGTGCTGCCGAGGCCTATAAACGGCAGGTGGGGGGCATTTTGCAGCGCGGGCGCGTTGGCTGGCTGGTGTATGGGCTGGTGCTGCTGCTGATGGCCGTCGGATATTTCAGCCTGCCGACTTCGTTCCTGCCTGACGAAGACCAAGGCATTCTCATGGCCCAGGTGCAGCTACCCGTCGGGGCCACGGACAGCCGCACGCAAGCGGTGGTCAAGCAGTTCGAAAGCTACCTGCTCGAACAGCCGGAAGTCGAAGCACTGATCAGCATTTCCGGCCTGGGCATGAACGGCAACAGCCAGAACAGCGCCCGTGCCTTTATCCGGCTCAAGGACTGGAGCGAGCGCACGGGGGCGGGGCAGGATGCGGCGTCCTTCGCCCAGCGCGCGACTATGGCGCTGTCGAGCATCGGCGATGCCAATGTGTTCGTCATGCAACCGCCGGCCGTGCGCGGCCTGGGACAGACGTCCGGCTTCGACCTGCAACTCAAGGACCTCGCCGGCCTGGGGCATGACACGCTGGTGGCGGCACGGGAAAAACTCATCGAGCTGGCCAACCAGGACCCTCGCTTGCTCGGGGTACGCAGCAATGGCCTGGACGACGCGCCGCAGCTCAAGGTCAGCATCGATGATCGCAAGGCCGGGGCCTTGAGCCTGAGCACCAGCGACATCAACACCACGCTGTCCACGGCGTTGGGCGGCACTTATGTCAATGACTTCCTCAACCAGGGGCGGGTGAAGAAGGTCTACGTCCAGGGTGAGGCTGCGGCGCGGATGCAGGCGGCTGACCTGGAGCACTGGTTCGTGCGCAACAGCAACGATGAAATGGTGCCGTTTTCTTCGTTCGCCAGCAGTTCCTGGAGCTACGGTTCGCCGTTGCTGGAGCGCTACAACGGCAACGCCTCGCTGGAGGTGGTTGGCGATCCGGCGCCCGGCGTCAGTTCCGGGGACGCCATGGATGCGGTGCAAGCGCTGGTCAAACAATTGCCGGAGGGTATCGGCTACGAATGGACGGGGCAGTCCTATCAGTTGCGCCTTTCCGGTTCGCAGGCGCCGTTGCTGTACGGGATTTCGGTGCTGTTCGTGTTCCTCTGCCTCGCTGCGCTCTATGAGAGTTGGTCGGTGCCTTTCTCGGTGATGCTGGTGGTGCCGCTGGGGGTGGTGGGTGCGGTGCTGGCTACGCGTGTCAGTGGCTTGAGCAACGACGTGTATTTTCAGGTCGGGCTGTTGACCACCGTGGGATTGGCCGCCAAGAACGCCATTCTGATCGTCGAGTTCGCCAAGCACCTGCAAGAGCAGGGCAATAGCTTGCGCGAAGCGACATTGATCGCTGTGCGCCAACGCCTGCGGCCGATTCTCATGACGTCCCTGGCCTTCATGTTCGGCGTATTGCCCCTGGCCCTGAGTAGCGGTGCCGGTTCCGCCGGACGTCAGGCCATTGGTACCGGTGTGCTGGGCGGCATGTTGTCCGCCACGGTGTTGGGGATCTTCTTCGTTCCTTTGTTTTTTGTGCAGATTCGCCGACGTTTCGGTCGCGTTTCCACGGTTTCGACCTCTGTTCCATCCGCCCAGTCAGGTGATGCATGATCAAATTTCGCTGGCCATTGCTGGCCATCCTCACGCTGTTCGGTGGCTGCATGAATCTGGCGCCGCAGTATGAACGCCCTGAGGCGCCAGTCTCCGAGCAATGGCTGGCGGCGGCCAGCACGCCCAAGGGCGAGGTGAGTGCCGACATCGAGTGGCAGCACTTTTTCACCGACAGCCGCCTGGCGCGCTTGCAGTCCCTGGCGCTGAGCAACAACCGCGACCTGCGCCTGGCGGTCCTGAACGTTGAAAAGGCCCAGGCGCAGTACCGCATCCAGCGCGCCGAGTCCTTGCCTTCGATCGATGCGAGTGTCAGTGGCACTCACAGTCGCACGCCTGGCTCGTTGTCCAACACAGGCTCGGCGGCCACCACCCATGACTACAGTGCGCAACTGGGGTTGAGCAGTTATGAAGTGGATCTGTTCGGACGGGTGCAGAACCTTCAGGACGAAGCCCTGGAGGACTATCTGTCCCTGACCGAAACCCGACGCAGCACGCAGATCAGCCTGGTGGCCGAAGTGGCGACGGCCTGGCTGACCCTGGCGGCCGACAACGAGCGTCTGCACTTGGCGCAGGAGACCTTGCGCAGCCAGCAGGCGACCTACGAACTGACTCAACGCAGCCACGCCCTGGGCGGTTCCTCCGGTCTGTCCGTGGCCCAGGCGCAAACTACCGTGGAGTCGGCGCGGGTCGACGCAGCGGCGTATGAAAGCCAGATCCAGCAGGATCGCAACGCCCTGCGGCTGCTGGTGGGCAGCGACATCCCCGAAGAGTTGTTGCCGGGTGCTTACCTGGAATCGGCCGCGGCGCTGGTGCAGGTGCCGGCAGAGCTGCCTTCCAGCCTGTTGCAACGACGCCCCGATGTGCTGGCCGCCGAGCACACGCTCAAGTCGGCCAATATCGACATCGGTGCCGCCCGTGCGGCGTTCTTTCCCAGCATCAGCCTGACGGCCAATGCCGGTTCCTCAAGCTCGGCCCTGTCCGGTCTGTTCAAGTCCGGCAGTGGCGCCTGGACGTTTGCCCCGAGCATCAGCCTGCCGATCTTCGATGCCGGCAGTAACCGCGCGACGCTGGACTCGGCCAAGACCGAGCGCGAGATCCAGGTGCAGACCTACCAGCAAACACTGCAGAGCGCCTTCAAGGAAGTGGCCGATGCCCTGGCGGAGCGCAGCACGCTGGATCGCCGTATCGAGGCCCAACAGGCGTTGACTGACGCCAGCCGCAAGAGCTTCGAACTCTCCGACGCTTTGTACCGTGGTGGTTCGCAAAGCTATCTCGAAGCCCTCGACGCCCAGCGCTCTCTGTACAGCGCGCAGCAGGACCTGATCACCTTGCGCCTGACCGAGCAGAGCAACCGTGTGACGTTGTACAAGGTGATGGGCGGCGGCTGGAATTAAGGAGTGCTCTGGGAGGAGTACCTGTGAGAGCCAAGCCCCCTTGTGGGAGCCGAGCTTGCTCGCGATAGCGTCAGCAGATTCACCATCCCTGCCAACTGACTCACCGCCATCGCGAGCAAGCTCAGTTCCCACAGGAGATTTGTGGTGAACAGCGAATCCATGCCTCCCCGAACCGCCCTGTGGCAGTGAGCAGGCTCAGCTCCCACAGGGGATATGGTGAACCCAGATGAATTGGACCAGGCTCAAGCCGCCGTCGATTTTTCCCGGCTGTCACTCGCGGTGTCGCGGAACAGCCGGGGCGACATGCCGAACGTCGATTTGAAATGCCGGCTGAAGTGGGAGCTGCTGCCATAGCCCCAGGCGTAGGCGATCTCGGTGAGCGAGCGGTGGGCATGTTCCCGGTTGCGCAGGT
The DNA here is from genome assembly GCF_036961705.1 of Pseudomonas sp. 3JA. Classification (NCBI taxonomy): domain Bacteria; kingdom Pseudomonadati; phylum Pseudomonadota; class Gammaproteobacteria; order Pseudomonadales; family Pseudomonadaceae; genus Pseudomonas; species Pseudomonas sp. 3JA. The sequence goes on from NZ_JBAMDJ010000005.1 coordinate 11,362, forward strand.
CTTCGGCACAACGTGACAGGCGCCGCTGCCAGATGTATTCGCTGACACTGCACCCCAGTTCATCCTGGAAGGCGCGGTGCAGGCTGCGGACCGAGCACTGTTCGGCGTTGGCGATGCGTTCGATGGTCAGGTCGCGGTCGGCCAGGTGGCGTTCGATGTACGCCTTGAGGCGGTTCTGCTTGAAGAAGCGGAAGTCGTGTTCGAGTTGCTTTTCTTCCTGTTTGTTCTTCAGCGCGTTATCCAGCAGCCCGGTGATGCTGTCACCGATCAGCCCGGCCGAATGGTTGTTCAGCAAGGGGTACTGATTGTAGGCATCGCTGATCAGGTGCATGAGCATCCGCCCCAGTCCATTGCGACCGTTAAGGTGCATGTCGCCGGTTTGCGCCACCTGCCCGGATGCCCCTTGGAACAGCAGGATGAAATGTTCGCAACCTTGCGTGCTGGTCACATTGAAAGGTTTGCCGCAGTCCACCAGGAGCATTTCGTCAGGGGCCAGCACGCTGCTTTGCCGGCCCTGCTCGAAATGACTGACGCCAGCCACCTGCATGATCAACATGCGCGGCGTATCGAGGGCGTCGACCGCCTTGCTCAGGTGGCGCGAATATCGATGGGCGCTGGCGGTCATTCGACAGAAACGCAGCTGGCCCAGGTCCCCGTACTCCAGCCGACCCTGGAAATTGCTGTCATGCAACGGGTCGATGAACGTCGATTCCAGCCGTTTTATATAGTCCGGCGTACGCCCCAGGTGATCGCTCATGAACTCTTTCCATTTCATCAGGCGATCGGAGCGAACAACCTGATCGGTGGACACGCAGGCTAAATGGTTCATTTTTCGCCTCTATTTATTATTGTTTTCTGACGGATCGGGCAAAGGGGTCGATTTGCCCGATCCGGGCCTGATCAAGGGGGTCACAGACTCAGAACGGGTAGTGATGGCCTCCGGGCTGCCAGGTCACCCAATGGGCACGGGTAAACTCATCCAGGGCATAGTGACCGTTGAAGCGACCGAGGCCGGAATTTTTTTCACCACCGAACGGGGCATTGGGTTGGTCATCGACGGTGATGTCGTTGATATGGGTCATGCCCGCCACAATGCCACGGGCGAAGTTCAAGCCACGGGCCATGTCCCGGGTGAACACGGCGCTGGACAGGCCATACTCGCTGGCGTTCGCCAACGCCAATGCATGGGTTTCGTTTTCTGCGACCAGCAGCGGCAGCAGGGGGCCGAACGTTTCATCGCGGGCCAGTTCCTGATCGGCTCCTACTTCGCCGAACACATGGGCAGGCAGCACCAGCCCGGATGCGGGGCCGCCGCAAAGCTGCTTGAGGCCGGCACTCCGGGCGCCGTCGAGCTTGCGCAACAGGCCATCGAGCTGACTCTGATTGACCACTGGCCCGATCACCGTGTCTGCCTTGGTCGGATCACCCGTCTTGAGGTTGCGCACGCGCTCCACCACCAGCGACGCGAAATCGGCATACAGCGAGCGGTCGACGATCACTCGGTTGACGCTCATGCAGATCTGGCCCTGGTGCAGGAAACGCCCGACCACCGCAGCGTGCGCCGCAACGTCAATGTCGGCGTCATCCAGCACCACCAGCGGCGCATTGCCGCCCAGTTCCAGGGCCACGCGCTTGATGTATTTGCCACCGGTGGCAACACGGCCGACATTGCGTCCCACATCCGTCGAACCGGTGAAGGAAATCAGGCTCGGCACCGGGTGTTCGACAAAAGCATCGCCGATTTCCGAGCCCGCGCCGACCACCACGTTGAGCGAGCCCTCGGGGAAGCCGGCCTCTTCGAACAGGTGGGCAATCAGCAGGCCGCCGGTCACTGCTGTGTCGCTGGCGGGCTTGAGCACGATCGTGTTGCCCAGGGCGAGTGCCGGCACCACCGAGCGCATGCTCAGGTACAGCGGGAAATTCCATGGACTGATCACACCCACCACACCCAAGGGTTCACGGAAGACAAAGCTCTGTTCGCCGGGCTTGTAGCTGGTCAGGATCCGACCTTCGACCTTCATCGGCATCGTCGTGCATTCGCGCACCAGGTTAAGCGTGAACTGCCATTCCATGCTCGCCTTGATCCGGGTGCTGCCGGATTCGTGGATCAGCCAGTCGATGATTTCTTCGCGGCGGCTCTGGATGACCTGGGCGAGCTTTTCAAGTTGTGCGCCGCGCTGGGTGGGGTGCAGTTGTGCCCACGGTGCCTGCGCCTTTTGCGCCGCCTGATAGGCGTCGTCGAGATCGGCAATCGAGGCCAGGGGCATCTCCAGCAGTTGTTCGCCGTTGAAGGGGTTACGGTCGTCCAGGCGGCGTGCGGAGCGTCCTGCACGCCAGGTGCCGTTGATGTATTGGTCGCCGTTGATGGCGTAGGGCGCGAGCGGTTGAGTCGTCATGGTCTTTTACCTTTGGAGGCAGGTGATCGCCTCGTTTAGAAATCAAGGGTGCAAACGCCGATGGGGAAATTGCTCAGCTCCTGATCCAGGCGCGGCCCCAGGAATTGAGTGTGTATTCCTCTTGTGCCCAGACGCCGGGCTGGCGGCTGGCATCGGTGACTTCCAGCTCAGCCGAGAACTCCAGGCGGTTGCGATCGGCATCGACCACCATGAAAAACAGGTTGTTGCCCGGCCCATGTCGGCCGGGCCCGAAGAAAATGGTGATGCGTTCCTTGGCGAAGCGATCACCCCAGTCGCGGATGTCATTCCATTCGTTGGTTTCGTAACAGTGGTGGTCCCACTCGTTTTTCGAACCACGGAAAAACGCCAAGGTGTGGTGCTCGTCGTCCGAGCGCAGGAAGCACGTCATGAGTTGGCCGGTCTGCTCATCCACGACGTTGTCCGAAACAGTGAAGCCCACCGTGTTGACGTAGAAATCGATCATGGCTTCCAGCTCCGTGGTCTGGAACACCACGTGTTGCAAGCGGCCGGGCATGCCTTGGCCCGAGGCCTGGAGAGCGGGGTGAGCGACGCCAAATATCGTTTGCCGGCCCTGGGGATCACGGATCAGGAAGGCCCCCGTTTCGAGCAGTGGCGAGTCGAGCTCTTCGATGAAACAGCCGTTGCCGAGCAGGCGAATCCGCAGTGCTTGCAGGCGAGGCTGACTGCCCAGGTCGAACGCCGCCGCGAGCAGGCCACTGTGGTCGGCGGGAGACACGAGCATGGCGCGTTGCGGGCCGCTGAGCATCCAGCTGCCGTCGGCTTGCGCCTGGCTGTCCATGTCCAGCATCCGTCGATAGAAATCGATTTGCCGTTGCGCGTCCTTGCTCGCCAGGTGCAGGTAGCACAGGCGTGCAGGTGTGGAAGTCTGGAGTGTTTGCATAACCACCTCTGTGCTTGAAGATTTAATGAAAGACGGGCGCGATGCTCGGCTCGGTTGCGCTGCGGTGGGCCGCGGCGATGCCGAACAGCGACTGCAACGATTCGGCGGCCGGGGTTTCGGTGGCCTTGTCGAAAATCGCGGCGATATAGCGATCCGGGCGCAGCAGCAGGAATGGGTGTGAATCGCCCAGCAGGGTTTTGAGCTGGCCTTCACGGTCCTGGAGCACCGTGCAGCCGGGGATCGACGGCATGGCCTGGACGGACGCGGGCAGGATCAGGATGCGCCTGGCTTCAAGGTGGCTCCAGAGGCCATGCTTGAGTTCATCGATACGTTGGCGGGTCGGGTCGCCGTATTGAATCAAGGCGAAGCCGGCGCCGATGGCGTCATCGAGCAGGCGTTCCTGGTCGTGGGCGTCGGTGAGCATCGGTTGCGGGAACATGTGTCCGCAGGACAACGTGCCTGCTTGTCCCTCGGTCAGCACCAGGCCCCGGGTGAAACGGGGTTTGGGCTTGAAGCGCATTTGCAGGAAATAATCGCGCAACGGCGGCAACAGGCCGATCAAGGCGAATGCCCCACTGATCAGGCGAGCGCGCAGGACGGTGGCCGGTGCCATGACCACGCCGAGGTTCAAGGCCAACTTGATCAATGCCCACGCATGATCACGACGCTCGCTTTCGTAGGACAGCAGTGCGCTTTCCGCCATTTTTCCCTTCAGCACGCCGACCAGCTTCCAGCCCAGGTTGTGGGCATCGCGAACGCCGCTGTTCATGCCTTGCCCGGCATAGGGCGGGGTCAGGTGAGCGGCGTCGCCGGCGAGAAACACCCGCTGCACCTGCCACCGCTCGGCGACCCGGGCATGGAAGGTGTAGACCGTCTTGCGCACGATGGAAACCGGCGCGTCACCCTTGAAGGGGCGCAGCAATGCTTGCAGACAGGTTTCGTCGAGCATCTGTTCGTCCGTTTCTCCGGGCTTGAGCAGGAACTCGAATCGGCGCGTACGGTGAGGGCCGGGCACTTCCACCACCGGACGCCTGGCGTCGCAATACACACGGGTCTGCCAGAAGGGGTCGTCGTCCTGGTCGGTATCGACCACCAGCCAGCGCGAGGAGAAGCTCGAACCGACCATCTCGATCCCGAGCTGCTTGCGCACCGGGCTACGGCCACCGTCGCAGGCCACCAGGTAAGCTGCGTGGACTTCCATCAGTTGCCCTTCGGCGTCACGCACCAGCGCGCATACGCCGTGTGGGTCCTGGGTGAATTCCACCAGCTCGTGGCTGAACCGAGCCGTCAGGCTGGCAAAACGTTCGAGGCCTCGCCTGAGGGTGTTTTCAAACAGCGGTTGGCGAAACGCGTTGCGCTTGGGGAAGCCATACAGCTTGCCGGTCGGCTCGACCTTGCCGAAGCAGCGACCGCCGGGCCGGGTGAAGTAATGCACGCCGTAGCCGGGCACGACATCACGCAGCACGGCGGCATCGAGCCCGATGGCCTGCATGGTGCGCAAGGACTCGTCATCGATTGAAACCGCCCGCGGCTCGCTCACGGTGCCCGGCTTGCGATCGATGATCAGGGTGTCCACATCGGCTTGGCCGAGCAGGTTGGCCAGGGTCAGCCCGGTAGGGCCAGCACCGATGACCAGGACCTGGGTGTTGATGCGTTTGAGGGTTGTCATTGTTATTCCCTTCCGGATGGCTCAGCCCAGTGGCTTGGCGCGGTTGGCGAGCGCAGCCATGCGTTGCGACAGTTCCTGCGCCAGGGCAAGGATCTGTTGCCCTTGTGTCTCTTCCTGGGCGCTGTCGCGTTCTCGTACCGGGCGCACGCAACTGATGCTGCCGACGACCTTGCCATCGCCGTCGAAGATCGGCGCGGCCAGGCCATAGACGCCCGCGTCGACTTCACCTGCGCTGGCCACATAGCCTTGGCGACGCAGTTGCTGCAACGAGCGACGAAACGCTTCCCAGGTCTGGCCAAGTTGACTGGCGCGCACTTCATTGGGGTGGTCGAGAAACAGTTGGCTGTGTTGGCGCGAGGTCATGTTGGCGAGGATCGCCTTGGACGTCGCTCCCAGGAACAAGGGCCTGGGTGAACCACGGGAGTAGCTGACCTCACTGAACAGGTCCCCGTGCTGGTGAATGCACACAACCTGGTCCTTGAACAGCCGGCAGATCAGCCACACCTGTTGTTCGCTCCACTGCGGGAAGCTGGGCTCAAGCGATTGCGCGGCGCGTACGAGGGGGTCGCTCAGGCGCAGTTGGCGGTCCCAGGTAATGATTCGCGCGCCCAGGGCATAACGCCCGGCTTCGACCTGGAACAACAGGTTGGCTTCGGCCAATTCGCGCACGTAGCGGTAGATCGTCGAACGGGTAAAACCCAGGGCGCCGCCCATGTCGTCCACCGCCCAGATCGGGCTCTGTTCGGTGAACAGGTCGAGTACCCGCAACATGCGCTCCAGGCTCGAGCCTTTGCTGTCGCCATCCGGCTCGGGCAGGGCGTCAGGGGTGTGTAGGTTTTCCATGCTTATTGCTCGTCCACGATGCTGTTGCGCAGGGTGCCGATTCGAGCGATCTCGATCTCGACTTCGTCGCCTGGTTTCATCCACACCGGCGGCTCGCGGAACGCCCCGACGCCGCCAGTGGTGCCAGTGACAATCACGTCACCGGGGGCCAGTTCGGTGAAGGTGGAGCAGTACTCGATCAGTTGGCGTACATCGAAAATCATGTCGCTGGTGCGGGTGTGCTGCATCACTTCGCCATTCAGGCGGGTGGTCAACTCCAGGTCCTGCGGATCGCCGATCTCGTCGCCGGTCACCAGCCAGGGGCCGAACCCACCGGTGTTCGGGAAGTTCTTGCCGGGGACGAACTGAATGGTGTGCTTCTGCCAGTCGCGGACACTGCCGTCGTTGTAGCAGGCATAACCGGCGACGTAGTCCAGCGCGTCGGCCTGTTTGACGTGACGGGCCGCTTTACCGATCACCACCGCCAGCTCGCCCTCGAAATCAAGTTTGTGGGACGCGGTCGGGCGAACGATGGGTTGCAGGTGGGCGGTCTGACTGTCGGCGAAGCGGGTAAAAATCATCGGATAGGTCGGCATTTCCCGACCGGTTTCGCGCACGTGGGTGGCGTAGTTGATGCCGATGCACAGCACTTTGCCCGGGTTCGGGATCACCGGCAGGAATGTCACGTCAGCCAAGGGGATACGCGGCAGGCCTACCAGGCGCGCAGGGCTCAGTTCGTTCAGGCGGTTGTGGCCGATGGCCTGTTTGAGATCGCTGCCAAGGGTTGGCTTGAGCGATTCCAGGTCGATGACTTGATCACCTTCGATCACACCGTAGCTGCGACGGCCTTGGACAATAAAGCTTGCGAGTTTCATGGGGGCTCCTGGAGAGAGGGAGGGTGCAATGAGGGTTAATCTAGTCTTGCTATAAAATCCTGTAAAGTAGGATTTATACAAAAATCCTAAAATATGGAATTTATGTATTTTTTGGCGAGGCTGTACCTTTGGCGGACCTGGGGAGCAGAGGGAGGGGAGGCAGGCAGCCACCGCAGATGGCAGGGGCCGCGAGAGGTGCGCAAAAGGCTCTGAACGTGTGGGAGCGAGCTTGCTCGCGATGAGGCCAGCCAAGTTCAATACTCATGTAACTGAACCGCCGCCATCGCGAGCAAGCTCGCTCCCACAGGGATTGTGCTTAATTGACGGGCATCAGGGCCCGATGCCAATCAATCGCTTGGTGCCCAGCAGCCATGCAGCGACATGCGCATCCGGAAGGGAATCCTGATCCGGGCAATGGGGCCGCTGGCCATGTCACGGGTGTCCAGCACCACCAGTTCATTGCGCCCTTCGGCAATGAGGTTGAGCATGGCAACCACGTAGCCATCGGCTTCCTCTGCATCCGCCGAGCGCGGTATGAAGATGGGTTCCTGGAAGCATCCGCTGTCGCCGGGAAACCAGGCGTCGGTGCGGCCTGTCTGCAGGTCCAGGTGCGCCAGCAGGTTGAAAAACTGGAAGGGCATCGGCCCATTCGCCGGGTTGTAAGGCCGCTCAGGATCAAAGGCGAGCAGGAACCCATGCCGGTATTTTCGACCGATGTAGCGATCATCACACCGTGGAAACTCGCAGGGATATGCCGTCAGTGGCTGCGGTTGAACGTCCTCCTGCGTGCCATTCAGGTCGAAGGTCCAGCGCATCAGGCTGGCGGCCAGGGTTTCAGGCGGTGGTACGTAGCCGTCGGCCTGGGGGAAGAAGTAGAAGATATTCCCGCCGGTGACCGGCATGTCCACATACACCTTGCCGTCCTCATCGAACGCATTGAGCGTATGCCCCTGGAAACCGTCCTTGGGCCCCTTGAACCAACGCACATCCTGCCCACGCCCGTTGCGCGGCACGATGGCGAACAGCTGGGGCAGGTCGGGTTGCCACTGGAAATGTGGCCCGCCGTTTTTCATGCGTTCGACGTCCACCGTCAACGGAATCAACGGGAACACGACGTAGCGTTCGGTCACCGCGAAATCATGCACCATCGCCGCATAAGGCGCCTGGAACCAGATCTCGTGCAGCAGCTTTCCGTCCGGCGAGATTTCGAAATAGGCCAGGTCGGGCGTGCCGTCGCCTTTGGCCTCATAACTGCAGGCCAGCAGGTTGCCTGTCACCGGATCGAGCTTGGGGTGGGCAGTGAACGTCGCGGCTTTGATCTGCCCGTCAAAGCTCCATTCGCCGAGGGTCTCCAGGGTTTCGAGGTCCATCGCCCAAGGCAGGGCATCTTCCTTGAGCGCCAACAGGACGCCGTTGTGAGGGATAACGGTGGTGTTGGCGGTGGTGTTGTTTTTCGCCGCGAGGGGGTCATTGGTGTAGACGTTTCGATAGACGCCGTTGAGCGAACGCCCTTCACGGCGCTGGGCCAGCAGGCGATCGGTTTTCACGTAGCGGCGTCGCATCGAGACTTTGCCATTGGCAAAGTTGAAGCGGCTAACCACGCCGTCGCCGTTGAAAAAAATGTCGTTACCCAGCATGGGGGGATACTGCGGGTCTGGCGCCACCTGATAAAAAGTCCCACAGATCGAAACAGGCAGGATGCCTTCGATCTCAAGATCGAACACCTCTGCTTCCACGCGGCTGGGCGTGTAGAGAGTACCGGAAAATTCAGGGGTTTGAGGGAATGGAATACTCATCAGGCAATCTCGTCAATGTGCGGGTTCGTTCAGGTTCAGGCCGATTGCGGGGACATCGCCGGTCCGGAAGGCTTCACGCCGCGGCGAAAGCGTGCAACGACCAGGCACGAGATCACCAAGGCTAGCAGATAGGCTGAGGCGGCCAGCCATCCGACCGCGCGCAAGTGTCCCTCGCCCACGACCAGTGCGGCGCCAAACGGGCCGAGTCCCTGGCCGATGAAAATCGCAGCGTTACCCAGGCCTGCCAATCGGCCGGAAGGGTCCAGTTCCGCTGCCATGGAAAGCAGGTAGGGCAGGCTGAAAAACCAGACCATATGGATCAGGCAGGCCGTGGTGATAAAGGCAACGGGGCTGGTGCCATAGACCATGATCAAGGTCGCCAGCAATGCCGTGCCGAAGCTCAACAGTTGCGGAAACAGTAGGCCCAGGCGTCGTCCGATCAGCCCGGCCAGCCCAGCGCCAAGGGCACCGGCAAGGATGCTGCCGCCGAGGATGCCGCCAATCTGCTGGGGCTCCAGGCCGATGTTCCTGCCGATGCGTTCCTGGTACACCCACAGGGCGGAGTGGCCGAAGAACAGCAGGGCAAATAGCAGGATCAACAGCATCGCGGTGAGACCGAATGGCTGGGTCGAGCCATTGGCCGCGCGATGTGCTTGCGGGTAGCGCTTGGGCACTCTCCAGCAACCCAGCGCCGCGAGCACGCTGGTGATCGCCAACAGGGAAAACGCGCCATTCACACCAAATGCTTGAAGGACCAGCGGCATGGAGGTCACCAGCAGCATGCCCCACAGCAGGTTGCCGATGTTGATGACCGCGAAGGTCGCATCCTTGGATGTACGCAGCGCTGCGGTGGCATAGACCACCGCCATGACCGCGCCGCCGCTGGCGCCGCAGATCATCCTGGAAATGACCAGTCCGGCCTGGCTGTGCAGTTGTGTGCTGGCCAGGTTACCCAATGCCAGGATCAACAAGGCCACCAGGGCGAAGCGACGCCGGTCGACGCTCGCCATGAACAGGGCGCAGACCCCGCAAGCGATGGCCATCGCCATGAGTTCAGCGGCGAAAAGAGCGCCGATTGCATTGAGCGGCAGGCCGAGTTGGTCAATCAAGGCACCGCCCAGGATCGGTTGGATCTGCAGTGTTCCCAGGGAAATGACCATCATCAGGCAGATGGCGCCCAGTGATTTTTTGCTGTCGATGGAGTCGAGTGCGTTCATGAAGCATCACCTCAGGTAAAGAGCCCGCTCATGCGTGAGCTGGCCTACACGTCAATCAGAACTTGTGGACGTAGCGAACCTGCACCTGGTAATCCGCTCGGGAGCGATTCTCGACGCCGGTTTCTTTATAGGTGTTGAGCCAGAAGGCTTTGTCTTCGGTGATTTTCCAGAACAGGCCCGGGCCAAAGCCCAGCACCTTTTCCCGGGAGTCGGTCAGGGTGTTGCCGTTGACCTTGTCATCCGAGATCTGCCGGAAGTAGTAGCCGTTGATGCCGACCGAGACCTTCGGGAACACTTCGTACGAGGCGGTGAAGTTGGCCCATGCCGACTGTCCTGACTGGGTGTCGCGCACCGCTTGCCCTTCAAAGAACTGCTGCGAACTGCTCGCCGGATCGTCGTTCTTGAAGTTGTACAGATAGTTCAGTCGCCAACTCACCTCCCAGCGGGGTGCCGGCATCCAGGTCGCTGCCCAGTAGGGGTTCAGGGAGAAGTGGTTGGAGCCAGGGTTCAGGTCTTTATCTTTGTCGTACTTGCCTGTTGGCAGGATGGTGTCGAAGGCCATGCGCTGCACGAAAACCGGCCGGCCGCTGGCGTCGACGATCGGATCGAACTGGATCTGTGGCCCGACCGTGACATCGCCCAGGCCGGTAGCGTTGTCCTTGAGCTTGGCGCCGTTGTCGCCGAAGTCGCCGTCCAGGGAAACGACGGGTACCAACAGGCTCCAACCCAGGTGTGCCCCTCCCGCGAAGGTGTCGGGTGAGTAGTAGCTCAACTGATTGATCATCGTGATGACGTTGATCTTCGGGTCATCGAAGGCGCCGTTTTTCTTGCCGCCGTTGGTCCTGATGCTGCTGGCGGTGCTGAACTTCAGGTAGGTCTGGTGAGTCAGCCCGGGTGGCCCCGCAAACCCGTCGTAGAAGCTGGTGCCGCCCAGGTTGATACCGCTGGGTTGGCTTACGGAAGGTGGAGGAGGGCCATCGGCGGCATGGGCGGCAAATGACGCGAAGCTGAGTGCCAGGCACGCTGGCAGGGATTTGGTCGGGCTCATTGAAGTGGCTCTATTCTTGGAATTGTGAGCGGGGGAATGTCCCCTGGCACTTCGACTTTAAGTCCCGGTGGTGGGTGATGCTTGAGCGCAACGGCCAGAGTTGACTGGGAGCGCCATGAACCGGGAGAAACCCGAGCGAGTTGCTCAGCCGCCAGCGCCAACGGCGCGCCAGGCCGCCTCGGCCAGTTGCTGCCGGTAGAGCTCAGGGCTGCGTTTGACGCGGGCCGAGAGCCAGGCGCGGCAATAGCTCTCCGCCGAACCGATGATCAATGACGGAATCAGCTCAAAAGGCAGGTCCTGCAAATCCTGCTGGTGGGCAGGGTCGCTGAACCATTGCTTGAGCGCGGCGTTCCTGGCGGTATTCGCTTCGGCGAGCCGCTCGTTGAAGCTGCTGCGTGCGACCGCAAAGCGAGCCTGGTATTGGAACCGCGCCCAATCGGGTTGGCTGACCACCCAATCCACGTAGCTGAACACCAAGGCCTGGACCCATTCCCTGGTCGACGTGACAGCGCTGAGGTAGCTGTCCCTGAGCCGTGCCTGGTCATCCAGGGCGGTCATGTACAGCGCCGCGACCAAACCTTCCTTGTTATCGAAATGGTGATAGATAGCCCCCACGCTCATCTGGCTTTCGGCCCGGATGATGTCGATGGTGGTCGCTTCTATGCCCTGTTGATTGAACAGCGCCAGGGCACATCGCAGGATATGCCGCTTGGACTCGGCACGGCGCCCTGGGTAGCAGCGCTCGAGAAGATCGACAGGTTCCATTTTTCGGCCCAGGCAAAAGGGGCCATGGTAATTGAAACGACGGCTAGGCACGAGCGATTGACAGGGTGGACATTTACAGAATATTGTTCTGTAACAGAGTAATATTCTGTAATTGAGTGATGTTCTGTCCATGACTTCAATCCACCTGACCAGAGATCCCCCATGAGCCAGACTCTCAGCATGTACCAAAGCGTTGGCCCGTCCGCCTTCAGCAATATGGCCTGCCAGATGGCACCGTACTTCGGCACCATCAACCCGGAAATTTCGGTGTTGGCCCCCGGCCGCAGTGAGGTGAAGGTGCCGTTCCGCAAGGAAATCACCAATCACCTGGCGTCCGTTCACGCGATCGCGTTGTGCAACGCGGCAGAACTGGCGGGCGGCATGATGACCGAGGTGTCTATCCCTGGCGGGGCTCGTTGGATTCCCAAAGGCATGACTGTCGAATACCTGGCCAAGGCCAAGACGTCCATCCACGCGATTGCCGACGGCAGCGACATCGACTGGCAGACTTCGGGTGACAAGATTGTTCCGGTCGAAATCTTCGACGAGGCAGGGGTGAAGGTCTTTACGGCGCGCATTACCATGAATGTGAAAGTCGGCTAGATCGCCTCGTCATCCGCCGCTTCAGGCTGGGGCGGCGGATCGACGGGCGGTCTGGCGCTCGCGCCGCCATTGCCCAGGTGATACGCCTATGGCGGCTTTGAATGCGCGGCTCAGTGCGATGTCGCTGCCGTACCCCGTCTGCTGCGCCGCGACCGCGATCGAGTGGCCAGCAGCGAGGAGGAGCTTGGCACGGTAGATCCGCCATGTCGTGATGTAGGTCAGCGACGGCACTCCGACGACGGACCTGAACAGGGCCGCGAACGTGGAGCGTGACATCCCGGCGTCACGGGCGAGTTGCTCCAGCGTCCACGGGCGGGTCAGATCGGCGTGAATCCTTTGCAGCGTCTGCGCCAGTTGGCGATGAGTCAGTCCGGCGAGCCAGCCCTCGGGCAAATTGCCCGCCGAATTGGCCCAGGTGCGGATCGCCTGGATGAACAGCACGTCGAGTAGCCGGCCGACGACATAGGCACTGCCAAGCGATGCTTGTGCTTCCTCCGCCCCGATCTGCTCAAGGATCGAGAGCATTCGCCCTGCGTCGGACTTCGGCAACGCGATATGGACGACATCAGGCAATAGTGCCGACAAGGGCTCGCCCGCGGTGTGGTCGAACGTGAACAACGCCGAGAAGAACTCGAACGCTTCGCCGTCCTCGCCGAACGACACTGTCTCGCCAGTCACATGATCGGCGATCTCCCAGCAGGGCACCGCAATTCGCTGCGGCGCATCACCCAATATGCCCATGAGGGCGCGGCGTCGACTGCGTGGTCGAGGTCGGTGGCCCCGGTACCTTCGCCCAGTCCCTCAAAGTGGTTGCGCTTAGCGGCCAAGTGTCGATGGTTGGTGTGCTGGCGGAGGGCGAGATGCCTGGCTATCTCGACATGTTCCTGACTTTTGCGCGATTCCAGACGATTGCGACCGGCAACCGCCAGGACCTGGAAAACGTGATCGCCGCCGTTGCACAAAATGGCATCCGTCCGGTGATCGACAGCCGCTTCACCTTCGACGAAGGCAAGGCCGCGTTCGAGCATCTTGCCAAGCGCAATGTGTTTGGCAAGGTCGTCATCCTCAACGAAGCCTGAGGAATCCGGAAGGCGACTGTAACCGCGTCGGGGCGACGCGCCTGCACCCTATCAATGCCAGGCGTACATGACTGGCAAGTGATGACAGCTCGTTCGTGACCGGCATTGATCTTCCTGACGATGGCAGCCTGGGGCAGGTGTAGGGGCCATCCTTGGCCCATGACAATCACTCAAACGTCGCCCGTCTCCGCCAGATGCGCCATCAGCCACTGACGGAAGCGGTTGACGCTTTGTCTGTTCGGCGCACGGCCTTGGGGTTCCAGCAGGCAGAACTGCGCGTTGGTACGCAGGATGGCTTGCGTCGGCCGCACCAGGTTGCCGGTTTGCAAGTGATTGCTGAGCAGGCCCGACCAGGCCAAGGCAATTCCCTGGCCAGCCAGTGCCGACTGGATCAACATGGAGTAGCTGTTGATGTTGATGCGCCGCCGAGGTTCTGGCGCCTGGTAGCCAAGGCGTTGGAACCATTCCTTCCAGCCAATCCAGTCGCGGTGCTGGTCTTCAAGCCATAACCAGGTGCATCCACCCAACTGCTCCAGCGTCTCGATCCCTGGATGCTGCGTCAGATAGGCAGGGCTGCATACCGGGAAAATTTCTTCGTTGAACAACGGCGTGACTTTCATGTTTTTTGGCGGCGTGCTGCAGTAATAGAGCGCCAGGTCACAGTCCAGCCGGGAAAAGTCGCTGACTTGATCCGTCGCGATAATGCGCAGGTCAATCTCTTCATTCTGGCGCTGGAACTCCGATACAAGCGGCAGCAGCCACAATGAGGCCATCGCCGTACTGGTGACGACAGTGACCTGCTGCGCGCCTTGCCAATGGCGCATTCCCGCGGTGGCCTGGGCGATTTGCTGCAACGTATCGCGGATGCTCTCGTAATACTGGCTGCCCGAGACAGTGAGGTTGATTTCCCGCGTCGTGCGGGTGAACAGCGCCGTGCCCAAATAATCTTCGAGCAAGCGTATCTGGCGGCTGATGGCGCCTTGGGTGACGTTCAGTTCGCGTGCCGCCACGGTGAAGCTCAAGTGGCGGGCGGCGGCCTCGAATGCCACCAGGCTGTTGAGGGGCGGCAAGGGTTGCAGTTTCATCAGGCTGGGCCACTGTCTTATTAGGGGTAAGCGCACGGAGATTGTGCAGAAGCCAGTGTGCAGTGACTACCTTATTCGCGATGCAAGGCTAAAGATCAAGGACCAGGTCAGAAGTGGGCTTGCTGCAGCACAGCAAACGCAGGCCTTTGTCGATTTCCCGTTGCCTGATACCGCCGTTGTGGTTCATCTCGACCGTACCCTGTAGCAGGGCGGTCTTGCAGGTGCCGCAAACGCCCTGGCTGCAGGAGGAGGGCACGATGGCGCCGGCTTTCTTGGCGGCAGACAGCACGGTCTGATTGGCCGGCATGCTGAACGTCTTCCCCGAGCGCGACAAGGTTACCGTGAACACCTCCTGCTGATCGAGGGAAGGGGCTTGCTCGAGCAACGGTTCCTCGTTCAGCTCGGTGATGTCGAAGCTTTCCTGATGATAGTGGGCGAAATCGAACGCCGCTTCCCTGAGCAGCGACTTGACCGCTTCCATGTAGCCCTGGGGACCACAGGTAAAGATTTCCCGTTCCTTGTAGTCCGGCACTTGCTGGCTCAGCAACGGCAAATCGAGCCGGCCTGTCGGTTGCTGCCATTGAACGGTGTCGCCAAGCCCTTCGCACACACTGATGACCCGCAGTCCCGGCATGGCGGCCTGCATGCGCGTTAACTCCGCGTGGAAGATGATGTCGGTGGGCGTGCGGGCGCTGTGTACAAAAACGATGTCGAGGTTGCCGGCCATGTCGCAGGCGGCCCGGGTCATCGACATTAAGGGCGTCACACCCGAGCCGGCCGACAGGTACAGCAACTTGCTTGCAGGATGACCGACCGGTGTAAAGCTGCCTGCCGGGCCGGATGCCTTCAGGCTGTCGCCGGGCTTGAGGTGGTCATGCAACCAGTTCGACACTGCGCCGCCCGGCACGCGCTTGACGGTAATGGAAAACGCAAAGGGCCGGGTCGGGGAGGACGACAGGGTGTAGCAACGGAAGAGGGTCTGCCCGCCAATGACCGGCGAGATCGTGATGAATTGACCGGGCTCGAAACTCAGGGCGCTGAAGTCCGCACAACGAAAAATGAAGGTTTTTACGTCATGGGTTTCCTGGCGCACAGCGCAGCACTGCAGGGTTTTTTGTTCTCCGCTGTGCCACTGCGAGCCGAACGTGCTCCAGGTTGTCGAGTCGGTAAACCGTTGGACTGCATGGGGGCTGGCAGGGCGTATCAGGTTTTCGTAAGTCGTCATGTTCATTCCTCACACGCCGTGGGCGGCCAGACGCGCCGCGTACCAGCGAGAGAACTGGTCGACATAGGTTTCGGTGAAGGCCGAGAAGGGCCCGGGCGTGTAGGCAGGATCCTGGGTGCCGCTGTGGGTGATGCCGACGAGGTTGGCGTCCTGCAGGTTGGTCGCTGCCCAGACTTCGGTCAGCTTATCCACCTGGTAGTCGACGCCTTCGACGGCATCGGCATGGACCAGCCATTTGGTGCGCACCAGGGTTTTATCGGGTGCCAGCGGGATGATGTAGGAGATCACGGCGTGATCGCTCATGACATGGGTCCAGGAGTTGTGCGTCCAAAGATGCACGTCGCCCAAGTCGCGACGGGTGAGGTCGCCAAACAGTCGGGTACACGCCACGCGGGTGTCCAGGGTCTGGGATTCGCCATTGCCGGCAATGGCCAGTCGCTGCGAGCGGAATTGGGTCACGGCGTCTTCACCCAGGTGTTCGACGGCATCGCAGATATAGCCTTCGCGCTCCCAGTTGGCCTTGGTCTCGGCATTGCGACGGTGATACTCGGCCAGTGCCTGAAGTGAATCCTCGCCCAGCCCATCGGTGCAGAAACCGAAATCTTCGGGCAGGAAAGACGCGGTCAATTCCGGGTGGGTGGCGGCGCAGTGGTAACACTCGCGGTTATTCTCGATCACCAGTTTCCAATTGCCGTTCTCGATGATTTCCGATTCGTAGGCGATCTTTGAGTGGGCAATGTCGTATTGGGCGAAACGCGGCGTCATGACCTGGTCAAGGTACAGGATGTCTTCTGGTGGTTCGTCGCCCAGGCAGACGAAGACATGGGTGCCGATGACCCGGGTGTGAACAGGGAGCAGGCTTTTGCATTTAGGGTCGAAGTCCTTGCCCATGTGTGCCGCATGTTTCAGGCTGCCATCCAGGTCGTAGCTCCATTGGTGGTAGGGGCAGACCAGCATGCCCACGGTCGACTTGCCAGCCTGTTTCAGGCGAGCCCCGCGGTGACGGCAGACATTGCGAAACGCCTGCACCTGCTCGTCATCATCGCGCACCAGGAGGATGGATGATTTACCGATATCAAGGGTGGAGACATCACCGGGTTCGGGAACATCGCTGGTGACACCCACCAGAATCCAATGTTTGGTGAAGAAGACATCGACGTCGGTTTCAAAAATATCCTGGCGACCAAACAAGCCGCCTGGCATGCCATGGCCGGGCGTGCGGTTGGCCAAGAGTTCACGATGGGGCTTCACGGCATTGACTGTCATTATAGGTCTCGCTCACATTCAAATTGATCAGGCGGCGAGTAGAGTTTGGAAAGGTGGAGTAAGACCGTCAACGCGCTTTATTTTCACGCTCGCATAACTTTGCGTTATGCCTGAATTTTTAATTTAGTCGTTCATTATCAGTTGGTTATATAACTGTCATCGCGCAGCCAATCGACCAGTGCCTGGGTGATCGGCTCAAGTTTCCGACCGCTCGGAATTACCAGGTAATAAGCGTCTTTTGGCTTGACCACGTAGGGCGTGATTCTGATCAGTTCACCACTGCTGAGGCGGTGCGCGATCAGCCGACTCCATCCCAGTGCAATACCATGGCCTTGAATGGCCGCCTGGATCGCGTCGTTGTAGGAACTGCAGCGAAATGAATAGTTGAGCTTGGGGCGCATGTCACCCAGTTCCCGGCACCAACGGTTCCAGGTCATCCAGCCTTCAAGGGTGGAGTCGGAGTCAATCAGCGCGGTGTCCAGAAAATCGCTAATGGATGAAGGTGCCGGATTGGCGGCGAGCCAGGCTGGCGAGCAAACGGGAAACACTTCTTCATCGAACAGGAAAACCGAACTGCCATCCTCCCATTTTCCATTGCCGAAACGGATGGCCAGGTCGACGTCATCCCGGTATGAACTTGGCGAGGTCTGCTGCGTCATCAAGCGCAGTTTCAACTTCGGTTGCAGGGTACGCAGAGCGATCAACCGGGGGAGTATTCTCAAATGAGAAAACGCTTCCGTGCAGGCGATGGTGATCTCCTGTTCACCAATGCCCTCGGCAATTTTGTCGAAGACACTGGCCATGCGATGAATGGACTCAGCGACCACCAGATGCAGGACATAGCCTTCGTGAGTCAACTTGATCGCCCGATGAAGTCGATGGAACAGCTTGGTCCCCAGGGCATCTTCCAACAACCGGATTTGTTTGCTGACGGCTGCCTGGGTCACGCCCAGCTCTTGGGCGGCCAGGGTGAAACTGGCCAGCCGCGCCACGGCTTCGAATTCCAGCAACGCCGTCATCGACGGTATCAACCGCCGATAGCCCTTGACCTTTTTATCGATATCGCTGGGTTGCATAGGTGTGGTTCCGACGCCGTTGCCTGGTGAATCAAGCCACTGAAGATTCTCTTGCAGGTTCAGAAGGTGCGGGCTGTGACAGGTTGTGCCCCAGCAGTGCCCGATACAGTTCACCGTCGCCCAATACGCCCAGGACTGTACCGGCCTCGTCCTGCACGATCAGTGGATGGCCCGTTTCGTAGCGAATCTGCAGGGCGTGGCGCATGGTGGTCGTCGACGGCACGCAAGTGGGCTGTCGGGCCAAGGTCTCGATTTTCTCGATCGGATTCCATGATTGGACATGGGCGGTTGTGGCGCCTTTTCGAGCACTGGCCAAATGACGCTGCGGGTTCACCACCATCCACAGGTTCTGAGCTGTATCCAGGCAGTATTCGTCGCGGGCAAAAACGCACTGGTCCAGCGGGGTCATCAAGCTTTTCGCACACAGCACATTCAACGGGTTGGTGTGGGCGACGAAGTTGCGCACGTAATCGTCGGCCGGGTTCAGCACGATCTCCTCGGGTTTGCTGTACTGGATGATCTTGCCGTCTTTCATGATGGCGATACGCGTGCCCAGCTTCAGGGCTTCGTCCAGGTCATGGCTGACGAAGACGATGGTCTTGTGCAATTTGCGCTGCAAATCGAGCAACTCATCTTGCAGGCCCTGGCGGATCAGCGGGTCGAGTGCCGAAAACGGTTCGTCCATCAGCAGGATGTCGGCGTCCATCGCCAGGGCGCGGGCCAGGCCGACTCGTTGCTGCATGCCGCCGGACAACTCGTCAGGCTTCTTGTTGCGCCATTGGGTCAGGCCCACCAGTTCGAGTTTTTCATCCACCAGCTTGCGCCGTTCCTTCTCGGGACGGCCCTGCATTTCCAGACCGAAGCTGATGTTCTCGCGCACCGTCAGCCAGGGCATCAGGGCGAACTTTTGGAATACCATGGCGATGCGCTGGGTGCGCATCATCTTCAGTTCAGCGGGGGTGCAGGAGGCGATGTCGATCTGCCGGCCTTCGTGTTCGACGAACAGCTTGCCGCGGCTGACGGTGTTCAGGCCGTTGATGCAGCGCAGCAGGCTGGATTTGCCGGAGCCGGACAGGCCCATCAGTACGCAGATCTCGCCTTTGTTGATCTCCAGGTTGGCTTTTTCCACGCCGACGATCAAACCGGTTTTCTGAAGAATCTCTGGACGGGAAAAACCGTGGTCGAGTAGATCCAGGGCGGGTTTCGGACGGGTAGAGAAAATGACGTCAACGTCTTCAAAACGGATGATGCTCATACGTCACCTCTTTTCAGGGTTTCACGTTGCTTGCAGATGCGGTCGAGCGTGATCGCCAGCAGCACGATCGCCAGGCCCGCTTCAAAACCCATCGAGATATCGGCGGTGTTCAGCGCATTGACCACGGGTTTGCCCAGGCCGTCGGCACCCACCAGTGCGGCGATCACCACCATGGAAAGCGACAGCATGATGCACTGGGTGATGCCGGCGGCGATGCTGGGCATGGCGTGGGGCAATTCGATGCGCGCCAACAACTGGCGGCGCGAACAGCCAAAGGCCTTGCCGGCATCCATCAACTCTTCGGGCACGTCACAGATGCCCAGGTAGGTCAGGCGAATAGGGGCGGCGATGGCGAATACCACGGTGGATATCAGGCCTGGAACCACACCCAGGCCGAAGAGCGTCAGGGTAGGAATCAGATAGACGAAGGTGGGCACGGTCTGCATCAGGTCGAGGACTGGCCGCAAGACCGCATAGAACCAGGGGCGATGTGCCGCGACGATGCCCAGCGGTACGCCGATGACCACGCAGACGAGCGTGGCGAAGGTCACTTGGGCGAGGGTCTCCATGGTCTCCTGCCAGTAGCCGAGATTGAATATCAGCAGGAACGAGAGGGCCACGAAGAGGGTGAGGCTCATCTTGCGTTGGATGTAATGGGCAAGCAGGACAAATACAGCGATCAACACCAAGGGGTTGAACCAAAGGAGCGCGCTGGTCAATGCGGTGATGACGCCAGACAAGGACAGCGATATGGCGTCGAAAATACCTGCGCCATGTTGAGTCAACCATTCGACATACCGGGCGATGTATTCGCCCAGTGGAAGTTTCTCTTGTGTAATCCACATATCACTAATCCGGCTGATGGAAAGAAACAGCACGCCAGCAACCGCCCGGGCGCAGCTCCGTGTGCCAGGTTCCAGGCAACACAAAACGACTGCGCGGGGCGTCGCGTGAGCAGTTATCGAAGTTTGGGCAGGGGATGAGTAACGGAAGACGCGTGTATCAAAACCGGTCGCCCCGGCATTCTTTGGCCGGGTGTCGAAGGTCTTTCAGAGGTGTGCACTGCAAGATTCATGTTGGCGGCTCGTTGTTGTTTTGGTTTGGAGTCCGTTGCCTGTGGGAGATAGTTATCCAGGTGCTTTTTGCTGACAAACCATTTTATGTCAGTGTCTCATGAGTTTTTATCATTAATTATTCATCACTTCTCGGGCGAAAAAGTCAATCAAATGTACTTAGGTGTACATTTGACGGTCATCCGAGTACATTCGCGTTACGCATTATTTTAAAGAAGGTAAGAAAAGATGCCCCAGGTAGGGAAGGCACGCGGCAAGGCTCAGGACGCAGGCTGGCGGGGCTCGCCGGAGGGGTGGCTGGAAGCGGCCTACGAGGCCCTGAAGGAATCGGGCATCGATGCGGTTCGGGTCATGCCGCTGGCCAAGCGCCTGGGCTTGTCACGCACCAGTTTCTACTGGTTCTTCGAGGATCGCGAGCAACTGCTGGCGGCGTTGCTGTCGCGTTGGCGAGAGACCAATACGGGGGGCTTGATTCGGCAATGTGAAAGCTATGCCGAAAGCATCTCCGAGGCGATCCTGAATGTGTTCGAGTGCTGGCTCAACCCGCAATTGTTCGACTCGCAATTCGAGTTTGCCGTGCGCAGCTGGGCGTTGCAGTCCGCTGACGTGGCCCAAGAGGTCGCTGCGGTAGACGAGCAGCGCATGAACGCCCTGGCGAACATGTTCAAGCGCTTTGGTTATGACAGCCAGGGAGCTGATACCCGGGCCCGAACGATTTATCTGACGCAGATCGGCTATATCACCATGAATACGAGTGAGCTGATTACCGTGCGCTTCCAGCGCATTCCTCATTACGTGA
Organism: Pseudomonas sp. 3JA; assembly: GCF_036961705.1. Classification (NCBI taxonomy): domain Bacteria; kingdom Pseudomonadati; phylum Pseudomonadota; class Gammaproteobacteria; order Pseudomonadales; family Pseudomonadaceae; genus Pseudomonas; species Pseudomonas sp. 3JA. The sequence continues at coordinate 32,333 of NZ_JBAMDJ010000005.1, forward strand.
GCATTTTCACCGGCAAAGTCCCCAAGCAGCGTGAGCTGGATCGTTTCTATGGGAAGTTCGGCTATGCCGAAAAAGAGCCCGGGGTCTTTGTCCCCTTGACGGATACGTTCGAAGGCAACGGCGATGATCAATGAGACCGTGGGAATCATTGGCGGAACCGGCTGGCTGGGCGGTGCGATGGCCAAGGCGGTCTTGGCGAAGGGACTGGTGCCGGCGGGAAACCTGATCATTTCCAATCGTTCGGGAAACCACCCGCTGGTCCAACAAGGTGCCAGCCTGGTCGCGGACAACCAGGGCCTGGTGGATCGCAGCGACGTCGTGATCATCGCGATTCGCCCCGAGCAGTTCGCCAGCTTGAACATCAATGCGACGGGCAAGACCGTGATCTCCTTGATGGCCGGCATCACGGCACAGGCAATTGCTACACAGACCATGTCGTCGGCAGTCGTACGGGCGATGCCCAATGCGGCGGTGGAAATCGAGCAGTCGTTTACGCCCTGGTATTGTTCGGGCGGGGTAGAGGCGACGACGAAAATCCTAGTGCAGCGCTTGTTTGAATGTGTGGGCACCGCTGCTGAAGTCCAGGCAGAGGACTTCATCGATTACCTCTCGGCACTCTCAGGCACCGGCCCGGCCTTTCCGGCCTTGTTGATGACGGCGCTGGCCAATCAGGCGATGCTGGCCGGTATACCGGGTGATATCGCGCAGCTTGCCGCGAAGAATGTCGTGGTCAACAGCAGCCAAATGCTGGCGAGCCGTGATGCCCAGCAGATGATCGACGCCTTGGTGGCCTACCGGGGCGTAACAGCCGCCGCTTTGCAGGCGATGACCCAGGGGCATTTCGAAGAGCAGATTGGAAGGGCGTTGCAGGCAGGTGCCGCGGTGGCCCGCAAGGGGCTTCAAACCTGATAAAACGATCGGGGTCGGGTAACGGCCACCACCGCATCGCGAGCAGGCTTGCTCCCACATTTGATCTTCAGCGGACACAACATCCATGCCCAACACAACCCCTTTGTGGGAGCGGGCTTGCTCGCGAAGAGGCCAGCACATCCACGCTGTAAGAACGGAACCCTAAGCCGCCGTTACCGCAGCAACGGATATTCACCCCACCCCCAGATAAAAAAACGGCACTCTTCCAAAAAAGAAAGGCGCCGTTTTCCTCAAGCCAACCTCAAATCCTATTCAGCCTTGAAGCAATACACCGCCAGCTTGTTCCCATCCAGATCCCGAGCATAAGCCGCATAGGCGTTGTCCGCCCAACCGCGCGGCCCAGGCAGGCCTTCACATACGCCACCGTTCGCCAATGCAGCCGTATGGAACGCCAGAACCGCAGCACGGTTCGGTGCCTCGAAGCTCACCGTAACACCGTTACCAATGGTCGCCGGACTGCCATTGGCCGGGTTGAGTACAAAAAATGAAGGCTTATCGACGCCCCAGATGGAACCGGCATCGTTGAGATCGGCAACACGCTTGAGGCCGATTTCCTTCAAGGTGGCATCATAAAACGCACGTGCTTTTGCCAGGTTGTTGGTGCCGACGGTGACATGGGTAAAAACAGACATCTTGGTTTCCTTTCTATGGGGTAGTTGGACGATCGACCGACACTCAGAAATGAATGACGGTGCGAATGCTTTGCCCGGTGTGCATCAACTCGAAGGCGTCGTTGATCTTGTCCAGGGGCATGTTGTGGGTGATGAAGGTTTCCAGCGGGATTTCCCCACGACCGGCTTTCTCCACGTAACTGGGCAGTTCGGTGCGGCCCTTCACGCCGCCGAAGGCGCTGCCGCGCCATACGCGACCGGTGACGAGTTGGAACGGGCGGGTGCTGATTTCCTGGCCGGCACCGGCCACACCGATGATGATCGACTCGCCCCAACCCTTGTGGCAGCACTCCAGCGCCGCGCGCATCAGTTGCACATTGCCGACGCATTCGAAGGAGTAATCCACGCCACCGTCGGTGAGTTCGACGATCACGTCCTGGATGGGGCGGTCATCGTCCTTGGGGTTGATGAAGTCCGTTGCGCCCAATGACAGGGCAACGTCGCGTTTGGCTGGGTTGATGTCGATGGCCAGGATGCGCCCGGCATTGGCCATTTTTGCACCGATGATCGCGGCCAGGCCGATACCGCCCAACCCGAAGATCGCCACGCTGGCACCCGCTTCGACTTTTGCCGTGTTGAGTACCGCGCCAATCCCCGTAGTCACCCCGCAACCGAGCAGGCAAACCTGTTCCAGTGGTGCTTCTTTTGAAATCTTCGCCAGGGAAATTTCCGGCAGCACCGTGTATTCGGAAAAAGTCGAGCAGCCCATGTAATGGAACAGCGGTTGGCCTTCATAGGAAAAACGCGAGGTGCCATCGGGCATCAAGCCTTTGCCCTGGGTGGCCCTGACGGCTTGGCAGAGGTTGGTCTTGCCCGAGAGGCAGAATTTGCACTGCCGACATTCAGCGGTGTAGAGCGGGATCACGTGGTCGCCGACTTGCAGCGATGTCACGCCTTCGCCGATGGACTCGACGACACCGCCGCCCTCATGCCCCAGCACCGTGGGGAAAATGCCTTCGGGATCGCTGCCCGAAAGGGTGAAAGCGTCGGTATGGCAAACGCCAGTGGCGATGATGCGAACCCGGACTTCACCGGCCTTGGGCGGCGCCACATCGATGGTGACCAACCGCAACGGTTCATTGGGCGCGAATGCGACCGCAGCCCTTGATTTCAAGGTCTGTGCTGACATGGAAGAGCCTCGCTAATTGCAACGCAGTTGACTTGTGAGAACGATAAACCCGTGGCGAGGGAGCTTGCTCCCGTATGAGCGCGAAGCGCTCATAAAAAGGGGGCTGCTGCGCAGCCCAGCGGGAGCAAGCTCCCTCGCTACGGGGTTATCGAACGCCTTAAATGCAACATCAGTCCCTGACCTTAAGATCAGGGGCATGACTTCAGATGTCCTTGACCAGCCGCAGCGCATCGTAGATGGCCGCGTGGGTATTACGCGCCGACACCGCGTCGCCGATCCGGAACAGCTGGAAACGGCCCTGCGGGTTGGTCACGATATTCTGGGTTTTGCCGGCGATCAGATCGTGTTGTTCCACCGCGCCGTTATTGCTCGAATGCGGGCGTAGTTCGAAGTACAAATCGTCCAGGGGTAGGGTGCCGTGGTTGACCACCACCTGATCGACCACGCGCTGCTTGTGCACTCGGCCGTAATCGCTACCGAAGTTGGCTACCAACTGACCGTCGCGCTTCTCCACGGAATCGACCCGATAGGTGACCGTGAAGGTGACATTCAGGTCTTGCAGGCTGCGCATGTAAGGCACCAGGTTCATCGCCATCACCTCCGGCGCAAACGACCGGTCCGGTGTGACGATTTCCAGTTTCGCGCCGCTGTTGGCGATGACTTCGGCCGCTTGTAGGGCTGCATGGTCACCCGCATCATCAAAGATCAGTACGTTCTGGCCGGGCTTGACGTCGCCGGAAATGATGTCCCAGGTCGACACCACCAGTTCATTGCCCTGCTTGAGTACCTCGGTATGGGGTAAACCGCCGGTGGCGACGATCACCACGTCCGGCGCCTCGGCCATGACGGTCTCGGCTTCGGCCCAGGTGTTGAACTGGAACTTCACGCCCAGCCGTTCGCATTGCGCCATGCGCCAGTCGATGATGCTGATCATCTCGCGGCGACGCTCGCTCTGCGCAGTCAAGCGGATCTGCCCACCGGGCTGATCCGCCACTTCGAACACCGTGACGTCGTGGCCGCGCTCGCCGGCCACCCGCGCCGCTTCCAGGCCCGCCGGGCCGGTGCCGATCACCACCACCTTGCGCTTGACCGACGCCTTGGGAATTTCGTGGGGCATGGTGGTTTCGCGGCCAGTGGCGGCGTTGTGGATGCAATACGCCGCGCCGCCCTGATAGATGCGGTCCAGGCAGTAGTTGGCACCGACGCAGGGGCGGATTTCCTCTTCACGCTTTTCGATGATCTTGCGCACGATGTGCGGGTCGGTCATGTGCGCCCGGGTCATGCCGATCATGTCCACCTTGCCGGAGGCGATGGCGTGTCGCGCCGTGGCGACGTCCGGGATCTTGGCCGCATGGAACGTCGGGAAACCCGTGGCCGAGCGGATCTCGCCGGCAAAATCCAAGTGTGGCGAGTTGCGCATGCCCTGGATCGGAATCACATCGGTGAGGCCGGCATCGGTATCGATGTGCCCGCGAACGACGTTGAGGAAGTCCACCAGCCCACTGTCCTTGAGCATGTGGGAAATCTGGATGCCATCGCTGGCACCGAAGCCGCCGGGCAGGTCTTCATCGCCGGTGTAGCGCACCCCGAGCAGGAAATCCTCGCCACAACGCTGGCGAATGCCGCGTAACACATCAAAAGTGAAGCGCATCCGGTTTTCCAGCGAACCACCGTAGGGGCCGTCGAGATCGTTGGTCAACGGCGACCAGAACTGATCCATGAGGTGTCCGTAGGCCTGCAGTTCCAGCCCATCAAGACCGGCGGCCTTCATGCGCTCGGCGGCGTCCACATAATCCTTGATGATCCGGTCAATGTCCCATTCTTCCATCTTTTTCGGGAAGGCCCGGTGGGACGCTTCGCGACGATGGGAAGGCGATACGACCGGGAGCCAGTCGGCCTTGTCCCAGCGTGTGCGCCGTCCCAGGTGGGTCAGCTGGATCATCACCGCCGCGCCGTGTTCGTGGCATTCGTCAGTCAGGTCCTTCATCCATTTGACCACTTCGTCCTTGTACGCCAGCACGTTGTTGAATACTGGCGGACTGTCCCGGGAAACGGCAGCGGAGCCCGCCGTCATGGTCAGCGCCACACCGGCCTTGGCGCGTTCAACGTGGTAGGCGCGGTACAGATCCTTCGGCATGCCGTCGACAGGATAAGCGGGCTCATGGGAGGTGGTCATGATCCGGTTCTTGAGGGTCAGGTGTTTGATCTTATAGGGCTGCAGCAGAGGATCGCTGGACATGGTGTTGCGCTCCGGGAACAGAACATCAGGCTTGGTTTGACATAACGGTATGTTGAATGTTCACGTGTGTCAACGATTGAGACACAGGTGTACATTTTTCTTGCGTGGCGGAAAAACCAGGATTACCATCCAGTCGAAACAGGGGGGATCCGGCGTATCCGGTCGGTCATCCCGCATCGATCCAGAGTGCAAAGGGGCTATGCAAAGAACTATGAAAGTGCTCGTTGCGGTAAAACGCGCCATCGACCCGAATGTGAAAGTCCGGGTGAAGGCTGACGGTTCAGACGTTGAACTCAATGGCGTGAAAATGGCCTTGAACCCTTTCTGCGAAATCGCGGTGGAGGAGGCGATTCGCCTCAAGGAGAAGGGGCTGGTATCCGAAGTGGTGGTGGTCTCGGTGGGCACTTCGGCCGCCCAGGAACAACTGCGCACGGCATTGGCACTCGGTGCGGACCGGGCACTGCTGGTCGAGACGAATGCGCTACTCGAGCCGCTCAACGTCGCCAAGTACCTGAGCAAAGTGATCGATCAGGAAAAGCCGCAACTGATCCTGTTCGGCAAACAGGCGATCGACCAGGAGAACAATCAGGTCGGGCAAATGGTCGCGCAGTTGATCGGCAGCGGTCAGGCCACTTACGCCTCAGCGGTCAATCACGTCGACGGGCAATGGGTCGTCGAACGTGAGGTGGACGGTGGCAGCCAAGTGCTCGCCCTCGCTATACCGGCCGTAGTGACGTGTGACTTGCGCCTGAATCAACCGCGCTACGCCTCGTTGCCGAACATCATGAAAGCCAAGAAAAAACCGCTGGAAATCATTGCCGCTGACACCTTGGGCGCGAGCGTGAAGGAACACGCTCGATTATTAGGGGTGGTCCCGCCGGCGGTGCGCAAAGCGGGCATCAGTGTCGGTTCGGTGGCCGAGCTGGTGGATAAACTGAAAAACGTAGCGGGGGTGATTTGATGCGCACATTGGTGATCGCCGAGCACAGTGCAGGTCAGCTGACGGCGGGTACGTGGAGTGCCGTGACCGCCGCCATGGCGCTGGGGACCGAGACGGATTTGCTGGTGATGGGCGGGACGCACGCGTCGGCAGTGGCGCAACAAGCGGCGCTGGCCCAAGGCCTGGACCGTGTGCTGCTCGCACAAGATGCGATGTTCGAAAATGGCCTGGCTGAAAATGCCCAACCGCTGATCACTTCACTGGTGGCCAAGGGGTATACGCATGTCGTTGTCGACGCCAGCAGCATGGGCCGCAATGTGCTGCCACGGGTCGCGGCGAGCCTGGATGTCGGCATGCTCTCCGATGTCACCCGGATTGTTTCGGCGGATACCTTCCAACGCCCCATTTATGCTGGCAACGCCATCGCCACGGTGCAGTCCCTCGATCCGATCAAGTTGCTTACCGTCCGCGCCTCGGCGTTCACCCAGGCCTTGTCCCATGAACATCGTTGCGAAGTGGTGGCGGTGGAGGGCGGGCAAAGCGCAAGCAATGTGCGTTTCGTGAGCGAGCAACTGACGGCCAGCGAAAGGCCTGATCTGTCGAGCGCCCGCGTCGTCGTGTCCGGTGGCCGCGGGATGCAGAGCAAAGAAAATTTCGCCCTGATCGAGCGAGTGGCGGACAAGCTGGGCGGTGCCGTCGGCGCATCGCGTGCCGCAGTGGATTCGGGGTTTGCTCCCAATGATTTGCAGGTCGGGCAGACGGGGAAAATCGTCGCGCCAGAGCTTTACATCGCGGCGGGTATCAGCGGCGCCATTCAACATCTGGCGGGCATGAGTGGTTCGAAGGTCATCGTTGCGATCAACCAGGACGCCGAAGCGCCGATTGCCCAGGTGGCGGATTACATGTGGGTGGCGGATCTGTTCGAGGCCTTGCCGGCGCTCGAAAAAGCATTGTGAGTGCTTACATCGATAAGTTCCGCCAAGGGGCGGAGGAGGGCCGAACGACCTGAATACATGAAGGGTTTTCGCATAACTAGAACTTATCCATGCATAACATTAAATCCCTTGAGGAGTGTAATGGCACTCTGCTTTGATGAGGGAACGTAAATTCTTCTGCTGCCCTGCCAATAACTATTAATACAGTACGCGGAGATGCACCATGATGACGTTTTCCAGTAAAACTCGTATCGGCTGGCTTGCCGGCCTGGCGATGGCCGCCGGCAGCCTGATGGCCCACGCCGAGGAACCCACGCCCATTCGTATCGGTTGGGTGAACTGGTCGGATACGGAAATCGCTGTAAAGCTGGCGGATACGGCATTGCGCGACCACTTGAAGCAACCGGTCAAGTTGGTGCTCGCCGATATTGGTATCCAGTTCCAGGCCTTGGCCAACGGCAATATCGACCTGATCCCGATGGTCTGGCTGCCGAGCACCCACAAGGCGTTCTATGACAAATACCAGGACAAGCTCGAAGACCTCGGCGTGCTGTATGAAGGTCGGATCGGCATGGCGGTGCCAACGTCCATTCCCACCAGCGAGATCGCCAGTGTCGAGGATCTGAATAAACCAGAAGTGCGGGAGAAACTCGGCGGCAAGATCCTGACTTCGGAAGTGGGCAATGGCCAATACAAGCTCACGGAAAAGGCCATCCAGGAATATAAGCTCGATGGTTACAAGATGGTCGCTTCTTCAGAGTCCGGGATGTTGAGCGAGCTGGATCGAAACCTCAAACGTGACAAATGGTCGTTGATCAATGCTTGGAGCCCACACTGGATGTTTGCCAAGTGGCCGCTGCGCTACCTGGATGATCCGAAGCAGATTTTCGGTGGTGCCGAGCAAATCCATGCGGTTGCTCGCAAAGGTTTCAGCGCCGAGCATCCTGATGTCGCCCGGTTCTTCGCCAACTTCAAGATCCCCAAGGCTGATCTTGAGAAGTTGATGTCGACCGCCCGTGACAGTTCGGCGGACAAGGTCGTTGCCGAGTACTACGCCGCCAATAAGCCTCGCTTCGAGGCCATGTTTGGCAGTCAGACCGCCTCGGCCACACCGTCCCAGTAAGATCGTTGCTATCCGATAGTTGTGTTGCAGTCCGATGTCCTGCGTGAAGGGCATCGGATGCATCGAACGAACATTCAGGCGATACCCTTGAAAACCACAGCCTATCGTCGCTTTACCCTGGATGAGGCGGTCGACTGGGTGAAGCATCTCTGTGAATCGAAGGGCTGCTCACCCGCGGTTGCCCACTCATTGGCCCACGCCACCGTAGCGGCGCAAGCGCGCGGTAACCAGGCCGTGGGGTTTCGGCACCTCGCCGATTACTTGCCGGGCTTTTCTTCCGGACGAATCAATCCACGTGCCGAACCACGCATCTCCCGCAGTGGCGCGATTATCCTCAAGTCCGATGCCCGAGGCGGAATTGCCCAGCTTGGCGTAGATCGATGCTTCGATTCGTTGTGCCATGCCGCGCACGCCAATGGCATGGCCACGCTGAGCCAGTGCAACAGTTTCACCAGCGGCGAGCTGGGTGACTACACGTTGCGGTTTGCCCAAGCCGGGCTGATTGCGTTGGCGGTCGCAAACGGGCCGGCGCTGGTTGCCGTTCCTGGTGCCAAGAGCAAGACCTACTCGACCAATCCGCTTTCATTTGCCGCGCCCTCAGCCGATGGCATCCCGCTGCTGTTCGACCAGGCATGCAGTGCCGCGGCATTCGTGAATATCGCCCACGCCGCTTCGACGGGCAGCGATATTCCTGACGGTTGGGCGGTGGACCAACAGGGCAACGGCACACGTGATGCCTTGGCGGCGTTGAGCGGTGCGCTGCTGCCTTTTGGTGGTCATCGTGGGGCCAATCTGATGCTCATGGTCGAGGTCCTGGCGGCGGGGCTCACAGGTGCCAACTGGTCGTTGGATTCACCGGCGTTCAATCAAGGAACCCAGACGCCTGGCTGTGGCCTGTTGATCCTGCTCCTGGCGCCGGCATTCTTTTCAAGCGGGTTTGAACAGCGACTTTCCAGCCAACTGACCCGCCTGACGCAGATGGGCGTCCACAGGCCGGGATGGGAACGGCAACACTCAACGCTCACCGCACAGAATGATGGGATCAGTGTTCCCGTTGACCTGTTGGAACAGCTGAGCCGTCTGTAAGCCAGTTCGATATGTTGCTCGGGAAATGGGATCGAAAATGATGATAAACAGCACTGAAGATCCATCGTGGGATCAGGACATTCTGCGTAGCGGGGAGTCGCTCAGGCGTTCGCTTCAGGGTGTCCTGTCGGGCTGCGGTTGCGATGAGGCGCCAGCACATGCCGCGTTTCTAAGTACGGCCCAATGGCATATCAGGAAGACTGCGCAGACTTCAAATGCGCTACCAGATTATTTGGAGCGCCATTTATCCGAAGCGCTCGACGCTGCGCCCAGGACCGATGATGACCTGATATCGATACTGGCTGCGCTGAGCACGCTCTTGCCCCATCTTCCCTGGATCAACCGCCAAGCCCGGGCCGACCAGGACAGCGCTTTCGTGGAGCGGCATCGCCACGGGATGATCGCCGGCCCTGGGGCGTTATTTGAATGTTCCACCTTGACCTTGGGGTTGGCGCTGATGATGCCCGAGACCCGCTACCCCTATCACCAACATCCGCCTGCCGAGTTCTATCTCGTTCTTTCGCCGGGTGACTGGTATCGGGAGGACGTGGGGTGGTGGAGTCCCGGGTCAGGAGGTTTGGTTTTCAACCCGCCATCGTGTGTCCATGCAATGAAGTCGACGGACGTTCCACTTCTGGCATTGTGGGGCTTGATGCATTAGTGCCTCGTTATAAGAGTAAATGAACCCGGGTAGCGATTGAGAGGATGAGATATGGCGGTTACCACGCAGGGCATCAAGTTGGACGAAGAAACGCGGGCCAGGCTGAAGTCTGCGTCGGCTAAGTTGGATCGAACCTCCCATTGGTTCATGAGGAAAGCCATTCTTAATTTTATTGAAAAAGTGGAGGCCGGGGCTGGCATCGAAGAGCTTATAGCGGTCGAATTTCTGGAAAAGGATACGCGGCGCCACAGCATCGCACGACGACTTCGCAAAGATTGCAGTACCGATGAAATGACTTGATGACAGAAATACATACCCTGGGTCTGCCAAGTAGAACGATGACTGACGAAACCTGACTTAACCAAACCGTGAACTGCCAGGCATATAGCATCGAAAGATATAGGCGTGGTCTTGTTCTCATGATTGATTTTTTCTCATGAGTGTCGAATGAAAAATGGTTTGTTAGTGCCTGTTCAGTCCTGAACAATAACTTCAGCATACGAGGTCAAGGTGAACACGCTTGATCCCAAAAGCTACAACTCGCTTCAGGATAATTAAAACACGGCGCTTTCGTTGAGGATCGACCGATGGTTCAGATGACCGATACCAGACTTGTAAGCAAGCAGACCGCATTCGAAGAAATTCCCTTTATTGATATCGCACCGTTACTCGATGGGAGCGACCCGCAAAAAGTCTCGCGCCAGATTGGCGAAACTTGCGAGAAAGTTGGTTTTTTCTATATCAAGAATCATGGAGTATCTCGCGCCTTGATCGACGCGATGTATGCCCAGACGAAAGGCTTCTTCGCCATGCCTTTTGATAAAAAGAATAAGCTGAACGTGGTCAATTCAGGTCCCACGCTTCGCGGCTACATTCCCATGTACGCGGAAAACGTCGATCCGGAAAATACCCGCGATTTCAAGGAATGCTTCGACTACGGCGCCCACTACGACGAAGTGTCGCCTTTCTTCGGGGCGAACTTGATGCCGACCGAGCTTCCGAAATTCTTGGATGTCTGCGACGCCTACCACAGTGCAATGCTTGACTTGGCGCGTCAGCTCATCAGCGCCATTGCCCTGAGCCTTGACCTGCCGGCGGACTACTTTGAAAAACTGCAACGCAAACCGATCACCATCCAGCGCTTGTTGCACTACCCCTCGCAGAGTGGCGAAATTTCACAAAAGGAAATCGGGATCGGAGCGCATACGGACTATGGTTTTCTGACGATCCTTTTCCAGGACAAGGTCGGTGGCTTGCAAGTACGCAATCGCGCGGGGGAATGGGTAAGCGCTCCACCGGTGGAAGATACGTTCATTGTCAACATCGGTGACCTGGTGCAAACCCTGACGAATGATCGCTACACGTCGACGATGCACCGCGTCATCAATACCAGCGGTGTCGAACGGTATTCCATTCCATTCTTCATCGACCTGGACTTCGACGCGACTGTCGAGACCGTGGCGACCTGCATTAGCGTCAGCAACCCGGCCAAATACACGCCCTACACCTGCGGACAACACAAATACAGTCGCTTTGCCGCCAGCTATGCCCACCTGCAGGCTGTCGAGGCCGTCTAACGCCAACGATGGGGAACCCGGGACAATCACCGTCTGCGTAGAGACGGTGATTGTCCCGGGAGGCGTTAGGGTTACCCATAGGTATTCGACGAAGTACGTTCATCTCGAGGTGCCACACCAAAATACCCACGATAGCTTCTGGTGAACTGTGCAGTTGAACCAAAGCCGCACAGCGTGCCTATTTTCAGGACGGGCGATGCGGTCTGCCTCAACAACTGTTGTGCCCGGACTAAACGCAGCTTGAGGTAGTAGCGCGCCGGAGAAAGGTCCAAATACTTATGAAACAGTCTCTCCAGCTGGCGACGTGAAACGCCGACCTTGAAGGCCAGCGCATTGAGCTCGAGGGGCGCATCCAGATTGGCCTCCATCAACAGGATGGCCGCTTGTAGCCTGGGTTGATTTTCACCAAGTGTGTGCTTGAGCGGTATCCGTTGGTGATCCTGATCATCTCGCATGCGTTCGTACATGAACATATCGGAGATAGCGGCCGCCAATTCACGACCGTGTTCGCTCCTGATCAAGTGCAACATCATGTCCATCGGCGCCGTGCCGCCGGCAGAGGTCAAGTGATTTCTATCGATGGAGAACAGGTGTGAAGTGGTCTCTGCTCCAGGAAAGGCTTCGCGCATTGCCGCTAGGCATTGCCAATGAACACTGCACCTGTGCCCCTCCAGCAGTCCGGCCTTGGCCAAGGCCCAGCTTCCTGTGCAGATGGCACCCAGTCGGGCGCCCAGGAGGGCCTGGTGTTGCAACCAAAGCACCTGTTCGGGGCTTACGCTGTTCTGAATACCCATCCCACCGCACACGATCACGGTACTTAACGCCGAGGCATCTTCCATTTTTGCGTCGGGCGTTATTTGCAAGCCGGCACTGGCACGCACAGGTTTTGCGTCCTTGCCCAGGGTGAGCCATCGATACAACTCTCTGCCGGAGAGCTGATTGGCCATGCGCAAGGGCTCTATGGCCGATGCCAGCGAGATGAACGTGAAATCATCCAACAAAAGGAATCCGATGGATCGTGGGGCAGGGCCCTGCGAAGTGGACACGGTATTGTGCTCCTCTTGGGGGCATATCCAGGCGTTCAGGCAATCAGAGTTCCGCACCTGCATGCCACTCCTTCCAGGCAATGGAAGAGCGCAGCCCCAGGCCCAGGAAAGGTTCCGGTGGATTCCAGCAGGGGTCGGGTTGATCGAGCATGATGTCCAGCAGCTCACTGTCCATTCCCACGGCGTATTCGGCGATCAGTTTGCCTGCCACGGTGCTGCGGGTCAGGCCTAAGCCGTTGCAGCACACGGCGCTGAACACGTCCGGGGCGATCTCGCCGAAGACCGATCCGGAGTTGCGCGAAATGCACAGTGCGCCGCCCCAGGTGTATTCGAACTGCACGCCCGGCAACATTGGAAAACGTGCCTCGAAGGAATGGCGGTGAGCGCGGCGTACACGCTCAAGCGTACGGGGACTCGCTGCCAGGCGAGGGTTGTAAGTGAAGGAGTTGCGGATGCAAATCCGGCCATTGGCGAGCCTGCGCACGGTGGTGCCCAGCGGGTCGGCGGGAATGAGCCCCCAGCTTTGCTCGCCGCCCAGGCGAGCCTGCTCCTCGGCGGTCAGCTCTCGGGTCAGGCTGGCGTAGGTGTAGACGGGCAGCAATCGACCTTTGAGTCCAAGCTGGCCGAACGGCGCCGCGTAAGCATTGTTGGCCATGACCATGTGTGGCGCCGAAAGCACGCCGTGGGCGGTAGTCAGCGTATGAGGTTTGCCAAGCTCAATGTTCAATACAGGGCTGTCTTCATACAACGTGACGTTCGCCGGCAACGATTGTGCCAGGCCTCTGCATAACGCGGCGGGTTGAACGAGTACGCAACCGGGGGCATGCAGCCCCGATTTGTAGAAGTCAGTACCGGTGATCGCTTTCATCCGCGCGGCATCGAGCATCGTGTAGGGCTCCCCCAATCCGCTCAGCCCTTTGGCAAAGGACTCAAGAGCGGCGATGCCTTGTGGGTTGACGGCGCCATGCAACTTGCCCTGCTCGCGCCAATCACACTCGATGCCTTCGCGCTGGACAATCTGGCGCATGAAATCGATGCCGCCACGGCTCAACCGGATGATTCGCTGGTCGGCGGTCCGGTCGGAGGTGTAGCTGTGGGACGTCAGATCATGGGGCAAGTCCACCATGAAGCCGGAGTTGCGTCCGGCCGCACCGAAACCGACCCGCTTGGCGTCGATCAACGCAATCGACGCCTCGGGTAGAAGTTCGGCCAGTCTCCGGGCTGCAGCCAAACCCGCCAGGCCTGCGCCGAGCACCGCCCAGTCGGCCCTGACGGCGCCTTTGAGCGGGTTGCTGGGCGCGGGGGGTGGCAGCGTTTCGTACCAACCAGGTTGACCATCGTTTTGAGGTAGGAAATTACACTGAAGCTGCATGGCAAGCGCCTCCGCCGTATGTGTCAGGCGCGATGAGCCGTCAGCTGTTCATAAACAATCTTGAATGCGCTTTTCTCTGCATCGCTGAGCGGTTGCAAAGGCAGGCGGGTCACACCCACCGGCTGGCCGGCCAATTCGCAGCCGTGTTTGATGTACTGGCAGAACTTGCCGCCTTGTTCGAGCAGGTTGAGCATCGGCAGCAAACGGGTAGCCAGTTCACGACCTTTGATCATGTCCTTTTCCACGACACACGCCTGGTACAGCGCGACATGTTCTGGCGCAAGGAAGTTGGACGCGCCGGCGACCCAGCTACGGGCGCCCCAAGTGAAAAATTCCAGCACCTGGTCATCCATCCCGCAGCTCACTTGCAACTGATCGGTGTGTTCGTTGAGCAGGCCGTGCATGCGTTCAATCGAGCCGGTGCTTTCCTTGATGGCCTGGAAGTTGGGACGCCCCTTGAGCCCGTTGATGAACGCCCACGACATTTCTGTCCCGGTCCGGGCCGGAAAGTTGTAGAGCATGATGGGCATGTCGAGCGCGTCATCGACGCTCAAGGCATGGACCAGCAGTTCTTGTTGTGTCGGTTGGCAGTAGTAGGGTGCGGCAAGAAGAATGGCATTGAAGCCCACTTTTTTTGCATGAAGGCCCAGCGTGAGGCTTTCCTGGGTGGTGGTGGCGTTGATACCCGCCATCAACGGAATACGCGATTTGGCGTAGTCGGCGATGAAATCGAAAAGCGCCAGCCGTTCATCGTGGGACAAGGCATAGTATTCGCCCGTCGTACCACCGACGATCAGGCCATGCACACCTTGTGCGATAAGTGAGTCAATGATGTTTTCCAGCGACCTGAAGTCCACGGAACCCGACGTATTAAAGGGAGTTACAACGGGAGTCCACACGCCATCGAAGTTCATACAGTGCCCTGTTATTAAAATAGTTTGCGGTTTTGGTTTGTATGCAGATTACGGGGGGCAACGCTGGCGCAAAAGTAACATTTATTCACGTCAATACATGACCCTGCGTTATAAGTTGACGCCGAGCCAATAGGGATCGCTGCTGGGCTCGTGACTCAACACCACTCATTGTCAAAGAGCAGGAAGGCAGCCTGGGCCGCAGCCGTGCAATCTGTCAGCAAACGCTATATTTCGTAGCGATTTTCCTTCGAGGGGGGACAGTCGAAGAAGGTGCTATAGCATTTGCTGAAATGGGGGGTCGAGACGAAACCGCAGGCAATGGCGACATCAGTGACTGACAGTTTGGAATTTTGTATCAGGCGACGCGCTTCTTTAAGTCGTAGCTCCAGGTAGTAGCGTTGCGGGGACGTGTTGATTTGTTCTCGAAACAGACGTTGGATCTGACGCTTGGAAAGTCGAACGCATTCTGCGAGCAGATCCAGGCCTAACGGCTCTTCCAGATTGCACTCCATCAACTTGATTATTTCTTGCAGCGGCGCAGTCACGTTACGACCTTGAACCTTGGCCGAGGTCCGGAGCCGAGACTGGTGATAATCCAATAGATCAAACACAGCGTCTGCGACGTTAGGGTCGAGGGCTGCGTAAAGCCATTTCATCATGATTTGAAAGGCGCCAGCGGGGTTGGACGCCGTGAGTCGATCACGATCAAATACCCCTGTGTCCAAGGTTACGGTCGTGTTAGGTGAAAATTCCGATAAGGCGATTCGTTGCTCTGCATGGATGGCGCATCGGTAGCCATCCAGCAGTCCTGCTTTGCCCAGGTACCAGGCACCATTCCACAACCCACCGAGCACAATGGGCATGCTGGCGAGTTTGTTCAGAAGCTTTATCAGCCCTTCAGGGACGACTCTGGGGGTGCGTAGCCCGCCGCAGACAACCATCAGATCCAGGGCCGCGATCCTGATATCGGTCAGGGGCGTATCGGGTCTGATGGGTATTGCCAGGTCGCTGATGACTTCGCAATCGTTGCGACTGAATGTATGGACTTTTATCGACCCGGGCTGGATGAGGTTTGCAGTCATCAGCACGTCCAGGCATTGCGCGAAGCATGTCAGGGAGAAGTTATCGAGCAGGAGAAACCCTACGCTCGATGCTTGGCGGGCCTCAATCGATTGACTCATGACTTGGGCTTCGTATCCAGCAGGAAACTGTCGTCGAAAGGGTAGTGGGTGAGCAGCTCATAACCGGTTTGCGTGACCAGTAGTTGGTTCTCCAATTTGATTCCATCCTGCCCACCCACTTCACCCACATACGCCTCGACACAAAGGGCCATGCCTGTCTGTAGCTCACCTTCGTATCCGTAGGATTCCAAGTCTTCCGGATAGCGAATGCTTGGGTACTCGTCACACAGGCCGACACCGTGGTAAAGCACGCCGTATCGTTGAGCCCGGCAGGACTCGGGCAGGCGGTGCGCCTTGGCGGTCAGCTCGGTAAAGCGTACGCCTGGCTTTATCAACTCGGTGTTGTGGATGATGTGGTCATGGGCAATTCGATAGAGACGCTTCTGTTCGGCGGTTGGCTCGAGTCCCCCACAGATCCAACTGCGGGACATGTCCACGCACATGCCGTAGGTGCCGATCAGGTCCGTGTCGAACGACAATAAGTCGCCATCGTTCAACACCCGTGGGCCGGACTCCTGGAACCACGGATTGGTGCGTGGGCCGGAGCTGAGTATTCGCGTTTCGATCCACTCTCCGCCCCGGCGGATGTTGCCGGAGTGCAGGGCGGCCCAGATATCGTTTTCCGTCGCTCCTGCCCGTAGGGCCTGATGCATTTCGGCGATGGAGGCTTCGCATGAAGCCACTGCGCAGCGCATCGCCTTGATTTCATCGGGGCCTTTGATCATCCGCGCAAACTCGGTCACTTCCTGGCCGCTGCAAATCTCCATCGCAAGTGCATCCAGTGCCCGCAACCCTGCGACTTCAATCCGGTCTACCGCCAGGCGTCGATTGGTTCCGGCGTGTTGACGCAGCAGCTCGTCGATTTGGCTTGCGAAATGCCGGGCATGGCGCTCGGTGTGCTCACCGGTCTCGAAAAAGAAGAAAGACGCGCCGCTGCGTAACTCGGTAACCAACGGCAAGTGGGCGGAGAGGTGATCACAGCCATGGAAATCCCACAATACGACGTGGCCGCTGGCAGCGACGAAGCATGCTCGCGCGGGATTATGGGTTGTCCACAATTGCATGTTCGTGGTGTCGGTGGCGTAGCGGATATTCAGCGGATCAAACAGCAGGATGCCGCCCAGGTCACGGGCTACCAGTTGGTCGACTATCCGCTGCAGTCGATATTGGCGCAGGGTCGGTAGATGAGGCGCTTCCAGGCCCAATTGGGCCCACTCCGCGAAAGCCAGTGGTGTAGGTCCTATCTCGACACGATTGTTGTCGTCGACGGAGCCGTCGGCTTTCAGCGCAACGGCGCGTTGCCTGGCTGGGTCGATACGGCGAGCGCCGGCCGGAATTGAAAAAGGTGAAGTCGTCATGAATCCCATCCTGATTTCATTACAGAAGGGGCTGCTCGGATGAGTGATAGTCGAGCAGCGGCGCAAAGAAAAAACCAGCATGAATACCGCAATCAACGTGCCGGGATACATCGCCACTTCACCCAGCCTTGAGGACAACTGTGCCGACGGCTGGATAACCATCGGACACAGCACGTCAGTCATTCAAGGCCAGGCTAGGTGGCCAGGCCACAAGTGCGCCTGGCGAAGGGGGGCGTTACTTGCTGGCTTGGGCCGCGGCCCGGGAAGCTTGGAGCCAGGCGTCGAATTGCTGACGGTGAGCAGCAACCCACTCCTTGGCATGCCGGGTGATATCCGCTGGCTTGTTCTCACCCTTTTGCATTCTCAGGTTCTGCGCACTTTCGTCGTCAGTACTGATCTGCATTTGCGAAAGAAACTTCAGGGCTGCGGGATTCTTGTTGGCGAAGTCCCTGTTGAGTACCGCCTCTACCTTGTCTACGGCGAAACCGAGATTCTTGCCTTTGTAGGAAGTATCGACTTTGTTGTTGCCGCCTGGCAGGTCGGTGTACGGCACTTCGAGCCACACTACGTCTTTACCTTCGACCAACACGCCGGCGATCCACTGAGGTACCCAGGTGTAATAGAGGATCGGCTGGCCCTGTTTGTAGCGGGTGATGGTGTCTGCCATCAGCGCGAAGTAGGAGCCGCGATTGTGGTTGACCGTTTTCTCAAGACCATAGGCCTTGAGGTGATGGTCAATGGTGAGCTCACAGCCCCAACCGGGGTTGCAGCCGGTCAGGTCCGCTTTACCATCGCCGTCGACGTCGAACAGCTTCGCGATCTCTGGCTTCTTGAGGTCAGTCAGGTATTTGATGTTGTAGGCGTCAGCCGTCTTTTTATCGATCAGATAGCCCTGCAATACTCCAGGCATGATATCGCCTGCCTTGATCATGTCCTCGTCACCGCCCGCTTTCTGGTAGAAGGTGTCGTGGAGCTTGTCCCACAAATGCACAGTGAAATCCGCATCGCCGCTGCCCAAGGCCACCAGCATGACGGAGTACTCGGTTTCCTTCGGCTCCTTGACCTTGTACCCCAGCTCACGCAGCCCCTCCATGGCGATCTCACCACGAAAGCGCTCTTCAGCGATGGAAGGAAAGATCGGCGTTACCGATATACCATCGCCTGGCTTATCCGCCGAGGCTATGGCATGGAATGACAAGACGGTCAGGGCGACAGCCGAGATGCACCGCCGGATGTTGCGGGAGACTTTCAATTCGCACATTTCACATACCTTTCGCTGTTTTTTATTGAAGTGCGGCAGTTGTAATCGAAGTTTCAAGCAGTCTTGCGCTGCGCTGGAGGCTGGCGTGAGCCAAAGAGGCGCATGACAAGCCCGACCGGACCGGTGTGGTACCAGCGTAAACTTGGGTCGGCTTTGATGCGTTCCCCCATGGCCTGTGTGAGGCGATCGAGGAAGATTGCCAGCAACACCAGCCCGACTCCCCCTACGGTGGCCAAGCCCATGTCCAAGCGACCGATACCACGCAGGACCATCTGGCCCAGTCCACCGACAGAGATCATCGAAGCGATGACCACCATCGACAGGGAGAGCATCAGGGTTTGGTTGAGGCCCGCCATGATGGTCGACATTGCCAATGGCAGTTGCACGCGCATGAGCATCTGCCGGGGCGTGCAGCCGAAAGCGCGGGCCGCCTCGATCTTGTCTTCGGGCACTTGGCGAATACCTAAATTGGTCAGGCGCACCAGTGGCGGAAGGGCAAAGACGATGGTCACCAGAACGCCAGGGACGTTACCGATGCCGAACAACATCACCACCGGTACCAGATAGACGAAGGCCGGCAGCGTCTGCATGGCATCCAGCACGGGTCTTATGGCGCGTTCCAGGTGGTCGTTCCGAGCGCTGATAATTCCCAGGGGCACCCCGAACAACGCACAGAAGAACACTGAGGTCAGGACGAGAGCCAGTGTGGTCATGGATTCGGACCACACCCCGATCGAACCGAGCAAGGTCAAGGTCACCAGGCACAGCAGCGCCATGCGTTTGCCTGCCAGTTGCCAACCCAACAGCGACGACAGCAGAATCCCGATAGTCGGGGGAATACTTTGCAGGACGTACTCAACGCCGTTGAGGACTTGGTCGATCGGCCAGCGGACCGCCCTGAACACGTCCCGGAAATTGTGGACGAGATAGTTGAGCGCGTTTTGCACCCATTCACCCAACGGGATGATCGCCGACTGGAAGGGGTCTAAAAAGCTGAAATCTGACATGGTGGCTACCTCTTTTGTTTTCACCGACGCTTAATGGCGACTCAGGGTTTGAAGTAGCTGACTCTTGGAAAGCGTCCCCTTGAGAGCGCCTGCACGGTCAAGCACCGGTACTGGATAAGGAAGCGTCGCGGCGATATCCAGCACGTCATGCAGTGGTGTATCGAGGTAGACGGGGCGTTGTTCGTGCAGGCTGTAGCGTTGACCCGCCACGTCCTGCGCTACGCCGCCGTTGCCATCGGTATCAACGACACCCAGCAATTGATCTTGCTCGTCGATCAGGTAGCCATAGGGTGTGCCTGCTTTGAAACTGGGTGCCTTACCGTTCACCCGGCAGATCATTTGCGGATCCAGTTGAGCCACATCTCCGGCAGTCAGCACTCTCGAACTGTCGAACCCCTTGAAGAAGTTGCGCACATAGTCCGTCGCCGGCTGGTTGATCAGTTCCTGCGGAGTACCGATCTGTACGACCCGGCCACCCTCCATGATCGCGATGCGATGGCCGATGCGAATGGCTTCTTCGATGTCGTGGGAGATGAAGATGATGGTGCGCTGTTGTTCAGCCTGCAGGCGGATCAGCTCGCCCTGCATCTCGCTACGGATCAGTGGGTCGAGGGCCGAAAATGCCTCGTCCATCAGCAGGATCGTCGGGTCGTTGGCCAATGCCCTGGCCAGACCCACACGTTGCTGCATACCGCCAGACAATTGATGCGGGTAGCTGTGCTCATGGCCCGCCAAGCCAACCTGGCTCAAGGCTTCCCGAGCGCGCAGATGGCGTTCCTTCTCCGGCTCGCCGGCGATTTCCAGGCCAAAAGCGGTGTTCTCCAGCACACTCATGTGGGGCATCAGGGCAAAGGACTGAAACACCATCCCCATTTCCTTGCGCCGCACATCGAGCAAGGCTTTATCCGAAAGCCCGGTAATTTCGCGGCCGTTGAGGTGAATGCTTCCCGAGGTGGGTTCGATCAAGCGATTGAACAGGCGCACCATGGTCGATTTGCCAGAACCTGACAGCCCCATGATCACGAAAATTTCGCCTCGCTTGACCGAGAAACTTGCATCAAATACACCAACCACATGGCCGGTCTTATCAAAAATCTCGTTCTTGTCGGCGCCATTGCGCAGCATTTTCATGGCGATGTCTGGATTAGAACCAAAGACCTTAAAAATGTTTTTTACCGAAAGAATTTCATCGTCATGGCTCATACGACCCTCTTCTTATCTTTATGACCAAATATTTAACTTGTCTCAGTCGCTATTACAGCTGGAGGGCAAGCGCATATTGGCAGTCCGTTCGAATACCGAACGTGAGTCATTACGGTGCGCCATAGTTCTGCCTTGAACTGTTGGGTCATCCCTGGCTCATGCGCACCCGTTATGGCATTAGCCACCTTTATGAGGCGTCCAATGCCATGTTCTTATTTATGTATGGAAACTTTTAAATCAAATGGACGGTTTATGTCCGGTTCGCCTCGGTTTGCGCTGCTTATAGAACGCTTGAAGCCGCTTCCGTCAGGCGCCGGGTCATGACCTCGCAGTACCAGTCGACGAACTGGTTTACGCCATTCTCTACCAGCGGTGAGTACGGGCCCGGTTGATAAGCGGGTGACGTGACGCCGACCTGGGCTCCTTCTACCAGGCGTCGGTCCTGGTCATTGGTCGCCATCCAGACCTTGGTCAGGCGCTCGATATCGTAGTCCACCCCTTCCTGTGCATCCTTGTGCACCAACCAGCGGGTGGTCACGACGGTCTCGCCCGGACCTCGAGGCAACACTCGGAAGCTCAGTGCGTGGTCGCCAAGAAAGTGATTCCAGGTCGATGGATAGTTGAAGTACAGCAGCGCTCCGATATTATCGACGCCACTGCGATCCAGGCGTCCGGTGACGGCAGGCTTGCCGTCCATCGTGTAGCTGCTGGCACCATCACTGAGGGGAATCCGGGTCATTCGATATTGACCCGCAGGGTCCATGTTGATCCGGCTGGCCAACCCTGCTGCCTCGCAGGTATCCCAATGGGCGGCAAGCTCGGGATCTTCGTCACCGCCGATGCCCTGGACAGATACGTTTTCTACAAACGACTTCAGCAGTTCAGGGTGGGTCCCGTCACAGTGATAGCACTCGCGATTATTCTCGAAGACGAGTTTCCAGTTACCTTTTTCGACCAGGTGAGCTTCGAAGGCAACTTTGCAGTCTTCCAGATGGTGAGGGCCAATGAACGGCGAAACAGCGCTGCGGAACTTCTCGAAATCCGGTGCCACTTTGGCGACGCAGACATAAATGTAGCTGTGCACCACTTCACAATGCGCCGGTATAAGTCCATGGTCGGCCGCGTTGAAGTCCGGGCCCATGTTGCCGGCGTAGAGAAGCTTGCCATCGAGTTCGAACGTCCACTTGTGGTAGGGGCAGACCAGTTTCGCCACCTTGCCTTTTTCCTCGGTGCAGACTTTCGAGCCACGATGGCGACAAGCGTTGTGGAACGCGCGGACGTCACCGTCTTTTCCTCGTACTATGACTACCGGGTAATCACCGATCTGCAAGGTCAGGTACTGGCCTGGCTTCTCCAATTCAAACGTGTGCCCCGCAAAAATCCACTCCCGATGCCAAATCTGCTCCAGATCCTGGCGATACAAATCGGCATCAGAATAAGCGGCGCCAGGAAGACCATGCTGCGGTTTACGCTGCTTGATCAGGTCTAATACATCGGTGTACTTAGGCATCTCTTTCATGCACTCCTTATTATCGGGGCTTGGTGCAGCGTTTCTGGTCGCCCAGATAAATCGCTGACTTGGCAACGCTGCGAACTTGTTTCAACGCTGTGTCCAATTGAGCTAGCCTTACGGCATGGATGCGCCGGATTGCGGTCGCTACTGCTTGCAAACAGTCTAGGACGAGGCCATAGGCCTGAAGAATCGACATTTTTTATGGGGTAATGATGATCTACTGTCATGGTTAAGCAGACCGAACCCGATCAGGCGCTGATCAAGATGCCCTCGCTGCGCGCGGTCAAGGCCTTCCTGGCCGCGGCCAGGTATCAGAATTTTACCCGGGCCGCTGAAGCGCTCTGCGTGACGCAGGCCGCCATCAGTCGCCATATCCGGGATTTGGAAGAGCATCTCGGCACCGAGCTTTTCGATCGGGCAGGGCGTGCCGTCAAGCTGACCAACGCCGGCTCCAACTTCTATGATGTGGTGCAGTTGTCATTCAGCAGCATCGCTCAGGCCGCTGAGCGTATGCGCAATAATGCTGTCTCCAAGCATGTGGTCACGCTGTGCTGTTCGCCGGCCTTCACCAACTTTTGGCTCGGGCCGCGACTGCCGGCTTTTTTCGAAGCCTACCCTGAGATTGATCTCAACCTGGTGGTGACCCAGAACTTCCTGTCAATGGATACGGGGGTGCATCCGGACATCATCATCTGCAAGATGATGAAGAGTCACGACGGCTATCACAGCGAGCCTCTGATGTGCGATGTCATCTACCCAGTGTGCACACCGCTCTATCTGGAACAGCATCCGGAACTGCAATCCATCCATGGTCTTCGCGACAGCGCGTTACTGAACCTCAGCCCCTTCGGACGCTCGCAAGTGGCCGAGCATTTGGACTGGTATGGATGGCTCGCTCACTACGATATCGACCTCAAGGCGCGATCCAGCAAGGCGTCTCACTTTTTCAACGCCAACGACTACAGCCTCTTGATCCAGCTCGTGCTGGGCAGTCAGGGGGTCGCGTTGGGCTGGCATCATCTGGTAGCGCCGCTGATTGAGAAGGGGCTGCTGGTGCGCCCGGTCGAGGAAAAGCTGGTGCACAAGGAAACCCTTCACTATTTGAATTTCAATGAAGACAAAGCGCGCGATCCAAGCTGCTGCAAGCTGCGCGACTGGCTCTTGGCACAGTTCGATACGGAGGGGTTAGAGGCGCCGGACGTAGCCCTTACATAACCGCAGATCATCAGTTGCTCCACATAAAAGTCGCTGTGTGCTGTTCCCGCCTGTCTTTATTCTTTCACCTTGAGAGCCAAGAACTAACGCGTGTCTCAAGGTGAAGGAATGACCACTCTTTCCTGAACGAACAAATACGAGTGCTGGTTGATATCGGCGTGGTTCGTGTCGTATTCGCCTGCCCGGAAATTCAGTTTCCGCTGGCGTTGGTTGTTCGGCGTCGAATATCGGCAGCATTCGAATGAGTAACGAGTTGCCATCAGTGCCGATCCGGTAACCGTTTTAGTGATCACGTTATCGGTATCTATCGTTCAAAAAAAGAATGCGGGGAAGACCATAATGACTCAGTTGAAAACAACAGAAGAATACCAGTCGATTGCTCGGCAACTGACCTTGCCAAGTAAGACTGTGATCGATGGTGAAATACGCTCGGCACTTTCCGGCGCAACGTTCAGTACAGTCAATCCCGCCAATGGCGAGCACCTCGCCGATGTGGCCGCTTGTTCGTCTGCCGATGTGGACGTGGCCGTCACCGCCGCGCGGGCCGCGTTCAATGATGGTCGTTGGTCAAAGCTTCATCCCAGTGCGCGTAAGCAGGCGATCCTGCGCCTGGCTGCGTTGATCGAAGAAAACGCGCTGGAGCTCGCGGTGATGGAAAGCCTGGACAGTGGCAAGACCATTTTCGACTGCCAGACCGTCGATGTGCCGGAAACCATTAACTGCCTGCGCTGGCACGCCGAAGCCATCGACAAGATCTATGACCAGGTGTCTCCTGCGTCCGACGGTCATGTGGCGTTGGTTGTTCGTGAGGCCATCGGTGTGGTTGGCCTGGTCTTGCCTTGGAACTTCCCGCTGTTGATGCTGGCGTGGAAAATCGGCCCGTCGCTGGCCGCCGGTTGCTCCTTGGTGGTCAAGCCGGCAGAAGAAACCTCGTTGACGACCCTGCGCGTTGCTCAGTTGGCCTTGGAAGCCGGCATCCCCGCCGGGGTCTTCAACGTCGTGACCGGCGGCGGGGTTGAGGTCGGTGAGCCCATTGGCCGTCACCCTGATATCGACGTCATCTCTTTCACGGGCTCGACAGATACCGGGCGTCGCTTCCTGAAATACTCCGCCGAGACCAACCTCAAGGAAGTGGTGCTGGAGATGGGTGGAAAGAACCCTTGCATCGTCCTGGACGATGTCAGTGATCTGGACAGTGTTGCCTCGCATATTGTGAATGGTGCGTTCTGGAACATGGGGGAGAACTGTTCCGCTATCTCTCGATTGATCGTGCATGAGGATATCAAGCACGCCCTGGTCGAGCGCATCAAGCACTTCGCCAGCGACTGGCATGTGGGTGATCCACTCGATCCGGCCAACCGCGTTGGCCCGTTGGTGTCTACCGAACATTTCAGCAAAGTCAGCTCCTACCTGGGCCAGGGTGAGCCGGTGCTCTTCGGTGGGCAGACCAGCCAGGGGCGGTATGTACACCCGACCATCATCGAGGCCTCCAGCAATGACGCAAGACCTGCGCGCGAAGAAATCTTCGGCCCAATCCTCACGGTAATCACCGTCAGCAGCCTCCAAGAAGCGGTGGCGGTGGCCAACGACACGGACTACGGACTCGCCGCCTCGGTGTTCACGGACAACGGCAAGCGAGCCATGCGTGTCGCCCGCGCCCTCAAGGCCGGGACAGTGACCGTCAACTCGTTTGGAGAAGGTGACATCACCACACCCTTTGGCGGTTACAAGCAATCAGGTTTTGGTGGCCGCGACAACTCGCTGCATGCCCACGATCAGTACACCCAGTTGAAAACCATTTGGCTGGATCTCTCCAGCGATGAAGAAGGGGCTTGATTCAATGTCCGCATTCCCTTTTTCGGGCATCAACCTGGCCGTTACTACACCTTTCGATGCCCAAGGCAAGATCGACTATCCGCGTTTCGAGACATTGCTTGAGCGCTACCTGGCTGCCGGCGTGCAGGGTTTTGTCCTGAGTTCCGGGACCGGCATGCATGTGTACCTGAGCCAGGAAGAATCCAGGCAATTGGTTGCCTTCGGCGCCAAAGTCATCAATGGGCGTGCTCGCGTCATTGTGCAGACCTCTGCGTTATTGGTCGACGAGGTGGTGGAGCGCACCCGCCATGCTGCCGAATGTGGAGCCGATGGCGTCATGGTGCTCCCACCGTTTTTCGAAGGCCCAACTGACGACCAGGGCATCGTTGACTTCTACTCCACGGTGTCCGAAGCCGGGCTGCCGATCATTGGCTACAACGTGCCTCAGGCCGTGGGCGTAGAAGTGACCCCGTCGCTGTTTCGCCAGTTGAGCGAGATTCCGAACTTCGTGTCGGTCAAGGACAGCAGCGGCGACCTTGCCGCTCAAGCCTCGTTGGTTCGCACTGGGCTGCCTACGATGAATGGCGCCGACCCGCTGGTGCCCTACGCGCTCTTTGCCGGTGCGGCGGGCCTGATCTGGGGCGGAGCGAACATGGCGCCGCGATCGTGCGTTGCGGTGGTGGATGCCGCCATGAAACAGGACTGGACACGTGCCCGGGAGATCTGGCGGTCGATCGAGCCGGTGATGTCGCTGATCTGGCAGGGTGACTATGTGCAGTCGGTCTATGCCGGCGCTGAGATCAGCGGTTATGGGGCGGGGAATCCGCGTCGGCCACTGGCGCGTTTGTCCGCCGATAAAATCGACGTGCTCAAGGCAGCCCTTGAGCCGCTGATTGCTCTCGAGTCAGATCTCGCTTGACGACATTGGGAGCAACAGTCATGTACGTGGCCAACAAGTTTCCAAAAAACAGCAGTGTTCCCGCTTGGGTCGCCATGCTTGCAGCGCGTGTGCCAACCGCACCGCTGGAGGGGGCGATGACCGCGGATGTGGCGATCATCGGCGCGGGCTTTGCCGGCCTCTCTGCCGCACGACGGTTATCCCAGCTCGATCCGACACTGCGGGTTGTAATACTGGAAGCCGGTGTTGTCGCAGAGGGGGCCACCGGGCGCAATTCAGGCTTCATCATTGATTTGCCCCATGAAGTCAGCTCGGAAGATTTCGGTGGCTCGTCAACCGACCGGGCTCGACGGGACATCACGCTCTATCGCACGGCGATCGGCTTGGCCACGGACATGGCGCAGGAGTACGGCTGGGGGCGCGATATCATTGACCCATGCGGTCGCTACAGTGTGGCTATCAGCCAGAAAGGCGATGCTCACATCAAGGCTTATGCCCGACAACTGCAAGGGCTCAATGAGTCCCATGAAATCCTGGATGCCAAAGGCATTCATGAGGTGACTGGCAGTCAACTCTATACCTCCGGGCTCTACATGCCCGGTACGGTGATGGTGCAGCCAGCGGCCTACATACGAGCGGTTGCAGACAGTCTGCGCAGTCCGGTAACGCTGTATGAGAACTCTGCGGTCCGGTCTTTCGACAAGCAGCCAGGAGGCTGGTCAGTTAAAACATCCAAGGGCACCGTAACGGCCAAACGCATCATTTTGGCCAACAACGGTCATGCACAGAGCTTTGGCCTGTTTCCTGGGCAGCTGCTGCATGTCTTTACCTATGCGTCGATGTCGGAGCCTTTTGACCCTCGACGCTTGAGCGGGAAACGAGACTGGGCGGCCACGCCGGCGCTGCCCATGGGCACGACCGTACGCCGGGTAAGTGGCGCTGATGGTGATCGCATCCTGATCCGTTCGCGTTATTCCTATCACGCCGGGCTGGAAATCAATGAGGGGCACGTGCGAAGTGCAGGGCGCGTTCACGATGGAAAATTCGCTGATCGATTCCCCAACCTTACCGGCGTGAAGATGCAGTATCGATGGGGTGGTCCGATGGCGCTGACCTGGAACAGCGTACCGATTTTCGGAGAGATCGAACCTGGGCTGTTTGCTGCCTGTGCTTGCAATGGCTTGGGCGCATCGAAATCCACGGCTGCCGGGATTGCAGCTGCTGAGGCAGTAGTGGGGCTGAAATCGCCTCTGGTTGAAGTATTCTCGAATTATGACTCGCCCAGAAATCTTCCCCCGCAACCATTCCTGAGCATCGGCGCGAAAGCTGACTTACGATTACGCGAATGGCGTGCCGGGCGTGAATGATGTTGTCACGAAGCAGCAACTCCCATCGAAATGGAATGAGTCATGAGCGATCAATTGGACACTGCGGTACGTGCTTACAATGTTCCCAGGCCTCAGTTCGGCATTCTCTTGTGCCTTCTCTCAATGCTGGTCTTCGCAAGTCAGGATGGGATCACCAAGGTGCTGGTCAAAGACCTCCCAATCGCGCAGTTGGTGATGGTGCGCTATTGGGCATTCCTGGCTTTTGCTGTCGGCTATAGCGTCTATCAAGGAAGCCTGCGCACGGCCTGTCGAAGCCGCCACCCTTACCAGCAGGTCATCCGTTCCCTGATTGGGGTGGGCGAAATTGTCTTGTTTGGATTGGGGTTGCGCTATCTGGGGTTGGCTGAAATGCATGCCCTGTATGCGGTGTTCCCGTTGATGACTCTGGCGTTGGCTGGGGTATTTCTGGGGGAGTTCATCGGTGTTCGTCGATGGGTTGCCGCGGCCATGGGCTTCACGGGGACGCTGGTTATCCTTCGGCCTGGCACCGGTGTTTTCGAGCTTGTAGCACTAATCCCGCTTTTGTCTGCCTTGGGGTTCGCTGTCTTCAGCGTGCTGACTCGTCGGATCAGCCAGCATGATTCGTTCGCCACGAACATGCTTTACATGGGGTTCTTCGGCGCGATCACCATCACCTTGTTGGGCCTTCCCGGATGGGTGGCTCCGAGCCCGATGCAATGGGGCCTGATTGCGGTGCTTTCCACGACAGGCGTGGTAGCCCAGCTGTTATTTCTCCAGGCGCTGAAGTATGCAACTGCGACCACACTCCAGCCGTTCAACTACACGCTGCTGGTGTTTGCCACGCTGATTGGCCTGTTGGTATTCGGCGAGCTGCCAGACACCTGGACGGTGGTGGGTGCGTGTCTGGTGATTGCGGGTGGGATGTATGCGATCAAAGCGAAAGGGTAGTGCTCCCTGTGGGAGCGCTCGCGAAGAGGCCGGCACATCCAGCATATTCATTGGCTGTGACAACGCATTCGCGAGCAAGCTCGCTCCCACATTTGATCTTCAGTGGACGTAAGCCCGGTTTAGAACTTGAAGCGCCCCACCAAGCCCTTGAGCTGCCCGGAAATATCCGTCAAACGCCCCGAGCCGGTCTGTGCCGAGTGAGCGAATTCCTCGACCAACTGGGCATCAGCATGGATCTGCGCGATGTGCCGGTTGATGTCTTCGGCCACCTGGTGCTGCTCCTCTGCCGCCGTGGCGATCTGCGTATTCTGGTCGCGAATCGAGTCCACCGAGTTGCGGATCTTGTCGAAACTGTCGCGGGCCTGTTGGATGCGTTCCACGCTGGTTTGCGACACCTGCAGGCTGCTTTGCATCTGCTGGGTGACTTCCTGGGTGCGACGAGCAAGGTTACCCAGCAGGCTGTCGATCTCGCCGGTGGAATCGGCGGTACGCCGTGCCAGCGCCCGGACTTCGTCAGCCACTACGGCGAACCCGCGACCTTGATCGCCGGCCCGCGCGGCTTCGATGGCGGCGTTGAGGGCCAACAGGTTGGTCTGCTCGGCGATCGAGCGAATGGTGTCGAGGATGGTGTTGATGTTCTTGCTGTCTTGTTCCAGCGCCTGCATGGTCTGGGTCGACTTTTGCAGGTCATCGCTCAGTTTCATCACGCTGCCGGTGGCTTCGCCGATGTGATGCTGGCCGTCGTGCACGTCACGATAGCCTTCGTCCGCACTGGAGGCGGCCTGGCTGCAAGAGCGGGCCACTTCGTTGGCGGTGGCGACCATTTCGTTGAACGCGGTGCTCACCAGTTCCACGGCCTGGCGCTGGCGCCCGGCAGCGTCGTTCATGTTCTGGGCCACGTGGCTGGTATCGGCTGCGGCGGTTTGCAGGTCGGAAGAGGCGCTGCCGATGCGCTGCATCAGTTGCGCGATCATGCCCAGGAACTGGTTGAACCAGCCCGCCAGGGTGGCCGTTTCGTCCTTGCCTTGTACGGTGAGCTTGCGGGTGAGGTCGCCTTCACCTTCGGCGATTTCCTGCAGGCCATTGGCTACGCCGCGAATCGGCCGCACGATGACGCTGGCGAAACTGGCGCCCACCAAAGCGAACACCACGGCCAGTACGGCGGCAATGGCGGCGATCAGCCAAGTCAGGCTCGAAGCCTCGGCCATCACTTCATCGCGTTTGATCAGGCCGATGAAGCGCCAGCCCAACCCTTTGGAGCTGACCACGTTGGCCATGTAGGGCACGCCGTCGATCTCGATCTGGGTCACGCCATCGCTGCTTTTGGCCAGCTCGGCATAGTTGGGCCCAAGGTCGGCCAGCGGCTTGAAGTTGTGCTTGGCATCGGCAGCGTCCACCAGGACGTTGCCGTTGGCTTCGACCAGCATCAGGTAGCCGCTTTCACCCAGCTTGATGTTCTTGACCAGTTCGGTGAGCTGCTTGAGCGACACGTCCAGGCCGACCACGCCGATGGGTTTGCCACTGGCGTCGGCGACGGTGTGTACGGTGCCAATCAGCGATACGTCGTCCGGCGCCCAATAATAGGCGTCCGTGCGTACGTTGGTGCCCGGTGCGGCCATCGCGGCCTTGTACCATGGACGTACGCGCGGGTCGTAGTTGGCCATTTTGGGATCGTCCGGCCAACTGGCATAGCCGCCGTCCTCCATGCCCACGGAAAGGTAGGCGGTGGTGGGGTGGCTCTTGGCGAATCTCTCGAAGATATCCAGAAGCTGCTGGTTGATCTCGGGGAATGGCTGTTGTGCGGCGTCGGCACCGGCGTAGTTTTTCAGCCCTTTGGCCGCGATGACCCGGGGATCCTTGGCAAAGAACTCGACGTTCTGGCTGATGCCATCGAAAAACTGCTTCATGCCGTTGTCGATCTGGCGAATCTCACGACCACTGCTGTCCAGGAAGTTGGCTTTTGCGGCGTCGCGCAGGTTCAGCACGACAAGCACCGCCACCAGGATAACCGGGAGGCAGGCGATGGTCGCGAACGCCCATGTCAGCTTCTGTTTGATATTCATGACTTCTCCCGCGGAATATTTTAAGTGTTGGAACGGCGGAAACAGCAGTGGTTGGCGTTGCGAGTCTCTGGAAGGGAAAAGCGCCCATGCCTACTGACAGTGTATCGACCAAAGTCGTAGGCACTTGAGGCTTTCCATTATGGCGCGGACCGACCGGTGGACGGCGCAGGCGCGATTGCAGCCGGCTTGACTAGCCTGGAAGATAGCGTGGTTTGCTCTGCGCCTTCGCCCTGCGGCTCAAGGCCCCCACGTGCAGCCAATCATCATCGTCTTTGATGTATTAACGAGGCCCTATGCCAAGCGCATTCGAGAGCGTACTCAAAAACAAGAACATGGCTTATCGACCGCTCGGATCAGCGCCCGCCAGCCAGGTGCCGATCCGCGTCGCGTTTGTATTGATGGATAATTTCTCGATGATGTCCTTCACCGGTGCGGTGGACGCGTTGGTGACCGCCAATCTGATGAGCGACATGCCCCTCTATGAAGTGCTGACGGTGGGGGTTTCAGGTGGGCAAGTCACAAGCGACCTGGGCATTGTCATCTCGACCGACATCGAACTGGCGCAGATGCCGGAAAACCAGGATGTGCTGATTGTCGCCGGGGGCTTTCGCGTGAAGTTGCAAGGCCATCCCTTGCTGCGGCGCAAGCTGCGTGCCAACGCGGCGTCTGGGACGATACTGGGAGGACTGT
Source organism: Pseudomonas sp. 3JA (assembly GCF_036961705.1). Classification (NCBI taxonomy): domain Bacteria; kingdom Pseudomonadati; phylum Pseudomonadota; class Gammaproteobacteria; order Pseudomonadales; family Pseudomonadaceae; genus Pseudomonas; species Pseudomonas sp. 3JA. The sequence continues at coordinate 63,457 of NZ_JBAMDJ010000005.1, forward strand.
GGAACGGCGTCTTCTTTGTGGCCGATGCCAATCTGCTGGACGGTTTCGAATGCGCTGTCCACCCGGAAAGCCGCGCCATGATGGCGGAGGTGTTTCCCCATGTGAAGGTGTCCAGCCGGGCCTATGTCGTTGATCGGGAGCGGGTCAGTTGCGCGGGGGCCAACAGTTCGCTGCGCATGATGCTCCAATTGATTCGCCAGACGGGCGGGGCGGCGCTCGTGGGCGCCATCGAGGAAATTCTTCGTTGTGACGAGTCTGGCGATGATGCGACGGACTTGCCTCCAGTCTTCGTCGAAACCGACCCGACGTTGCCGGAAAGCCTCAAGCTGGCTCTGGAACTGATGTGGCAAAACGTAGAAGAGCCGTTGACCATCGATGAGCTGGCGGCATGCGTCAAGATTTCCAAGCGGCAGTTGGAGCGGCGGTTCTGCAGTTTTCTCGGTGCGACGCCCACACGCTATTACCTGGAACTGCGCTTGACGCGTGCCCGCCAGCTCATCCAGCAAACCAATCGATCCGTGACCGAAATCGCCGTGGCGACGGGCTTCGTCAGCTCCCCGCACTTCCAGCGTCGTTTCCGGGATTTTTTTGGTGTGCCGCCTGGTAGCTATCGCTCGAAATCGGAGCGCAAACAAACCGTGCGATGAAGACGCAGGCTGATCAGAGAGGAATTTTCAGGGGGCGAGGGCGTTGCCGCGCCGTAGCGCGGGAGCTATGTGGGGGCAAGCTTTACTCCCACACAGTTCCTGCGCGACGAACGCAAGTCAGGTGTTATCGTCTGTTTGTGTTTCGGTGGGCAGGTCTTCAGTTTGTGGCGCGGCTTTCGAAGCGGTCAAGGAGGTGTCGTTGCACAGCACTTTTCCGACTTCGTCGGCTATCGATCCATCGATGATTCGCCCTTCCATCTGGTCGAACTGAGCTTTTTCCACCCCTGAAAGACTGTTGTACATCCCCATGTGTCGAACATTGCGGTTGGCGCAGTCGAGTTCAAGCTTCGTGTAGTTGGTGAAGTAAGTGCCCGATCTTTGTACGGTGGCCTGGATGGCTGAACCGCTGTCGACAAACGAAACGATGGAGTACACGGCATCCGAATCATCGTAGAGGTACTTGATGTTCTGGACGTCCGCAGCCGCACTGCACGCAATAGAGAGTAACGCGAGGGATATAACGGTTTTCATGCTTTCTTCCGTGAATAAGCAAGTCAGGAGAATTGATGGCAAAGTGAAATTATTTTGCCTTGGTGCGCGCATGGGGTCAATTTGTGTTGGAAGTATGCAGTGACCATTGGTCAGAAACAAAACTATTTCGGGAACTTTATAGATCGGCCTGGCTCGTGGCAACAGACGGAACGCATTCCGGCCCGGTGCATCTTTCCTAATGCGCGACCCCTCCATTATCAAAGCCTGGATTATTCAGGTCGCCTGACTTTTTTTAGATGTTTTTCGCCTGAAATACGTCATTGATCATGGATTCAGGACTTTCGAATCTTTCTTAGCGTTATGCGCAAGATAACCCTTGTGGGAGCTGGCTCGCTCCCACAAGGGTTCATGGGGTTGCTTCAGGGCATCTGTGGCAGTTCCTGAGGCCGCAGATCGAACACCAGCACTTCGGCATCCTTGCCGTTGCTCAAGGTCAGGATTTGCTCCTCGCGCACCCGCACGCCATCACCTTCCTGCAGTGGTAGGCCATTGAGCTCGACAGCGCCTCGTGCCACGTGCACGTAGGCATAGCGTTCCGGCGCCAAGGTCAGGGTGGCGCTTTGCTCACCATCGAACAGCCCGGCGTAGACCCGTGCATCCTGGCGCACCTGGAGCGAGCCGTCGGTGCCGTCCGGGGAGATGATCAATTGCAGGCGACCGCGTTTCTGCTCGCTGCTGAAATGCTCCTGTTGATAGCGTGGCGTGGCGCCACTGACGTTGGGCACGATCCAGATCTGCAGGAAGTGCACCGGCTCGTCCGCACTGTGGTTGAACTCGCTGTGGGCCACGCCGCTGCCGGCGCTCATCAACTGCACGTCACCGGGGCGGATGACCGAGCCCGTGCCCAGGGTGTCCTTGTGTTCCAGGGCCCCTTCAAGCACGTAGGAAAAGATCTCCATGTCCCGGTGGGGATGCTGGCCGAAACCCTTGGCGGCGGCGACCCGGTCATCGTTGATGACCAGCAGGTCGGAGAAGCCTTGTTCGTTGAGGTCGCGGTAGCTGGCGAACGAGAAGGTGTGGAACGAGGTCAGCCAGCCGTGGCGGGCAATGCCGCGGTCCGAAGCTTTGCGAAGGGTCAGCATGGTCAATTCTCCTGATGTCTGTGGGCGACGACTGGGCCGTTCGCCGGGTTCAGAAGAAGGTTAATGGTTATCCAGATGCTCAATAAGCGGGTTGAAAACGAAAGACTGTCCGTTAATGGTAGACAATCGAGAATGCCTACCGGCGGGTGCTTCGCTTCGACATAATGCTGACGAGAACCCTGTGGGAGCGAGCTTGCTCCCGCAGGGGGCATTTATAGTTTCTGGATTTTTTTGGCGTCTTTTTAAATGAGAACCGTTGCAATGGTGCTGTTCCCGGATTTTTTGCTGCTCGACATGGCCGGGCCTCTGGAGGTGTTTTCCATCGCCAATCGTTACCTCGCAGCGGATCAGCGTTATCAATTGCTGACCCTGGGAACCGAGCGCGGGCCGTTGCGGGCGTCCAACGGCGTGTCGGTGCAGGCCGATATCCATATCGACCAGGCATGGGCGGCCTATCACGTGTTGCTGGTACCGGGCGGGCCGGGGGCCTATAACGACCAGCATCCGGGGCTGCACACCTGGTTGCGGGCCGCGGCGCAACGGGCCACGCGCTACGGCTCCATCTGCACCGGCGCCTTTGTGCTCGGTGAGGCGGGCTTGCTCGACGGTTATCGCGTCACCACCCACTGGCATTACACCGAACGCCTGATCCAACGTTTCCCCAAGGCCCTGGTGGAAACCGACAAGATCTTCCTGCAGGACCGCCGCCTGATCACCTCCGGCGGTGTCACCGCCGGAATCGACCTGGCCTTGTCCATCGTCGCTCAGGATCACGGTCGCAAAGTCGCGTTGGACGTGGCCAAGGTGCTGCTGGTGGTGATGAAACGCCAGGGCGGACAGGCGCAGTTCAGCCCCTCGGTGGCGGCGGTGTCGACGCAGGAATCGGCCATTACCCGCGTGCAGAATCATGTGATGGAACATCTGGAAGAACCCTTCACCATCGAGCGCATGGCCGCGTTGGCTGCCATGAGTGCGCGGCATTTCGCCCGGGTCTTCGCCCGTGAGGTGAAGATGACACCCATGGAGTTCCTGCAAGGCGCGCGCATTGACCGGGCGCGTCAGTTGCTGGAAACCACCGACCTGCCACTCAAGACCGTGGCGTTTCGCAGTGGCTTCGGCAGCGTGCGGCACATGCGCTTTTTGTTCGGTGAAAAGCTCGGCCTGACCCCGGTGCAGTATCGCCAGCAGTTCAGTTGAGCCATCGGTGTCCGTCCAGGGCACTGTGATGTCCGTGGCGCTCCCTGTGCCAGCATTGTCCTGAGGCCTGCGCCTGCCAAGATAGCGGCGAACCCTTTGGAAAGGATGCGCAGGAGCCTGGGTAGACGTGTCCGGTGAATCCGCACACGGACGCTCGTACCAGTTATCCGGCGCTGGATCGCCCATGAACAGTTTCGTCAAACCCGATAGCGAGCCGTCGGTGGGCTTCGGTCCGTTTGTCTTCTACCGGCAGCAGCGGCTGGTCACCCGTGACGGCCAGCCCCTCGCACTGGGTGGCCGTGCCCTGGATGTCTTGCAGGTGCTGGTGGAGCACGCCGGCCAGTACGTCAGCAAGCAAACACTCATCGCCCACGTCTGGCCGGACAGCGTCGTGGAGGCCATCAACCTGCGGGTGCACATTGCGGCGCTGCGGCGGGCCTTCGGTGATGGGCGCGGTGGTGCTCGCTATATCCTCAATCATCCTCGACAAGGCTATTGCCTTGCGTTGCCCCTGGTAGCGCAAGCGCGCGTTGAGTCGCCTTTCAGTCCACAAACCGAGCGACACAACCTGCCCAGGCGCTTGAACCCGGTGGTGGGTCGCGACAAAGTCCTGGGGCGGTTACTGGCGCAAGTGCCCCGTCAAGCCGTGACCACCGTGACCGGCCCCGGCGGGGTCGGCAAGACCACCGTGGTGGTGCGGGTGGCGGAACTGCTGCTCGAACACTTTAAGGACGGTGCCTGGTTCGTTGACCTGGCGGCCGTCAGCGACCCCTCGCAAGTGGTGGCGCAAGTGGCCGGTGTGCTGGGCGTGGAGCAGGGGGCGTTGGCCCGCTCTCTCGAACCCTATCGGATGTTGCTGGTGCTCGACGGTTGCGAGCACCTGCTCGATGCTTGTCGGGAGCTGGTCCAGGCAGTGGCTGCGGCGCCCGGGGTGTCGTTGCTGGTCAGCAGTCGCGAACCCTTGGACTTGCCCGACGAAAGAATTGTGTCACTGCCGGGCCTGGCCGTGGCGTCGCCCCTGGAACCGGAGCACCAGATCGAGGCATGCCCGGCGGTGCAGTTGCTGATCGAGCGGGTCGGCGCCCGGCAGCAGGGCTTCAGGCCGGGTGGTCGCGACTGGCGGACGCTTGCGCAGATCTGCCAGCGCCTGGACGGATTGCCGCTGGCGTTGGAATTGGCGGCGGCCCAGGTCGATGCCTTGGGAGTGGCAGGGGTCCTGGAACAACTGGATCACGGTTTATCCCTCTTGAGCGTCGGGCGGCGTACGGCGGTGGCCCGGCACCGCAGCCTGGAGGCGGTGTTGGACTCGAGTTTCGAGCGTTTGAGCACTGACGAAAAAACCGCATTCCAGCGTCTGGCGGTGTTCGAGGGGCCGTTTACGCTCAAGGCGGCGCTGGCCGTGATCAGTTGCGCTGAGCTGAGTGTCGGGCAATTACCCTCGCTGCTGTCGCGGCTGGTGGGCGCGTCACTCCTGATGGTCGAGCCGCTTGCCGAAGGGGGGCGCTTCCATCTGCTCCACACCACTCGCGCCTATGCCATGGACAAATTGCGACGCAGTGGCCAGTGGCCTGTGTTTCATCGGCGTTACGTGTTGCAAGGCGCTTGGGGAGTCCGGCATTCAAGACCCCAACCGTCAAGTCAGCGCCTGGAGCAGCGCGCCGGCTTCCAATAGGTCGGGGGTCTCGAAACCTTCGGTGAAGCGGCGATAGACGGGGTCGAGCAGCGCCTGCGCAGCATGCGCCTGCCCTTGGCGCTGCCACAAACGGGCCAGGGACGTGGCGCTGCGCAGTTCCCAGGCCAGGGCCTGGTGACGACGGGCGATGCCCAGGGCGGCCAGCAGTTGCGCTTCGGCTGCTTCTTCAAGAGACGGTTCGTTCCGGGCCAGCAAGCTCTCGGCGTCGGCCCGCAGGATCTCCGCCGAACACCAACCCGCGGCGCCACTGCGCGCCCGTTCGATTTGCGCCGGGCTGACGAAGTCGCTACGCAGGGTGACGGCGATGTCCTGGATCAAGCCGTTTGTCGGGCGTGTGGCCAGGGGCTGGCTATCGAATGCGCGGTCGTAATGGCAAGCCCAGTCGTGGAACAGCATCACCGAATGTTTCTCGGCCTGTTGCTTCAACAGGTCGAGCCTTTCCCGGGCAATCGAATGATCGCCGGTGTAGTGGGCGATCACGCAACCGGTCAGCGCCAAGGTGTAGCAGATCGAAATGCCGTGGTTGATCTGCAAGGCGATTTGCAGTGCCAGGTTGGCTGTGCGCCGGGCTTTTTCAGCAAAACCTTGCAGCCAGAGGATGCGCGCCAGAACCGTCAGCGCGGCCACGCTCTGATCGTATTGCACGCCGAAGCCGTGGCTGAAGCGGCTGAGGTGACCGCTTTGGGCCAGGCGCTGGATCACCTGTTCGGCTTCGCGCCGCGCCGCGCCCTGGTCGCCGGTGAAATGCAGCGCCAGCACCCGCAGGCGTTGAGTGCTCAAGGACAGGGTCGGGTCGCCCTGCAAGCCCAACCGGTCGAAATCCCGGCTGTGTGCCAGGGCCTGTTGGTAGTCGCCGCAACTGAGGTCGACGGTCATTTGCCCGGACACGGCCCGCAGTTCGCCGGCCAGTTCCTGGCATTGCCGGGCCAGTTGCCGGGCCGTGGCGAAGGCGCGGACAGTGGCCGGCGTACCACCCTCGGTGTGGTAGTTGAAACTGGCGTGGGCCAGTTCCAGGGCCAGGGTCAAGCGCGGGCACGGCGCGGGGCTGGCCCGCAACAATTGCAGCGCTTTGTTGACGTAGAGGCCGTGTTCCTTGAGCAGCGACAGCTCCTGCCAGAGGGGCAGGGTACGGGCAGTCAGGCGGATCGCGACGGCGTGTGAACCTTGCGGGCCCAAGCCTCGGTCGAGCGCCGCGCGGATGTCGTCGCGATAGTCGGCGTAGCGGGTGATCCACAGTCGGGTGGGGGTGTTTTCCCAATCGCTTTCCGCTTGTCCCATGAGCGCCAGGCAGCGCTCGGCATGGCGTTCCTGGCTGGCTGCCAGCTCCCCGGCTTCGGCCAGTTGCTCCAAGGCATAGCGGCGGGTGGTGTCCAGCAGGCGATAGCGCACCTCTTCATCGCCGACCTCTACATTGAGCAACGACTTGGCGACCAACTGGCTGACCGACACCAGCACTTGGTCGGGCGCGACATGCTGGCCGACGATCACTGCGGCGGCCGAGGCCAGGCTGAAACTGCCCATGAACACCGCCAGCCGCCGCAGGCAGGTCTGCTCGCAGGCCGTGAGCAACGCGAAGCTCCAGTCCAGCGTGGCGCGCAGGGTTTGCTGGCGCGGGGCGGCGTCGGCGTCGTTGTGAAGCAGGGCGACGCTGTCTTGCAGTTGCTGGTGAAGCTCCTCCAGGGTGAAACGACCGATTTGCGCGGCAGCCAGCTCGATGGCCAAGGGAATGCCATCCAGCCGTCGGCAGATGTCGATCACCCACGGCACCTCGCGGTCGCTCAGTTCGAAGTCGTCACGGCTGGCCAGCGCGCGCTCGGCAAACAGTTGCAGCGCCGGGTATTCCAGGGCGGGATAGCCCTCGATGGGCATTTCCCGGGGCGGGAACGCCAGGGCGTCCAGGCGCTGCACGTGTTCGCCTTCGGCGCGCAGGTCTTCGCGGCTGGTGGCCAGGATGTGCAGGTGAGGAGCGCCGCGCAGCAGGGTTTCGGCGAGCAGGGCGACGGCGTCGATCAGGTGCTCGCAGTTGTCGATGACCAGCAGCAGATGCCGCTCCTTGAGCTGCCGGGCGATGGCGTCCAGCGGATCACCGTTCTGCAGTGGCAGGTCGAGCAATGCGCACAGGTTGGGGGCGATCATGGCCGCTTCGTTGAGCGATGCCAGGTCCAGCAGATGAGTGCCGTCACGGTACTGGCCGATCAGCCGTTCAGCGACCCGCAGGGCAACGGTGGTCTTGCCGATGCCGCCGGTACCGACCAAGGTAATGAAGCGTTTTCGCGGTAGCTGGGCTACCAGGTTTTCCACCAGGGCCTGGCGCCCGATCATGCGGGTGCGCTGCAGCGGCAGGTTGCGCGTCAACGACGGATGAGGGATGTGCGCCCATTGGTCGAGCGGTTCGAATGACAGCGGCGCGACAAAACTGTAGCCGCGCTGCGCCACGGTGACGATGTAGCGCTGCCCGGCCTGGCCATCCCCGAGGGCCTTGCGCAGTGCCGCGACGTGCACGCGCAGGTTGGTATCTTCCACCACGCTCCTGGGCCAGACCCGGGCGATCAGTTGCTGCTTGCTCACCACCTCGCCAGCGTGCTCGAGCAGCACCAGCAGAATCTCCACGGCCCGCCTGCCCAGGCGCAACGGTTGCCCACCCTCGAGCACCAGGCGCTGGCGAGGATGGACCCGGTAAGGGCCGAAGTGCACCGTCTGTTCGACGGGCAGGCTGAGGTATTGGCTCATGTTGCTCTCAATGTTCTGGTCCGGTGCCTGGGCTTTACCTGAGCATATTCCTCAGGTTTTGTGTCAAGCGCAACGGCGCGGGCTTCCCACAGCCTGTCTGCCAGACACAGAACCCCGTGGCGAGGGAGCTTGCTCCCGCTGGGCCGCGAAGCGGCCCCAAAGGCCTCACCCCCAATCAATCTGACACGCCGAGGTGACAGTTCTAGGACTGCTGCGCAGTCCAGCGGGAGCAAGCTCCCTCGCCACAACAGCGAGGGTTTTTAACACTTCAGTTCCGAAAAAATTAACAACGTTTAACTCACGCAGGTGCCTCCCATGGCCGGACCATAAAGCGATCCACCCACCTCAAGGAGTCACGTCATGAGCACCTTCATTACCCGCGACGGCACCGAGATTTACTACAAGGACTGGGGCAGTGGTCAACCGGTGGTCTTCAGCCACGGCTGGCCGTTGAACTCGGACAGTTGGGAAGCGCAGATGATGTTCCTGGCGTCCAATGGCTATCGGGTGATCGCCCATGACCGCCGTGGGCACGGGCGTTCCAGCCAGCCCTGGGACGGCAACGACATGGACACCTACGCCGATGACCTCGCCGAGCTGATCGAGCGGCTGGACTTGAAGGACGCGGTGTTGCTCGGCTTCTCCACCGGCGGTGGCGAAGTGGCGCGCTACATCGGTCGCCATGGGGCTGCCCGTGTCGCCAAGCTCGGCCTGATTTCGGCGGTGACGCCGCTGATGCTCAAGACCCCGGCCAACCCCGGCGGTCTGCCTGTGGAGGTGTTCGACGGTTTCCGCCAGGCCTCCCTGGCTGACCGTTCTCAGCTATACAAAGATGTGGCCAGCGCGTTTTTCGGTGCCAACCGTCCGGGCGCCAAAGTCTCCCAAGGCATGATCGACTGGTTCTGGATGCAGGGCATGCTCGCCGGCCACAAGAACACCTATGACTGCATCAAGGCGTTCTCGGAGACCGATCTTTCCGAAGACCTGCGCAACATCGACGTGCCGACCCTGGTAGTCCACGGCGATGACGATCAGGTGGTCCCCATCGAAACGGCTGGCATCGCCGCCGCCAAAATGCTGAAGAACTCACAGTTGCTGGTGTACCCGGGCGCGCCCCACGGCCTGACCGATACCCACAAGGACCGGTTGAACGCCGACCTGCTGGCGTTCATCCAGGGCTGATCAAGCCACACACCTGTGGGAACGAGCTTGCTCCGGGCGGCGTTCCGACGATGGCGGCGCAACAGTCAACATCGCCGCCGACTGACACCCGGCTATCGCGAGCAAGCTCGCTCCCACAGGATCGGTATTCGACAGGACCAACACCCATGAACCGCAACGATTTACGCCGCCTCGACATGAACCTGCTGGTGATCTTCGAGGCGCTGATGTTCGAGAAAAACCTGACCCGCGTCGCCGAAAAGCTGTTCATGGGCCAGCCGGCGGTGAGCGCGGCGCTGGGGCGGCTGCGGGATCTGTTCGATGACCCGTTGCTGATCCGCCACGGTCGCGGCATGGAACCGACCCCGCGAGCCCTGGCGATCCTGCAAGAGCTGCAACCGGCCATGGACACCATCTCTGGCGCGGTCAGCCGGGCCAAGGCGTTCGATCCGTCCACCAGTTGCGACGTGTTTCGTATCGGTCTGTCCGACGATGCCGAATTCGGCCTGTTTCCACCGTTGCTGAGCCAACTGCGCGAAGAAGCGCCGGGGATCATCGTGGTGGTGCGCCGGGCCAATTTCCTGCTGATGTCGTCGCTGCTGGCCAGCGGTGAAATCAGCGTCGGTGTCAGCTACACCACCGATCTGCCGGCCAATGCCAAACGCAAGAAACTGCGGGACATCCCTTGCAAGGTCTTGCGTGGCGACAAGCGCCCGGGCCCCTTGACCCTGGACGAGTACTGCTCGCGTCCCCACGCCATGGTCTCGTTCTCGGGCGACCTGAGCGGCAACATCGACCTGGACCTGGCCCGCATCGGCCGGACCCGCAAAGTGGTGCTGGCGGTGCCGCAATTCAGCGGGCTACGGGCCTTGCTGGCCGGCACCGAGCTGATCGCCACCGTGCCCGACTACGCCGCCTGCGCGCTGGTGGAAGGCTGTGCGCTGCGCGCCGAGGACCCTCCGTTCGAGATCAATGCCGCCGAGCTGTCGATGGTCTGGAGCGGGGTGCATGACAACGACCCGGCCGAGCGCTGGCTGCGTTCGCGCATTGCCAGCCACATGTCCCAACCGCTGCCAGCGGCGGCCTCGATCGCCGCGGATGGAGCCCACCGATGAACATGACCGATGAGCGCCCGCTGCAGGATCTGGGCTTGTTGTTCCTGCGCCTGAGTGGCGCGTTGTTTTTGCTGTGGGTCCATGGGTTGCCGAAGCTGTTGCACTACAGCGTCGAACTGACCCGCATCGAAGACCCGTTTCACTTGGGCGCAGCACCGACCCTGATCCTGGCGATTTTCGCCGAGGTGCTGTGTCCGCTGCTGATCATGGCCGGTGTGCTGGTGCGCCTGGCGTGTCTGCCCATCCTGTTTTTGCTGGCGGTGGCGCTGCTGGTGGTGCACCCGCAGTGGAGCCTGGAAGAAGGGCAGTTCGGTTGGTTGCTGCTGATCATATTTACCAGCGTATTCATTGCCGGGCCCGGGCGCCTGGCGATGAACACGCGTTTTGTTGGAGTGCTTCGCCATGTCTGAATCTCAAGCCATTGAATCCCCCGTGAGCCCGGCCAAACCCGGCTTCGATGAAATCGTGACCCTGGTGGTCAAGCACCGGATCAAGGCCGGCCAGGACGTGGCGTACGAGGCCTGGTTACGCCGCATCGTGCGCGTGGCCGGCCAATGGCCGGGCCACCTGGGCGTGGACGTGGTGCGCGGCAAACTGGGTGGGTTGTCGCTGTTCACCTGCGTGCTGCGTTTCTGCTCCACCGAGGCCATGCAACGCTGGCTGGACTCACCCGAGCGCCGCGAGCTGGTGGAAGAGGCCGCGCCGCTGTTGGCCGATGGCGACCAGACTGAAGTCGCCTCGCACAAGGAATTCTGGTTCGCTCCGCTGGCCGATGCCGCCACGCCACCGCCGCGCTGGAAGCAGGCCGTGGTGACGCTGCTGGTGATCCTGCCCCACACGCTGCTGGTGCCTTTGCTCTGGGGCCCGGTGCTGCAACTCAACGCCTTTCTGTCGAACTACGTGGTTGCCACGTTTTTGATCACCCTGACCATCGTGCTCTCGGTCTGCTACGTGTGCATGCCGCTGGCGACCCGTTTGTTCGCCCCTTGGCTGGAACCGCAGACCCATGAGCACCTGGAGCCCGAGCAGCGCTGAGCGGTTATGACAAGCACCGTTGTGGCGAGGGAGCTTGCTCCCGCTGGGCTGCGAAGCGGCCCAAAAAGAGCGGCCGCTACGCGCCCGAGCGGGAGCAAGCTCCCTCGCCACACACGGACCGTATTCACTCTTGATGTGTCCGCACATCCATCGTCAAAGGAAATCCGATGAACGCCGATCTCATTCTATTCAACGGTCAATTCCATACCGTCGACCGCGAGAAGCCCCGCGCCAGCGCAGTCGCCATCAGCCAGGGCCGCTTCGTCGCGGTGGGCACCGATGCCGAGGCCATGGCCTTGCGAGGCAGCGGCACCCAGGTCATCGACCTCAAGGGCCGTACCGTCATCCCCGGGCTCAACGACTCGCACCTGCACTTGATCCGTGGCGGCCTGAACTACAACCTGGAGCTGCGCTGGGAGGGCGTGCCATCCCTGGCCGATGCCTTGCGCATGCTCAAGGACCAGGCCGACCGCACGCCAACGCCACAGTGGGTGCGCGTGGTCGGCGGCTGGAACGAATTCCAGTTCGCCGAAAAACGCATGCCGACCCTGGAGGAACTGAACCAGGCCGCTCCCGACACGCCGGTGTTCGTGCTGCACCTGTATGACCGTGCCTTGCTCAACCGCGCCGCGTTGCGGGTGGCCGGCTACACCCGTGACACGCCGAACCCGCCGGGTGGCGAGATCGTGCGTGACAGCAAGGGCGAACCCACCGGCATGCTGGTGGCGCGGCCCAACGCGATGATCCTTTATTCGACGCTGGCGAAAGGGCCGAAGCTGCCGCTGGAGTACCAGGTCAACTCCACGCGCCAATTCATGCGTGAACTCAATCGCCTGGGCCTGACCAGTGCCATCGATGCTGGCGGCGGCTTCCAGAACTACCCGGACGACTATGCGGTGATCGAGCAGTTGGCCCGCGAGCAGCAGTTGACGGTGCGCATCGCCTACAACCTGTTCACCCAGAAGCCCAAGGAAGAACTCAGCGATTTCAAGAACTGGACCGGCAGCGTCAAGTTGCACCAGGGCGATGATTTCCTGCGGCACAACGGCGCCGGTGAAATGCTGGTGTTCTCGGCGGCGGATTTCGAGGATTTCCTCGAACCGCGTCCGGACCTGCCGCCCGGCATGGAGCAGGACCTGGAACCGGTGGTCCGCCACCTGGTGGAACAGCGTTGGCCGTTCCGCCTGCACGCCACCTATGACGAATCCATCAGCCGCATGCTCGACGTGTTCGAGAAGGTCAACCGTGACATCCCGTTCAATGGCTTGCCGTGGTTCTTCGACCACGCCGAAACCATCACGCCGAAGAACATCGAGCGCGTACGGGCGTTGGGCGGCGGCATTGCGATCCAGGACCGCATGGCTTTCCAGGGTGAGTACTTCGTCGACCGCTACGGCGCCAAGGCCGCCGAAGCCACGCCGCCGATCAAGCGCATGCTCGCCGAAGGCGTGCCGGTGGGCGCCGGCACCGACGCCACTCGCGTTTCCAGTTACAACCCCTGGACCTCGCTGTACTGGATGGTCAGCGGGCGCACGGTCGGCGGCCTCTCATTGCACGAAGAAGGCCTGCCGCGCCTGACTGCGCTGGAATTGTTCACCCATGGCAGCGCCTGGTTCTCTTCGGAGCAGGGCAAGAAAGGCCAGATCAAGGTCGGCCAACTGGCGGACCTGGCGGCCCTGAGCGCGGACTTCTTCAGCGTCGAGGAAGAAGCCATCAAGTGGATCGAGTCCGTGCTGACGGTGGTCGACGGCAAGGTGGTGTACGCCGCTGGTGATTTCGAAAAACTCGGCCCGGCCAGCGTCCCGGTGCTGCCGGACTGGTCGCCGGTGGTCAAGGTTCCGGGCCACTGGCGCCCGACCTCACCGTTGCAGGCGCAGGTCCACCAGTGCAGCGGTCCTTGCACAGTGCATTCCCATAGCCATGAACGGGCGCGGTTGTCGAACGTCCCGGTCAGCGATTTCCAAGGCTTCTGGGGCGCGTTTGGCTGTTCCTGCTTTGCCTTTTGACTAACGCACCGATTCTCCCCTGTGGGAGCGAGCTTGCTCGCGAGGGCGGCGGAACATTCAACGTCGCCGCCGCCTGACACTCCGCTATCGCGAGCAAGCTCACTCCCACAAGGTTTTGTAACATCCATCCCAAAGGAGTCATCCCATGAGCAACGTTCCCGCCTACAACCGTCTGAACAAAGACGACGCGGTCGTCCTGCTGGTCGATCACCAGACCGGCCTGATTTCCCTGGTCCAGGACTTCTCGCCCAACGAGTTCAAGAACAACGTGCTGGCCTTGGCCGACCTGGCGAAGTTCTTCGAACTGCCCACCATCCTCACCACCAGCTTTGAAAAAGGCCCTAACGGCCCGATCGTGCCGGAACTCAAGGAGATGTTCCCGGATGCGCCGTACATCCCCCGTCCAGGCCAGATCAATGCCTGGGACAACGAAGACTTCGTCAAGGCGATCAAGGCCACCGGCCGCAAGCAACTGATCATCGCTGGCGTGGTCACCGATGTCTGCGTGGCGTTCCCGACCCTGTCGGCGCTGGCTGAAGGTTTCGACGTGTTCGTCGTCACCGACGCTTCGGGTACGTTCAACGAAACCGTGCAACAGGCCGCCTGGGTACGCATGACCGCTGCCGGCGCGCAGATGATGAACTGGTTCTCGGTGGCCTGTGAGCTGCACCGCGACTGGCGCAACGACATCGAAGGCCTGGGCAACCTGCTGTCCCAGCGCATTCCGAACTACCGCAACCTGATGAACAGCTACTCGGCGCTGACGGCCAAGTAAGCTGCTTTCTTGCTGAACGGATGCCCGCCAATGTGCGGGCATCTTTTTGTCTGGCCATTAACCTTGTGGCGAGGGGATTTATCCCCGCTGGGCTGCACAGCGGCCCCAAAGTCAGCCAACCAGTTGTGGCAGAATGTGCCCATGATTCATGAGCGGGTCTGCTGCGCAGCCCAGCGGGGATAAATCCCCTCGCCACAGTTCTGTGTTCGGCTGACACCTTCCGTCTACTTGGAAAGAAATGAACCCCTTCGAAGAAATGCGCATCTTTGCCCAGGTCATGGAGTCAGGCAGTTTCACCGCCGCGGCGGAAAAACTGGGGCTGTCCAAGCAGTTCGTCAGCCGCAAGCTGATGGAACTGGAACAGCGCCTGGGCGTGCGCCTGCTCAATCGCTCGACCCGGCGGCTGGATGTCACGCCCCTGGGCCAGCGCTATCACGAAGCGGCGCTGCGTCTGCTCAATGAGCTCGAACAGGTGGAGCAGGGCATCAGCGGCCAGACCCGCGAGCCCCGCGGCACCATTCGGCTCAGCGCACCGCTGTCCTTCGCCATGGCGCACCTGGGCAGCCTGCTGCCGCTGTTTCTGCAGCGCTATCCGGGCGTCAGCGTCGAAGTGGACCTGAGCGACCGCTCGGTGGATCTGCTGGGGGAGGGTTATGACCTGGCGCTGCGCATCGGCGTGCTGGAGGATTCGACGCTGATTGCCCGGCGCATCGCGACTATCGAGCGGGTGTACTGCGCCAGCCCCGCCTACCTGGCGCAAAAAGGCACACCCGCGCGGCCTGAAGACCTGCGCAATCACGACTGCTTGCCCTATGGTCACAGCCGTCAGGTGCAGTGGCGTTTCGTGGGGGCCGGCAAACCGCTGACCCTGGAGGTCACGGGACGCATGCGCGCCAATAACGGGGACTTGCTCAGGGACGCGGCCATCGCCGGCATGGGCATCACCTATCTGCCCGCTTTCATCCTCGGCGATGCCTTGAAGGATGGGCGGCTGATCAAGGTCCTGGAAGGCTTCGAGACCGAACCGTTGGCGCTGTCGGCGGTGTATCCCCAGCATCGGCAAAGTGCACGTCCGGTGCAGGCGTTGGTGGAATTCTTGCGTGAACAAATGCAATAAAGCGCCGCAATGCATTCAGCCGTCACATGACGGCTGAAGCATCTACCGCGCTCTGATCAGGCGGCGAGGTTGGCGCTGCTCAGTTCTTTTTTGTACTGCGCTTTCATGGCTTCCATGTCTGCACCCAAGGCATCGAGTTTTGCCTTGCCCAACAATTTTTTCGCGTGGGGGAACATCTCCTTTTCTTCTTCCTCGATGTGATGCTCGAGCAGTTCCTTGACCACTTTCACCCGACCGGCGAATTCCGGCTGGGTTGGATCGGTGGCTTTGAGGTCCGGCAGCACCAGCGAGTCGACGGTACGGTGTTCTTCCTTGGCCTCGTAATACATTTCAGCCTCGTCCTTGCCACCGGCCTGCTTGAAAGCCGGATAAAGAATTTCTTCTTCCAGACGGGTGTGGATGGAAATTTCCATTTCCAGTTTCGCCAACAGGTCGGTGCGTTTTTTCACGGCGCGTTCAGTCGACTCGCTCAGTTGAGTCAGGATGGCTTTGACGCGTTCGTGGTCGGCTTTCAACAGATCGATGGCATTCATAGGTAGCTCCTCGGCAATACACGGAAGCGGGCAGGCTTCGAGCGCCTACGCCGCGTAAGAGCTGAATTGCATCAGCTGTGCCAGCCGAAGATCGATTTAAAAACTCTTTAAAAACAATAAGTTGAAACGAAAATAATTTCCGGCGTCGTGCAAGCTGCATGAGCGGGCTGCAAAATGCGTTGCACTTTGCGCGGGTGGCTAGACATTTTCGATCCGCTGTCGGACCCGACTGGCGATTGCCAGGCAGGACGTCAGCCCAGGCGACTCGATGCCGAGCAGGTTGATCAACCCAGGCACCCGGTGTTCGGCCTCGCTGCTGATGACAAAGTCGTGGGCCGGCTCGCCGGGGGCGGAAATCTTCGGGCGGATGCCGCTGTACGCCGGTTGCAGGCTCTGGTCCGGCAGGCCCGGCCAATAATTGCGGATCGCCGGGTAAAACGCTTCGGCCCGGGCCGGATCCACTCGGTAGTCCTCGCAGTCGACCCATTCGGTGTCCGGGCCGAAACGCGCCTGGCCGGCCAGGTCCAACGTCATGTGGATGCCCAGGCCGGCGGCTTCCGGGGCGGGATAGACCAAGTGCCGGAACGGTACTCGCCCGGCGAGGCTGAAGTAGTTGCCCTTGCACAAAAAGTCTTCGGGCACCGATTGCATCTCCAGGCCTTCGATGCGGCGGGCGAGAGCAGGTGCCTGGAGGCCCGCGGCGTTGATCAGCAGGTGACAGGACAAGGTCATCTGCGCCGTGCCGCCCAATTCCAGGATGAAGCCCCCAGTGATGATGCGAGCGCCCAGTAAAGGCGTATGGAAAGCAATGTTCGCCCCAGCCGCTTCGGCGTCACCCTGCAAGGCGAGCATCAGAGCGTGGGAATCGACGATACCGGTGGAAGGCGAATACAGCGCGGCGACACAGGCCAGGGCCGGTTCCAGTGCCTGCGCCTGTTCTTGGTCGAGCAGGCGCAGGTCGTCCACGCCGTTCTTCAAGCCCCGCTCAAGCAATGTTTCGAGTCCGCCCACCTGTGCCTGATCCGTGGCAACGATCAGCTTGCCGAGCCGGCGGGTGGCGACGCCATGGCTTTCACAATAGGTGTACAACCGGTGCCGGCCTTCGACGCATAGCTGCGCCTTGAGACTGCCCGGCGGATAATAGATGCCCGCATGGATGACTTCGGAGTTGCGCGAGCTGATGCCCATGCCGATGGCTTCGGTGGCTTCGATCAGCAGCACTTCATGCCCGGCACGCGCCATCTCTCGCGCCACGGCGAGCCCAACGACGCCAGCGCCCACGACGACGCATTCAAAATCGACGTTCAACCTTGTCTCTCCTTCCGGGCCTGCAAGTTAGCCTTTCATAGCGCAGGTTTGATTTGATCGCTCACGCTCTCAACCTTAGGGGCAGGTCGCCTGAGGCCAACCGACACGCGCTGCACGCAGGAGGCTGGCTTTAACGACCATGCGGTGAAAGGGGGCAATAACGAAGATGTAGGCCCGGCCCAGACGGTTGTGGCACTGGACCACGGTTGAAAGAACCAGTTGGCGACGGCCTTCTGGCTCTGCCTCTGCAGAACACAGGATCGATATCCGGAAGTCGAGGTGCTTGTCGTCCTCGCCCAATACGATTTCAGTCTGGTTCGTGCTGTAGACCTTGAAGATGCCAACCCGATTAGCAAGGGTTGCCAAGTGTCTGGCTGTCTTGAGACCAAAACCGGCAACGACAGCGTCTCGGACTTTCAGGAGCCATCCGATCCAGGATGGCTGGTGGGAAAAGATGAATCGAGCCAGCAAATCTGGATTGCTGGATGTGCCCGCAGGGAGCCGAATCGCAAAAGCGTCCGCCAGGTTCATCGACGTGTAAAGGTGGGTGATGCCGGACCTCGAGGGGACTGGCACGGCCGTGATGAGCTCAAATTCTCGGGGCATCGGGGATCTCTCCTGAGTTCTAACTACCAATTCGGCGACAGGCCATGTCGCGGTTCTTGTTGGGCGGCGCCCACTTCTCCTTGTCGGATACTGAGCCCGATCAAGACATCATAGAGCGCTTGCTGCCCAGCGGGCAGAACAGGGAGCAACGTCGCACGGCGTTTGTCGGCATCGAACCAGGATTCAACCAACCATCCCACCAGATAGAGCGCCGAAAGGCATCCGCCAGCGGTTGCAACGTTTCCCTGGCATACAAGCGGTTGATCCATGGACTCAAGTCCCAGCGCTTGCAGGCTCGCTCGTGCATCCGGGTGTGTAGTGGCTGGGCCGCTGAGTAGCCCAAGCCGTTCGAGAATGAACGCTCCGGCGCATATGGAGCCAATTCGCTGGCGTCTGGCGTCAAGTTCAAACGACGGCAGGAAATCCGGGGCGGCAAGTGCAGCGGGTATCCCTTCCTTGCCGCTGACGAACAATACCGCGTCAGCACTGTTGGCCTCGGAAAGTGGACCGTGTACCGGGACAGGCAGGCCGTGCGCCGATCGCACGATAGCGCTGGAACCCAATATTCGGACGTGCCAATCCTCAGTGTTGCGGCCTAAGATGTCCCACATCAGGAATAGGTCGATATCAGTGAATTGGTCGAAAGCGACCAGAACGATTTTCTTCAAGGCGAGCTCCATGAAAAGTGCTGGCGTGCAAAACGCAACGGCCATCTTTGCGGGTGTTCGCAGCGTACTGATCGGTTACGCACCCTACACAGTCTGTATGGTGCTCAATAGGGAGCGAGATCGGTGGGAAAGCTAACGCGTAACCATTGGATCGCGGCTGGTTTTGAGGCCCTCGACCAAATAGGGCATACCGGCGTTTCGGCCGAGAGTCTATCGCGCCGATTGAATGTGACCCGCGGATCGTTCTATCACCATTTCCGCAATCGCGAAGATTTTGTCCGCACCTTGCTGGCCGCTTGGGAAGAAGACTACACAGAGCGCATGCTCGCTTATGCGGGGCAGGGCAGTAGCGCGGGTGAAATCCTGAAACGCTATTTGAGTATTGCCGCTGAGAAACAACCGGGGCGGGAAGTTTCCATCCGCGCCTGGTCGCTGCACGATCCGTTGGTAGGCGAGTTTCAGCAGCGTGTTGACACAAGAAGACTGGACTTCGCGATACGGACGTGCCGCCGCTTGGTCCATATGCCAGGCGAAGCAGAAGTGATAGGTCAGATGGCCCATCTGTGCCTGATTGGTGGTCAACAGGCAGGACTGCGGCGTGATGCCGCTCGCTTCAACCGTTTCCTGCATGGCGCCTTTTCACTTTTCGAAAGGGCGCTTCCACCGTGGCGGGCTGGGTCATGAGCTAAATCGGGCAACTGAATAAATAGCATTCCAGTGCTAGCGCCCATGCCACTGGCCTGCGGCACTAAAGGGTGTTTCCCTTGCGCAAAAAAAACGGCACCCCAAAGGTGCCGTTTCTGTTTTCTACGAGCTACCGCTACGCGATCAGCCCATCAAGCCAGCCTGCTGAACCAGGGTCAACAACGGCTGCGGGTACACGCCGAGGAAGAACGCCAATACGGCGATGGCCAGCAGCATCACGCCGCCTGCCTTCTGTTCCCAGTGCAACTCGGCGTCGTGGCGACGCAGGTTCGGTTCCATCAGGTACAGGGTGACCATGACGCGCAGGTAGTAGAACACGCCGATGGCACTGCCCAGCACCAGGGAGCCGACCAGCCACCATTGGTGAGCCTCGACGCCGGTGGCGATGATGTAGAACTTGCCGATGAAGCCGGCGGTCAGCGGGATGCCGGCCAGGGACAGCATCATCACGGTCAGCACGGCGGTCAGGTACGGACGGCGCCAGAACAGGCCGCGGTATTCGTACAGGGCGTCGGCGTCGCGGCCGTTGTACGGCGAGGACATCAGGGTGATCACGCCGAAGGCGCCGAGGCTGGTGATCACGTAGGTGACCAGGTACACGCCGATGGCTTCCACGGCCAGGCCTTTGCTGGCGATCAGGGCGATCAGCAGGTAGCCGAAGTGGGCGATGGACGAATAACCCAGCAGACGCTTGAGGTTGCTCTGGGTCAGTGCCAGCAGGTTACCGAACAGGATCGACGCGATGGCGATGATGGTCAGCACGTTGCTCAGTACACCGCTGCTGGCCACGGGCGAGATCTGGAACAGCCGCACCATGACCGCGAACACCGCGACTTTCGACGCGGTGGCCAGGAACGCCGCCACTGGCGCCGGGGCGCCTTCGTAGACGTCCGGGGTCCAGAGATGGAACGGTACCAGCGACAGCTTGAACGCCAGGCCGATCAGCATCATGCCCAGGCCCAGTTGCGCAATCGGGCTAGGCAGGCCGGTGGCCGCTAGGGCCTGGCCGATGCCGACGAAGCTCAGGGTGCCGGCTTCGGCATAGAGCAGGGCCATGCCGAACAACAGGAACGCGGAGCCTGCCGCCGACAGCACCATGTACTTGATGCCGGCTTCCAGGGAACGTTTGTTGAAGAAGGCGTAGGCCACCAGGCCGTAGACCGGTACCGACAGCAGTTCCAGGCCGATGAACAGGCTGGCCAGGTGCTGCGCGCTGACCAGGACCAGGCCACCGGCGGCGGCCATCAGGATCAGCAGGTACAGTTCTTCGCGGTTGCCCGGGTAACCCGAACCGCCATCGCCGAGGTAGGCGTGGGCGAGGGTAACGCAGGCCAGGGTGGCGACCAGGATCAGCGCCATGTACAGGCAGGCGAAGCTGTCGATCTGCATCAGCGGGGTGACCGCCAGGGGCGCGACTTTCAGGGCCGGCAAGATCGACAGCAAGGCCAGGTTCAGCCCCGCCACCGACAGCAGGAAGGTCTGTGAGTGATTGCGCCGCCAGGCGATCGCCAGCATCACCACGATGATCGTGGCGCTGGTGATCAACAGCGGCGCAAGCGCGATAAAGTGTTGAATCGTGAATTCCATAGCGCTCTTACCGGGCCGAAGCGAGTTGAGAGAAGGCGGTGCCGAGCCACTGCTGCACGCCATGCATCGTGGCGGCAGAGGTGTCGAGGAACGGTTGCGGGGAAACGCCGAGGTAAACCAGCAGCACCGCAAGGCCGAGCACCATGATCAGTTCGCGACCGTCCATGCCGCGCAGCACTTCGTCCGACTTGGACGGGCCGAAGTAGGCGCGGTGGATCATGATTAGCGAGTAGACCGAACCGAACACCAGGCCGGAGGTGGCGATGGCGGTGATCCACGGCGCACTGGCAAATGTGCCGATCAGGATCAGGAACTCGCCAACGAAGTTACCCGTGCCCGGCAAGCCCAGGGACGCGGCTGCGAAGAACAGGCTGATGGCCGGCAGGTAGGCGATGCGCGACCAGATGCCGCCCATCTCACGCATGTCCCGGGTGTGCAGGCGTTCGTACAACTGGCCGCTGAGGATAAACAGCGCCGCCGCCGACAGGCCGTGAGCCAGCATCTGGATCACCGCGCCTTGCAGGGCGAGCTGGCTGCCGGAGTAGATCCCGATCAGCACGAAGCCCATGTGCGAAACGCTGGAGAACGCGATCAGGCGCTTGATGTCGGTCTGGGCGAACGCCAGGAACGCACCGTAGAAAATCCCGATCAGGCCCAGGGTCATGGCGATCGGCGCGAACTCCGCCGAGGCATTGGGGAACAGCGGCAGGGCAAAGCGCAGCAGGCCGTAGGCCGCGGTCTTGAGCAAGATACCGGCCAGGTCCACGGAACCGGCGGTCGGCGCCTGGGCGTGGGCGTCCGGTAGCCAGGAGTGGAACGGCACCACCGGCAGCTTCACCGCGAAGGCGATGAAGAAGCCGAGCATCAGCACGTACTCGGTGGTCTTGGACATCTGCACTTTCAACAGGTCGGCGTAATTGAAGGTAATCACACCGGTGTTGTTGAAGTTGACCAGTACCAGGCCAAGGATCGCCACCAACATGATCAGGCCGGAAGCCTGGGTGAAGATGAAGAACTTGGTCGCCGCGTAGATCCGGGTTTTCTTGCCGTCCGAAGAACTGTGACCCCAGAGCGCGATGAGGAAGTACATCGGCACCAGCATCATTTCCCAGAAGAAGAAGAACATGAACAGGTCCAGCGCCAGGAACACGCCGATGACGCCGCCCAGGATCCACATCAGGTTCAGGTGGAAGAAACCCACGTGACGCTGGATCTCTTTCCAGGAGCAGAGTACCGAGAGGATACCCAGCAGGCCGGTCAGCAGGATCATCAGCAGCGACAGGCCGTCGAGGGCCAGGTGCACGCTGATGCCGAAGCGCGCGATCCAGGCATGCTTGAATTCAAGCGCCCAGGTTGGATCGGCGCCAGGAGCCGGAGCGAATGAATAGTCGCCGGTCGCCCACAGCCAGAGGCCGAGCGCGAGTTCCAGGGACATGGTCAGCAGCGCAATCCAGCGCGGGAGCGTGGAGCTGGAGCGCTCCGCGATCCAGCACAGCAGGCCGCCGATGAAGGGGATCAGGATTAGCCAGGGCAGAATCATGACGGGCTCGTTTCCTTTCGCAAGTTCGCAAGGTTCATATCAGACCGCTACCAGCACGATGGCGCCGATAACCAGCACGGCGCCAGCCGCCATGGAAGCCGCATACCAACGCAGTTGACCGGTCTCGGTACGGCTCAGGGCGGTGTGGCCGCCCTTGGCCATGCGCGGGATCAGGCCAATGGTCTGGTCGAGCGGGTCTTTGCGCAGAATGTGGCTGATCGCAAGGTATGGCTTGACGAACAGTTTGTCGTAGATCCAGTCGAAGCCCCAGGCGGCGAACCACCAGGCCGAAAGGAATCGCCCGATGCCGCTGTTGGCGATCGCCGTGACGAAACGACGCTTGCCCAGGAACAGCAGGGCGGCCAGCAGGATACCCGCCAGGGCAATGGCGCCCGAGGCGATTTCCAGGCTGTGCTTGGCTTCGCCGCCGGCATGGCCGACGCTTTGCGGCAGCACATCGGCCAGCGGTGGGGTGATCATGGCGCCGACGAAGGTCGACAGCACGATCAGCACCGACAGTGGCAACCAGTGAGCAATGCCATGGCCGGCATGGGCTTCGGTCTTGGCTTCACCATGGAACGCGATGAAGATCAGGCGGAAGGTGTACAGCGAGGTCATGAACGCACCCACCAGGCCGGCATAGAGCAGCGCCTGGTTACCGCTGGCGAACGCTTCCCAGAGGATCTCGTCCTTGGAGTAGAAACCGGCGGTGACCAGTGGCAGGGCCGCCAGGGCCGCGCCGCCGACGATGAAGCTGGTATAGGCCAGTGGCAGTTTTTTCCACAGGCCGCCCATCTTGAAGATGTTCTGCTCGTGGTGGCAGGCAACGATCACCGCACCGGAGGCCAGGAACAGCAGGGCCTTGAAGAACGCGTGGGTCATCAGGTGGAAAATCGCGCCTTCCCAGGCACCCACGCCCAGGGCCAGGAACATGTAGCCGATCTGGCTCATGGTCGAGTAGGCGAGGATGCGCTTGATGTCGGTCTGTACCAGGGCGGCAAAACCGGCCAGTACCAGGGTCACGCCACCGACGATGCCCACCAGGTGCAGGATGTCCGGCGCCAGGGCGAACAGGCCGTGGGTACGGGCGATCAGGTAGACGCCAGCGGTCACCATGGTCGCGGCGTGGATCAGTGCCGAGACCGGGGTAGGGCCCGCCATCGCGTCCGCCAACCAGGTTTGCAGCGGCAGTTGCGCGGATTTACCGACGGCGCCACCGAGCAGCATCAGGGTCGCCAGGACGATCCAGAAGTCACCGACCTTGAAGTGCTCCGGCGCCTTGACCAGCAGTTCCTGGATGTTCAGCGTGCCCAGTTGCTGGAACAGGATGAACAGGCCGATGGCCATGAACACGTCGCCGATCCGGGTGACGATGAACGCCTTGAGCGCCGCGTTACCGTTGTTGCGGTTGCTGTAGTAGAAACCGATCAACAGGTACGAGCACAGGCCCACGCCTTCCCAGCCGAAGTACAGGAACAACAGGTTATCGCCGAGCACCAGGAACAGCATGCTGGCGATGAACAGGTTGGTGTAGGCGAAGAAGCGCGAGTAACCGGCTTCACCGCGCATGTACCAGGAGGCGAACAGGTGGATCAGGAAGCCCACGCCGACCACCACGCCAAGCATGGTGATGGACAGGCCGTCCAGGTAGAGGGCGAAGTTCGGCGTGAAGCCTTCCACCGCCATCCAGCGCCACAGCACCTGCACATACACACCGCCTTCGGGCGGGGCGACGTTGAACTGCCAGATCACGTAGGCCGTGACGATGGCAGACAGGCCGATGGAACCCACGCCAACCAGCGCCGACAGGTTTTCCGACCAGCGTCCACGAGAGAACGACAGCAGCAGGAAACCAATGAGGGGGAATACGAAAGTCAGAAAGATTAGGTTCATCCGCGCATCTCGCTGGCAGCGTCGATATCGAGAGTGTGGAAGCGGCGGTACAGCTGCAACAGGATCGCCAGGCCGATACTGGCCTCGGCGGCTGCCAGGCTGATCACCAGGATGAACATGATCTGTCCATCCGGCTGCGCCCAGCGAGCGCCCGCGACGATGAAGGCCAGGGCGGAGGCATTCATCATGACCTCCAGGCTCATCAGCACGAACAGAATGTTGCGGCGGACCATCAGGCCAACCAGACCGAGGCAGAACAGGATGCCGGCAACCGCCAGACCATGCTCGAGAGGGATAGCAGGCATGTGATTACTCCTTCGCCTCGTTACGGCCCAAATGGAACGCCGTGACGGCTGCGGCAAGCAGCAGCATCGAGGCGAGTTCGACCACCAGCAGGTACGGACCGAACAGGCTGATGCCCACGGCCTTGGCACCTACGGTGGTGTGGCCGATGGCCTGGCCGCTCTGGTGAGCGAACAGCACATACAGCAGTTCACCCAGCAGCAGGGCGGACAGGATCACCGGCCCCGCCCAGATACCGGGCTTGAGCCAGGAGCGTTCCTGCTGGACCGCGGCCGGGCCAAGGTTGAGCATCATCACCACGAACACGAACAGCACCATGATGGCGCCGGCGTAGGCGATCACTTCCAGCGCGCCGGCGAACGGTGCACCGAGGGCGAAGAAGGTCATGGCCACGGCGATCAGCGAAATGATCAGGTAGAGCAGGGCATGGATGGGATTGGTGTTGGTGACCACACGAAGCGTGGACACCACCGCGATACCCGATGCGAAATAGAAAGCGAATTCCATCTTTCTTCCTTAAGGCAGCAAGCTCTTCACGTTGATCGGTTCGGCTTCATTCTGCGCGGCGCCTTTTGGCTTACCGGCAATGGCCATACCTGCAACACGATAGAAGTTGTAATCAGGGTTTTTACCGGGACCGGAAATCAGCAGATCTTCTTTCTCGTACACCAGGTCCTGACGTTTGAACTCGGCCATTTCGAAATCCGGCGTGAGCTGGATCGCGGTGGTCGGGCACGCTTCCTCGCAGAGGCCGCAGAAAATGCAGCGCGAGAAGTTGATGCGGAAGAAGTCCGGGTACCAGCGACCGTCTTCGGTTTCAGCTTTCTGTAGCGAGATGCAACCTACCGGGCACGCCACGGCGCACAGGTTGCAGGCCACGCAGCGTTCCTCGCCGTCGGGGTCGCGGGTCAGGACGATACGGCCGCGATAGCGGGGGGCCAGGTAGACCGGCTCTTCCGGGTATTGCAGGGTGTCGCGCTTGCGGAAGCCATGGCCGAAGATCATGACCAGGCTTCGCAGTTGGGTACCAGTACCCTTAACGATGTCGCCAATATATTTGAACATGGGTCAAATCCTCACTGAACCGCGGCCGCAGGCGCGTTCATCAAAACGATCGCAGCGGTCACCAGCATGTTGATCAGGGTCAGCGGCAGGCAGAATTTCCAGCTGAAGTCCATCACCTGGTCGTAGCGTGGGCGCGGGATCGAGGCGCGCAGCAGGACGAACAGCATGATGAAGAACGCGGTCTTCAGCGCAAACCAGACGAAGGACAGTTGCGGCAGGATGCCGAACGGGCCGTGCCAGCCACCGAAGAACAGCGTCACCAGCAGCGCCGAGATCAGGATGATGCCGATGTATTCACCAACGAAGAACATGCCCCATTTCATGCCGGCATATTCAATGTGGTAACCGTCGGCGAGTTCCTGCTCCGCTTCCGGCTGGTCGAAGGGGTGACGGTGAGTCACGGCCACGCCAGCGATGAAGAAAGTACAGAAACCGAAGAACTGCGGAATGATGAACCACAGGTTCTGGGCCTGGTACTCGACGATGTCGCGCATGTTGAACGAGCCGGCCTGGATCACGATGCCCATGAGCGCCAGGCCCATGAACACTTCGTAGGACACGGTCTGGGCCGAGGCCCGCAGGCTGCCCAGCAGGGCGAACTTGTTGTTGCTCGACCAACCGGCGAACAGCACCGCATACACCGACAGGCCGGCCATGGCGAAGAAGAACAGCAGGCCGATGTTCAGGTCCGCCACGCCCCAGGTCGGGGTGATCGGGATGATCGCGAAGGCGATCAGCAAGGCGCTCATGGCCACGACCGGTGCCAGGGTGAAGATCACCTTGTCGGCGAACGGCGGCGTCCAGTCTTCCTTGAAGAACATCTTGATCATGTCGGCGGCGATCTGGAACATGCCGAACGGGCCGACACGGTTCGGACCGTAGCGGTCCTGCCACCAGCCCAGCAGGCGACGCTCGACGAAGCTCAGCAGGGCGCCGCAGACCACCACGGCCAGCAGGATCACGATGGCCTTGAGGACCGTCAGGATCACGGCGATCACTTCGGGGGTGAACCAGCTCATTGCGCTGCCTCCTGCAGACCGTCGACGGTTTTGCCGAATACGGCTGGCGGAATGCCCGCCAGGCCGGCCGGCAGGGCCACCAGGCCGGCGCCCAGTTCTTCATTGATGCGCAGCGGCAGACGCAGGGTCTGGCCGGCCACGTTCAGGCTCAACAGGGCCCCGTCGTTGACGCCCAGGCGATCGGCTTCGGACTTGGCCAGCGCCACGTAGGCGGCCGGGATGCGTTCCTGCACCGGAGCGGCCTTGGAAGAGTTCTCTTCGCTGCCGAACAGGTGATGGAACGGCACGACCTGCCAGGTGCCCGGCGCCGGGTTGAAGGCGCGCGGCACGCTGGCGAACCAGCTCAGGCCATCGCCCTGACTTTCGATCAGACGGGTGCCCGGGTCGCCGGCACGCAGGTGACCGCCGACTTCGTCCTGGAACTTGTTCCAGGCTTGCGGCGAGTTCCAGCCCGGCGACCAGGCGAACGGCACCTGGGAACGCGGTTCGGTCGAGCCCGAGTAGCCTTCCATGGAGAACGAGAACGCGGTGTCGTTGTCCTGGGAGGTGCGCGGTTCGTGAACGCTGATGTCGGCGCGCATGGCGGTGCGACCGGAGTAGCGCAGCGGTTCGCGCGCCAGCTTCAGGCCCTTGATGCGGAACGCGGCCGATGGCGCGGCGTCGACGATGCGAGCCAGTTGCGGGCTGCTCGAAGCGACGGCGGCGGTGACGTGGTCCAGTTGTGTCCAGTCGATCGGCTGGTCCAGCAGGGTGGCGCGCAGGGCGTGCAGCCAGCGCCAGCCTTCGTGAACCAGGATGCTGGCGTCCAGATAAGTTGGATCGAACACCTGGAAGAAGCGCTGGGCGCGACCTTCCTGGCTGACCAGTGTACCGTCGCCTTCGGCGAAGCTCGCCGCCGGCAGCACCAGGTGGGCGCGGTCGATGGTGGCGGTTTTCTGATGGTCGGCGACGATCAGCACTTTCGCGGCGTTCAGGGCGGCGTCTACGCGGGCCTTGTCGGTGCGGGTGTAGAGGTCGTTTTCCAGCACCACGATGGCGTCGGCGCTGCCGTCGATCACCGCTTGCAGGGCGGCGTCCACCGATTCGCCACCGAGCATGGCCAGGCCGAGGCTGTTGGCTTCTGGCACGATCAGGCTGATCGAGCCGTTCTTCTCGCGCAGCTTCAAGGCTTTGGCGATGTTGGCGGCGGCTTCGATCAGCGCCTTGGAGCCCAACGAGGTGCCGGCGATGATCAGTGGGCGCTTGGCGGCCAGCAGGGCGTCGGCGATGCGCTGCGCCAGGGCGGCCGCTTCGCTGTCCAGGCCTTCGACGGCCGGGGCGCTGGCGTCCAGGGCGTGGGCCACGGCAAAGCCGATACGGGCCAGGTCGTCAGGGGCGGCGTGGACGCATTCTTCGGCGACGTCGTCGAGCTTGGTTTCAGCGAGGCTGGCGATGAACAGCGGGTTCAGCGCGTGCTGGCCGATGTTCTTCACGGCGGCGTCGAGCCATGGCTGGACGCGCATGGCGTCGGCCATGTCTTCGGCCTTGCCCTTGACCGACTGGCGCAGGGCCAGGGCCATGCGGGCGGCGGTCTGGGTCAGGTCTTCGCCAAGCACGAACACCGCGTCGTGGTCTTCGATGTCGCGCATCGTCGGCACGGGCAGCGGGCTGTCCTTGAGCACTTGCAGCACCAGGCGGATGCGTTCCAGCTCACCGGCTTCGATGCCGCTGTAGAAGTGCTCGGCACCGACCAGTTCACGCAGGGCGTAGTTGCTTTCCAGGCTGGCCCGTGGCGAACCGATGCCGACGATGTTGCGACCGCGCAGCAGCTCGGCGGCCTTGTCCAGCGCTTCGTCCAGGCTCAGCTTGGCACCGCCCGCCAGCTGCGGTTGGCGTGGGCGATCCTTGCGGTTGACGTAGCCATAGCCGAAACGGCCACGGTCACACAGGAAGTACTGGTTAACCGAACCGTTGAAGCGGTTTTCGATGCGCCGCAGTTCACCGTAGCGCTCGCCCGGAGAGATGTTGCAACCGCTGGAGCAGCCATGGCAGATGCTCGGCGAGAACTGCATGTCCCACTTGCGGTTGTAACGCTCGGAGTGGGTCTTGTCGGTGAACACACCGGTCGGGCAGACCTCGGTGAGGTTGCCGGAAAATTCGCTTTCCAGGGTGCCGTCTTCAACGCGACCGAAATACACGTTGTCGTGGGCGCCGAATACGCCCAGGTCGGTGCCGCCGGCGTAGTCTTTGTAGAAACGCACGCAACGGTAGCAGGCGATGCAGCGGTTCATCTCGTGGGAGATGAACGGACCGAGGTCCTGGTTCTGGTGGGTGCGCTTGGTGAAGCGATAACGGCGCTCGTTGTGGCCGGTCATCACGGTCATGTCTTGCAGATGGCAGTGGCCGCCTTCCTCACAGACCGGGCAGTCGTGAGGGTGGTTGGTCATCAGCCATTCGACGACGCTGGCGCGAAACACTTTCGCTTCTTCGTCGTCGATGGAGATCCAGCTGCCGTCGGTGGCGGGGGTCATGCAGGACATGACGATCCGACCACGCTTGTCGTTCTCGTCGGTGTACTGCTTGACCGCGCACTGGCGACAGGCGCCAACGCTGCCAAGGGCGGGGTGCCAGCAGAAATAAGGAATGTCGAGGCCCAGGGACAGACATGCCTGTAACAGGTTGTCTGCGCCATCGACTTCGAGCTCTTTGCCGTCTACGTGGATAGTGGCCATGGTTCAAAGTTCTTCGTTGGCCCGGTGTCAGCGGGCGTGGCTAATGGAATCTTGTTATTCGCGTGAATCAACACAGCCGTTTACGGCGTCATCACGCGAGAAGGCGAAGGGTACGGACCCTTCGCCTTTTTAAGCGTTTACGCGCCGACTACGATCGGCTTTGCCAGAGGCGGGACGACGGCGCTGGTGGGCGCGATGCCGGCTTCGAACTCTGGACGGAAGTATTTGATCGCGCTGCCCAACGGCTCCACGGCACCCGGTGCGTGAGCACAGAAGGTCTTGCCTGGGCCGAGGAAACCCACCAGACCCAGCAGGGTCTCGATGTCGCCGGCCTGGCCTTCGCCGTTTTCAAGGGCCCGCAGCAGCTTGACGCTCCAAGGCAGGCCATCGCGGCAAGGGGTGCAGAAACCGCAGGATTCACGGGAGAAGAACTCTTCCATGTTGCGCAGCAGCGACACCATGTTGACGCTGTCGTCCACCGCCATCGCCAGGCCGGTACCCATGCGGGTGCCGACCTTGGCGATGCCGCCGGCGTACATTTGGGCGTCCAGGTGTTCGGGCAACAGGAACCCGGTACCGGCGCCGCCAGGCTGCCAGCACTTGAGCTTGTAGCCGTCGCGCATGCCGCCGGCGTAGTCTTCGAACAGTTCGCGGCCGGTGACGCCGAACGGCAGTTCCCACAGGCCAGGGTTCTTGACCTTGCCGGAGAAGCCCATGAGCTTGGTGCCCATGTCTTCGCTGCCGTCACGGGCCAGGGATTTGTACCAGTCCACGCCGTCGGCGATGATCGCCGGTACGTTGCACAGGGTCTCGACGTTGTTCACGCAGGTCGGCTTGCCCCACACGCCCACGGCGGCAGGGAAGGGCGGCTTGGAGCGCGGGTTGGCGCGGCGGCCTTCGAGGGAGTTGATCAGCGCGGTTTCTTCACCGCAGATGTAACGCCCGGCGCCGGTGTGGACGAACAACTCGAAATCAAAGCCTGAGCCCAGGATGTTCTTGCCCAGCAGGCCGGCGGCCTTGGCTTCTTCCACGGCACGGTTCAAGTGCTTGGCGGCGGTGGTGTATTCGCCACGCAGGAAGATATAGCCGCGGTAGGTCTTCAGCGCGCGGGCGCTGATCAGCATGCCTTCGATCAGCAGATGGGGCAGTTGCTCCATCAGCATGCGGTCTTTCCAGGTGTTGGGCTCCATTTCATCCGCGTTGCACAGCAGGTAGCGGATGTTGATGGATTCGTCCTTGGGCATCAGGCCCCACTTCACGCCGGTGGGGAAGCCCGCACCGCCACGGCCCTTGAGGCCGGAATCCTTCACGGTCTGGACGATGTCGTCGCCGGCCATGTCGGCGAACGCCTTGCGCGCGGCAGCGTAGCCGTTCTTGGCTTGGTATTCGTCCAGCCATACCGCTTCGCCGTCGTCACGCAGACGCCAGGTCAGGGGATGGGTTTCGGCCGAACGCTGGATGCGGTTGGCGGGCCCGAAGGAAGTCAGGGTCATACGTAGCCCTCCAGCAGTTTGGCGACGCCATCTGGCTTGACGTCACCGAAGGTGTCGTCATCGATCATCAGCGCCGGGGCCTTGTCGCAGTTACCCAGGCAGCACACTGGCAGCAGGGTGAAGCGACCGTCGGCGGTGGTCTGGCCGAGGCCAATGCCCAGCTTGCTCTGGAGCTCGCTGACCACCGATTCGTGGCCGCCGATGTAGCAGACCATGCTGTCGCAGACGCGAATGATGTGACGACCGACTGGCTGGCGGAAAATCTGGCTGTAGAAGGTGGCGACGCCTTCGACGTCGCTGGCCGGGATACCGAGGATCTCGCCGATAGCGTAGAGCGCGCCATCGGGCACCCAGCCACGTTCCTTCTGGACGATCTTCAGGGCTTCGATCGACGCCGCGCGCGGGTCTTCGTAGTGATGCAGCTCGTGCTCGATGGCCGAGCGCTCGGTTTCGCTCAGGGCGAAACGGTCTGTCTGGATAAGCGTGCTGTTCATGCTTAGCGGTCCACGTCGGCCATAACGAAATCGATACTACCCAGGTACGCGATCAAGTCCGCGACCATGCTGCCTTTGATCACGGAAGGGATCTGCTGCAGGTGCGGGTAGCTTGGGGTGCGAATCCGGGTGCGGTAGCTCATGGTGCCGCCGTCGCTCGTCAGGTAATAACTGTTGATGCCCTTGGTCGCTTCGATCATCTGGAAGGACTCGTTGGCCGGCATGACCGGGCCCCACGAAACCTGCAGGAAGTGCGTGATCAGGGTCTCGATGTGTTGCAGCGTGCGCTCTTTTGGCGGCGGCGTGGTCAGCGGGTGATCCGCCTTGTACGGGCCTTCCGGCATGTTGCGCAGGCATTGGTCGATGATCTTGATGCTCTGGCGCATTTCCTCGACGCGAACCATGCAGCGGTCGTAGGCATCGCCATTGGCCGCCAGCGGTACTTCGAATTCGAAGTTTTCGTAGCCGGAGTAAGGGCGCGCCTTGCGCAGGTCGAAGTCGCAACCGGTGGAGCGCAGGCCGGCACCAGTGACGCCCCATTCCAGGGCCTCTTTGGTGTTGTAGGCAGCGACCCCGATGGTACGACCCTTGAGGATGCTGTTCTGCAGGGCGGCCTTGGTGTATTCGTCCAGGCGCTTGGGCATCCACTCGACGAAGTCCTTGACCAGCTTTTCCCAGCCCCGTGGCAGGTCGTGGGCAACGCCACCGATGCGGTACCAGGCCGGGTGCAGGCGGAAACCGGTGATGGCTTCGATCACCGTGTAGGCCTTCTGGCGGTCGGTGAAGGTGAAGAACACTGGGGTCATCGCCCCCACGTCCTGGATATAGGTCCCCAGGAACAGCAGGTGGCTGGTGATACGGAAGAACTCGGCCATCATGATGCGGATGACGTCGACCTTTTCCGGTACCTTGATCCCGGCCAGTTTTTCGACCGACAGCACGTACGGCAGGTTGTTCATCACGCCGCCGAGGTAGTCGATGCGGTCGGTGTACGGGATGAAGCTGTGCCAGGACTGGCGCTCGGCCATTTTCTCGGCGCCACGGTGGTGGTAGCCGATGTCAGGGACGCAGTCGACGATCTCTTCGCCGTCCAGCTGCAGGATGATGCGGAACGCACCGTGGGCCGAAGGGTGGTTCGGTCCGAGGTTGAGGAACATGTAGTCCTCGTTGGCACCCGAACGCTTCATGCCCCAGTCTTCAGGCTTGAAGCGCGCGGCTTCTTCCTCGAGCTGTTGCTTGGCCAGGGACAGGCTGAACGGGTCGAACTCGGTGGCACGGGCCGGGAAGTCCTTGCGCAGCGGGTGACCTTCCCAGGTCGGTGGCATCATGATGCGCGACAGGTGCGGGTGGCCGGGGAAGTCGATCCCGAACATGTCCCACACTTCACGCTCGTACCAGTTGGCGTTCGGCCAGATACCGGTCACGGTCGGCACGCTGAGGTCGCTCTCGGACAAGGCAACCTTGATCATTACGTCACTATTACGCTCGATCGACAGCAAGTGATAGAACACAGTGAAGTCGACGCCGTCGGGCAGCCCTTGACGCTTGGTGCGCAGACGCTCGTCCACGCCGTGCAGGTCATAGAGCATGACGTACGGCTTGGGCAGGTTGCGCAGGAAAGTCAGGACTTCGACGAGTTTGGCGCGGGCAACCCAAAGTACCGGCATGCCGGTGCGGGTCGGCTGGGCGGTGAACGCCTCGGGGCCAAAACGGTTGTTCAGTTCGACGACCACATCCTGGTCGTCTGCCTTGTAAGGCGGGATGTACAGAGCACTGCCTGTAGTCATGGTTATTTATCGCTTTCGGTCAACGTAAAGAATGAAGCCAGGTTCTCGTTTCTTGTAGGGAACAGAGCTGGATCAGACTTCGTCGGGGCTGCGCAAGTTGGTGACTGCGATACGCTGTTCGCGGCGCTGTTCCTTTTGCGATGGCATGTCGGCGCGATAGACGCCTTGATCGCCAACGACCCAGGACAGCGGGCGACGCTCCTGGCCAATCGACTCCTGCAACAGCATCAGGCCTTGCAGGAAAGCTTCAGGGCGAGGCGGGCAGCCGGGCACGTAGACGTCCACGGGCAGGAACTTGTCCACCCCTTGAACGACGGAATAGATGTCGTACATGCCACCGGAGTTGGCGCACGAACCCATGGAGATAACCCACTTCGGCTCGAGCATTTGCTCGTAGAGACGCTGGATGATCGGCGCCATCTTGATGAAGCAGGTACCGGCGATAACCATGAAATCCGCCTGGCGTGGCGATGCCCGGATCACTTCGGCGCCAAAACGCGCGATGTCGTGGGGTGCCGTGAAGGCGGTGGTCATTTCCACGTAGCAGCACGAAAGACCGAAGTTGTACGGCCACAGGGAGTTCTTGCGACCCCAGTTGACCGTGCTGTTCAGCACGTCTTCGAGCTTGCCCATGAAGATGTTTTTGTGGACTTGATCTTCTAACGGATCGGCGACGGTTTCCCGTTCGCCAATCGGATACTGCTCGTTAGGAGCATCGGGGTCGATCCTGGTGAGATTGTATTGCATTGCCAAAGCCTCATTGTTTCAGCTTCGCTTGCCGCTTGCGCCGAGCTTCCGGAGCCCAATCAAGCGCCCCCACTCGGTAAAGGTAGACAAGACCTGCCAACAGAATTGCTATGAAAACGAGAGCTTCGACGAATCCGGTCCAGCCGCTTTCGCGGACGGACACAGACCAGGCAAAGAGAAAGAGGGCTTCGATATCGAAGATCACGAAGAGCATCGCGACCAGATAGAATTTGGCTGAGAGCCGCAAGCGGGCGCCACCGGTAGGTAGCATGCCGGACTCGAACGGTTCATTTTTGCTGCGGCCCCAGGCTTTTGACCCGAGCAGGCTCGACACGCCGAGCATGAAGGCGCACAGGCCGACGACACCCAGAAGGAAAATGGCAAAGCCCCAGTTGTGGGCCATGAGTCCTGTCGCTTCGGGCATGCTGGAAATCCTTAACAGAGAGCAAAGGTCTCTGAGCTTGAATAGAAATAACGCAGTGACGATATGTCGCAGCAATCAATCGCGGTGATTTTATGGCTAAACACCGGGCAAGTAAAATTCCTATGGCGAAATTATTTATTGGAATAAGGACATAGCGCACCTCCAGAGCCCTGCGGCCCCGGCCCCGTGGGCGTTGGCCGGCTGTTTAGCAATAATATTTCGTGCGGAATGTAACAATGATAACGACTTCCAAATGATAATTATTATTATCTAGCTAGCCTTTTCTACAGTGCACTTAGTGTCGTGTCCGAGAGGCTGTCTTACATCGTCGCTACTGCAATTGTCAGCGTCGGACGTTTTACTCCTTTTCCGACTGCCCAATACTGCGTTCGATCAATTTTCCTAGCGCTGCGTCGGAGTTTTTTGTGGGGGCGGTGTCCGGCGAAGGTTGGGTCTGCATGAGGGACTGCTCCGTGGAAGCCAAGCTTGCTTGCAATGTCGGCAACGCGGTCCCGAGGCAGACAGCCTTATCGTGCATCGCAGCCAAGCCTGGCTTCCACAGTGCAGGCTTGCTCTTACAGCGTAGGTGGCTTCAAGGAAAACGGGTGAAAAAACCTCCGTCATCAGATCGAGGCCGCCCAGCCGAGCCAACCAAGAACCCTACGCCCAGGCATTGGCGCGTTAAGCGAACCCGCTTTGCCTGCAAAAATCGGCATGAGGCCGGCCCTAGAGCCTTGAAGAGTTGATGGCAAATGGCTATCTTTGCCGCTCACTCATCTAATCATCTATATCAATGTTGATTAGACAATTGCCCCTTCATAGATAGCTGCGTCAGTTTTCATCGTTCGCGGCGGATTACCAAAGGACTGTCATGAACTCTTGGATCGCGAACATGAGCGTTATGCTCAAGCTGGCTCTGGGTTTTGCTGTTGTGCTGTTTCTGACCGCGATCCTCGCCGCGACCGGCTGGACCAGTCTGGGCAAAATGATCCAGCGTGCGGATCGAATGACCAGCATCACCGAGCTCGCCAACCGTCTTGATCACCTGCGCAGGGCTCGCTTGCAATACCAGGTGGACAAGGGCGATGAACAAAAGGGTGAATTGATCCAGGCGTCGCTGGAACAATTTGTCGCCAAGCAAAAAAGCCTTGCAAATGAGTTGAAAAAACCCGAAAACCTGAAAAAACTTGCGCTGATCGAGCAGGCCAGCACCGAGTATCAAGTGGCGCTGAATACAATGCGCGAGGCTTATCGCACTGACGCAGCCATGCGCAAGGAGATGGGCGTCAATGCGGTCAAGGGCGCCGCGCTGATTGCCAAGGTCATCGATGACGTGGAAGCAATGCCTGCCACGGACGAGCGCCGTTTTGAGTTGTACAGGATTATCCTCAAAGCCAAAGAGGACGTCGCGCTGGTGCGTTATGAAGTGCGTGGCTACACGGGCAACCCCAACAGCGCCACCGAACAGGCCGCCACCCGCCAGCTCGAAAATGCGCTCAAGAGCATCGAAACCCTTAACGGTGCTTTCGGCCCGAGCTATGCCGACACCATCAAGCAGCTGGAAACCGCGCTGATTGCTTACCGTCGCTCGGTGCAGAACTTCACGGCCAGCAATCAGGCCATTGGCAAGGCCGTGCAGGACACCATCGATCTGGGTGAAACCATTACCCGTCTGACTGACGAAATGTATGCCAGCCAGTTGGTCTCCCTGGGTGACGAAAGCGCCCAGTCCCGTATCCTGCAGTTGAGCTGCACTGCCTTGGCGATGCTGTTGGGGATTCTTGCGGCCATGATCATCACTCGCCAGATTACCCGGCCGTTGCAGGACACATTGGCGGTGGTCGATCGCATTGCGGCAGGCGACCTCACGCAAGGTACGGTCGTGACCCGGGGTGATGAACTGGGTGTTTTGCAGCAGGGTATCCAGCGCATGGGCACCACGTTGCGCGACTTGATCGGTGGCATCCGCGATGGCGTCACCCAAATCGCCAGCGCCGCCGAAGAGTTATCGGCCGTCACCGAGCAGACCAGTGCCGGGGTCAATAGCCAGAAGACCGAGACCGACCAGGTGGCTACCGCCATGCAGGAAATGTCGGCCACCGTGCACGAAGTCGCGCGTAATGCCGAACAGGCTTGCACGGTCGCGTCAGAGGCCGATGCACAGGCCCGTATCGGCGACCAGGTGGTTGCGCAAGCCATCGTTCAGATCGAGCGCTTGGCCAGCGAAGTCGGGCGTTCCGTCGACGCCATGGATGAGCTGGAACAAGAAAGCGCGCGCATCGGCAAGATCATGGACGTGATCAGGGCGGTGGCGGAGCAGACCAACTTGCTGGCCCTTAACGCCGCCATCGAGGCCGCCCGCGCGGGTGACGCCGGGCGCGGTTTTGCCGTGGTCGCCGACGAAGTGCGTGGGCTGGCCCAGCGTACCCAGCATTCCACCGAAGAGATCGAAAGCCTGGTGGCGGGCTTGCAGAACGGCACGCGCCAGGTGTCGAGTATCATGCGCAATAGCCGCGAACTGACCGACAGCAGCGTGGAATTGGCCGGCAAGGCCGGCATTTCCCTGGGCAACATCACCCAGGCGGTTTCGGGCATCCAGGCCATGAACCAGCAGATTGCCGCTGCTGCGGTGCAACAAAGCTCGGTGGCCGAAGAAATCAGCCGCAGTATCCTGAGTGTGCGCGATGTATCCGAACAGACCGCCTCGGCTAGCGAAGAAACCGCAGCCTCCAGCATCGAGCTGGCGCGCCTGGGTAACCAGTTGCAGCAACTGGTCAGTCACTTCAAAGTGTAAAAACCGGTTAAAAAAAAAGCCCCGAACCAGTCGGGGCTTCAGATCGTCGGCTTTGCGGTTAGTTTTTATCCGGTCCGCAAGGGCCGCTCACTCGAGGCAAGCGTGTGAATCAGTGGAACTGTTCTTCTTCGGTGGAGCCGGTCAGTGCGGTCACCGACGAAGTGCCGCCCTGGATCACGGTGGTCATGTCGTCGAAGTAGCCGGTGCCCACTTCCTGCTGGTGAGCCACGAAGGTGTAGCCCTTGGCGGCGTCAGCGAACTCTTGCTCTTGCAGCTTCACGTAGGCGGTCATGTCGTTGCGGGCGTAGTCGTGCGCCAGGTTGAACATGCTGTGCCACATGTTGTGGATGCCGGCCAGGGTGATGAACTGGTGCTTGTAGCCCATGGCGGACAGTTCGCGCTGGAACTTGGCGATGGTCGCGTCGTCCAGGTTCTTCTTCCAGTTGAAGGAAGGCGAGCAGTTGTACGATAGGATCTGGTCGGGGTATTCCTTCTTGATCGCTTCGGCAAAGCGACGGGCTTCGTCCAGGTCCGGCTTGGCGGTTTCGCACCAGATCAGGTCGGCGTACGGCGCATAGGCCAGGCCACGGGCGATGGCCTGGTCGAGGCCGGCGCGCACCTTGTAGAAGCCTTCCTGGGTGCGGGTACCGGTTACGAACGGCTGGTCGTACGGGTCGCAGTCGGAGGTCAGCAGGTCAGCGGCGTTGGCGTCGGTACGGGCCAGGATGATGGTCGGTACCCCGGCAACGTCGGCAGCCAGGCGG
Source organism: Pseudomonas sp. 3JA (assembly GCF_036961705.1). Lineage (NCBI taxonomy): Bacteria > Pseudomonadati > Pseudomonadota > Gammaproteobacteria > Pseudomonadales > Pseudomonadaceae > Pseudomonas > Pseudomonas sp. 3JA. The sequence goes on from NZ_JBAMDJ010000005.1 coordinate 101,008, forward strand.
GCAGCGGTCAGCTTCTGCACGGCTTCCTGGGTTGGAACCAGCACCTTGCCGCCCATGTGGCCGCATTTCTTCACCGAGGCCAGTTGGTCTTCGAAGTGAACGCCGGCGGCGCCAGCCTCGATCATGCTCTTCATCAGCTCGTAGGCGTTCAGGACGCCACCGAAACCGGCTTCAGCGTCAGCCACGATCGGCGCGAAGTAGTCGATGTAGCCTTCGTCGCCCGGGTTCTTGCCGGCTTTCCACTGGATCTGGTCGGCGCGACGGAACGAGTTGTTGATGCGCTTGACCACGGTTGGAACCGAATCCACCGGGTACAGCGACTGGTCGGGGTACATCGACTCGGCGGAGTTGTTGTCCGCGGCCACTTGCCAGCCCGACAGGTAGATCGCCTGGATGCCGGCCTTGACTTGCTGCACAGCCTGGCCGCCGGTCAGGGCGCCCATGCAGTTGACGAAATCTTTCTCGGGACGGAAGGCTGGCTTGGCGCCCTGGGTCACCAGGTTCCAGAGCTTCTCGGCGCCCATTTTCGCAAGGGTGTGCTCAGGTTGAACCGAGCCACGCAGACGGACGACGTCAGCAGCGGAATAATTGCGCTTCACGCCTTTCCAGCGCGGGTTTTCAGCCCAGTCTTTTTCAAGGGCTGCAATTTGCTGTTCGCGTGTCAGTGCCATGGAGATAAACCTCGTCGCATAGGTCTTGGTGGAAAATTCCTGCTCCTGCCGACCAGGGGTTGGCTTACAAGTCGGTTCAGGCGGGGAGGCGACGGGATGAACGATGGGCTCGAGGGGAAAGTGAGCAGGTAGGGGCGAACTGCGGGCGCATTCGGGCGTCGTGGGCCTCCATACGAACTCAGAGTGATGCCGGGTTACCTAGTTACGCTTCCGTCCCTCGGGACAACTTCGTTCCAGTCGCAACCTCGTCAAACACACCTTGTGGGCGGTACAGACACGAATCGGCTCGCAGGGTAGTTGCAAGCGTCGACCCGAAGGCCCTTGCCAGGGCCCCTGATTAGCGGGAGCGAGGCCATCATGCCTTCGGTTTTTTTGCCCGTCAAACGTTTTGTAGTGCTTTTTTTATGGCACTACATCTTTGGTCTAATACGACTCATCAGTCAGTTTTTGGTGCTTCAGTTCAGGGTATCGACCTTGACCCGCAAAATCATGTCGTCGCGGCCCTGGGTCGAGTAGCTGCGGGTCAGGCCCTGTTTGTCGGCTTGAGTCTGGCGATTGACGCCGGCCAGGGTGATCCATTCGCCCAGGCGGCCACTGACGGTTGTGTCGGTACTCTGAACGTTCACTACATCGGGACGCTCCTGGCTCATGCGGTCACGATTGGTGCTGATGCTCAGATGAACGGTCTCGCCGGTGACGCTGGCCGTGACATAAAAACCCTGGGTGACGTTGCGGTATTCAGTCTGGCTCTGCATGCGGCCGTAGTTGTCGGTCTGGTTGCTAGTGAATGGCACGCTCTGGCCTACCTGGATCAGCGCCGGCTGGCCTTCACTGGCCTGCACCTGCTGCACGCCGCCTTCGCGGCTGGCGGTGCTGCGGTTGATGATGCGGGTCTGGCTGGGGGCGGCGCCGTTGATCGAGTAACCCTGGTCGCCCTGGAGGTTGTTTTCGTTGGTGTCGACCGTGATCAGCAGGCGCTTGGGGGCGGTGTCCAATTGGGCGAGGAATTGCCGCAGTTCTTCGATCTTGCCGGGCTCGGCGTTGACGATCAGCTGGTTGCCGTAGGCGCTGACCTGGCCGTCCTTGCCGATGAAGTTCTGTGCCACCGGCAGCAGGTCGGCGCTGGTGCGGTAGTTCAGCGGCACGATTTGCGTGTCGGCCATGACCGACAGGCTGCAACCGAGCAGCAGGGTAACCAGGAAGGTGCGTAGAGGCATGTCCATTTCTCCGCGAGACAAAGGCTTGATATTGCCAGTTTGTCGGCCTGGGGTGGGGCAAGTTGAATGGTAGACGGCAAAACGCCCCGGCATCGGGGATGACGGGGCGTTTTGGGTGTTGTGTGATGCCCTTGTGTGGCGAGGGAGCTTGCTCCCGCTGGGTCGCGAAGCGGCCCTAAAAAACAGGACTGCTGCGCAGCCCAGCGGGAGCAAGCTCCCTCGCCACAAAGGCCATCATCTTGCTGGTAGGCGGGGGTTCAAGTCGAATGCCGCACCATGTCCACATGGGGAATCCCGGCTTCCAGGAACTCCTCGCTGACCACCGCAAACCCCAGCCGCTCATAGAACGGCGTGGCGTGCACCTGGGCGCTGAGCATCTGTTGCTGGAGCCCACGCTTCTCGGCTTCGGCGATCACGGCGTGCATCAGCGCATCGCCCACCTTCAGGCCGCGCCAGTCCTTGAGGACCGAGACACGGCCGATATGGCCATCGGTCAACAGGCGGGCGGTGCCGATGGGAAAGTCACCTTCAAACGCCAGAAAATGCACCGCGCTCTGGTCGTCGGCATCCCATTCCAGTTCAGGTGGAACAGACTGCTCGGCAATGAACACGGTCTCACGAATGCGCCGGATCTCGGCGTTATCCTTTTGCCAGTCTGCGACACGAACGTGAATTTTATTCATCGGCGAACCCCAGGCTGCCTTGCTTGACCAGCTCGCAGACCAGGCCGCGACCGTCTTCGTCGGCCAACCACGGACCGAGATTCTCGATGTGCAGGGCGTCGGCGGCGCAGATCATTTTCAGCAACTCGCGCAGCTTGCCTGGCAGGTAACGGCTCTGGCCGCTGGCGAACAGCAGCAGGTCGTCATCGACTTCCGACCAAGCCAGGCGCGCGCTCGGGTTGCGAATGATCACAGCGCCTTGTTCCAGGCTGGCCAGCAGGTCGTCTTCTTCCAGTTCCGGGCCCACCACCAGTTCCGGGTAACGCGGCTCGGTCATGAACTGGCCGAACCAGGTCAGCAGCAGGCGTTCGTCGCTCATGTGCTCGGCCAGCAAGCCCTTGAGGCGGTCGAGGGCGTCCTGCTGGATCTGATGCGGGTCGGCCACCGGGCGCGCATCGGCGTCGGTGTAGCGTTCTTCGTCCGGCAGGAACTGGCTGAGGAAGTCGGTGAAATGGGTCAGCACTTCGGCGGCGCTCGGTGCGCGGAAACCCACCGAGTAGGTCATGCAGTCGTCCACGGCCACGCCACAGTGCGCCAGGCGCGGCGGCAGGTAGAGCATGTCGCCTGGTTCCAGGGTCCACTCATCAGTGGCTTCGAATTCAGCGAGGATGCGCAGGTCGGCGTGCTGCAGCAGCGGGCTTTCGGAGTCGCACATCTGGCCGATCTTCCAGTTGCGCTGGCCATGGCCCTGCAGCAGGAACACGTCATAGTTATCGAAATGCGGACCCACGCTGCCACCCGGTGCGGCGAAGCTGATCATCACATCGTCGATGCGCCAGCTCGGCAGGAAGCGGAAGTTCTCCAGCAGCTCGCTGACTTCCGGTACGAACTGATCGACCGCCTGTACCAGCAGGGTCCACTCGCGCTCTGGCAGCTTGCTGAATTCGTCTTCGGCGAACGGGCCGCGACGCAATTCCCAAGGGCGCTCGCCGTGTTCGATCACCAGGCGCGATTCGACTTCTTCTTCCAGGGCCAGGCCGGCCAGTTCATCGGCATCGATCGGGCTTTGGAAGTCAGGAATTGCCTGACGGATCAGCAGGGGTTTTTTCTGCCAGTAGTCGCGCAGGAACTCCCGTGCCGTGATGCCGCCCAGGAGTTGCAGAGGAATATCAGGATTCATGTGTAACCTATTGAAAAAATATACTTTTCAGACGCGAATAAAAACGCCCGGCGCGGCCGGGCGTCTCAAAGGTAAAGCCGTGGATCAGATGCGCTTGGCTTGTGCCGCTGCGTTGCCGATGTAACTGGCCGGCGTGAGCTTTTTCAGCTCGGCGCGGGCCGCGGCAGGCATGTCCAGGCCATCGATGAAAGTCTGCAGCGCTTCAGGGCTGATGCCCTTGCCACGGGTCAGCTCTTTCAGCTTTTCATACGGGTTTTCGATGTTGTAGCGACGCATCACGGTCTGGATCGGCTCGGCCAGGACTTCCCAGCAGGCGTCCAGGTCGGCGGCGATCTTCTGCTCGTTCAGTTCCAGCTTGCTGATGCCCTTGAGGCTGGCTTCATAGGCAATGACGCTATGGGCAAAACCCACGCCCAGGTTGCGCAGCACGGTGGAGTCGGTCAGGTCGCGCTGCCAGCGGGAGATCGGCAGTTTGCTCGCCAGGTGCTGGAACAGTGCGTTGGCGATGCCCAGGTTGCCTTCGGAGTTTTCGAAGTCGATCGGGTTGACCTTGTGCGGCATGGTCGAGGAACCGATTTCGCCGGCGATGGTGCGCTGTTTGAAGTAACCCAGGGAAATGTAGCCCCAGATGTCGCGGTCGAAGTCGATCAGGATGGTGTTGAAGCGCGCGATCGCATCGAACAGCTCGGCGATGTAGTCATGCGGTTCGATCTGGGTGGTGTAGGGGTTGAAGCTCAGGCCCAGTTCGTCTTCGATGAAGGCGCGGGCGTTGGCTTCCCAGTCGATGTCCGGGTAGGCCGACAGGTGGGCGTTGTAGTTGCCCACGGCGCCGTTGATCTTGCCCAGCAACGGCACGGCGGCCACCTGGGCGATCTGGCGCTCCAGGCGGTAGACCACGTTCGCCAGTTCCTTGCCCAGGGTGGTCGGCGAAGCCGGTTGACCGTGGGTGCGCGACAGCATCGGCACGTCGGCGAAGCGAATCGCCAGCTCACGGATGGCCTGGGCGATCTGGCGCATCAGCGGCAGCAGTACATCATCACGGCCTTCACGCAGCATCAGGGCGTGGGACAGGTTATTGATGTCCTCGCTGGTGCAGGCAAAGTGAATGAACTCGCTGACATTGGCCAGTTCCGGCAGCTTGGCTGCCTGCTCCTTGAGCAGGTATTCGATGGCCTTGACGTCGTGGTTGGTGGTGCGCTCGATCTCTTTGACGCGCTCGGCGTGCTCCAGCGCAAAATTGTCGGCCAGGGTGTTCAGCACGGCATTGGCTTCGGCGGAGAACGCCGGGACTTCGCCGATGGCAGGGTGGGCGGCCAGGCGCTGGAGCCAGCGCACTTCAACCAGGACGCGGGCACGGATCAGGCCGTACTCGCTGAAAATCGGGCGCAGGGCCTGGGTTTTGCCGGCGTAGCGGCCGTCAACAGGGGAAACCGCAGTGAGCGAAGAGAGCTGCATGGGGTGTTCTCGGACAGTCGGGCAACGAAATGGGGCGCGTATCATACATGAAATCTTGCGCCGGTCCGTCGCCAACTGACCGGCGTATTACGCGTAACGAGACACTATTTATTACTTGTGGCGAGGGAGCTTGCTCCCGCTGGGCTGCGTAGCAGCCCCTCTTGAGTCCGGGTTGCCCGGATTCAGGGCCGCTTCGCGCCCCAGCGGGAGCAAGCTCCCTCGCCACAAAAAAACGGGCTGAGGCGACTTATTCGTTGCGCATCAACGGGTAAAGCTCTTTAAGCAATTTGCGCCGGCTGACCACCAGTTGCCAGCGATGGCCGCCCAACTGCCGCCACAACCGTGCCGAGCGGATACCGGCCAGCAACAGGGCGCGGATTTTCGAGGCATTGCTCGGTTGCTGCAGGTTGCGCATGTCGCCATGCACCTGGATGCGTTGGCGCAGGGTACTCAGGGTGTCCTGGTACAGCGCGCCGCAGGCCGCGACGACGTTTTCGTGGGACGGGCCGAAGTGCTCGACCTGGGACTGGATCTGCGGCAAGCGTTTGCCGATGGTCTCCAGCAGGTCGTCGCGCTTGGCCAGCTGGCGCTCAAGGCCCAACATCGACAGCGCATAACGCAGCGGTTCGCGTTGCAGGGCGCTGGGATCGCGCTCCAGGGCGCCGATCAGTGCACGATAGCCTTCGCGCAGGTTCAAGTCGTCGCCGCCGTAGACTTCCAGGGTGTCCTTGGGGTCGCGAACCAGCAGGCTGCCGAGCATGCAGGCTACGCCCGCTTCGGTGGCTTGGCCGGTCTTGGCGATCCTGTCCACCAGCACGGCGGCGAGAAACACACCGCCCAATGCTGTCAGTTGTTCCTGGAGGGGGCTCATGCCTTGCTGCTCCAGGGTTCTGCGACTTCGATCACGCCACCGCCCAGGCAGATTTCGCCGTCATAGAACACCACGGACTGGCCAGGCGTGACCGCCCGCTGCGGGTCATCGAAGGTGGCTCGGTAGCCCGTGGCGGTTTTTTCCAGGGTGCAGGGCTGGTCGCTCTGGCGGTAGCGAACCTTGGCCGTCAGGCGGCGTGGTTCGCTGAGGTCGATCGGGTTGACCCAATAGATGTCGGAGGCGAGCAGGGCGCGGGAGAACAACCAGGGATGGTCGTTGCCTTGGCCGACGATCAGCTCATTGTGCTCCAGGTCCTTGACCAGCACGTACCACGGCTCTTCCCCGGCGTCTTTCAGGCCGCCGATGCCCAGGCCCTGGCGCTGGCCGATGGTGTGGTACATCAGGCCATGGTGGCGGCCGATGACTTCGCCTTCGGTCGTCTTGATCTCGCCCGGTTGGGCCGGCAGGTATTGCTTGAGGAAGTCGCTGAAACGGCGCTCGCCGATAAAGCAGATCCCGGTGGAGTCTTTTTTCTTGGCGGTAGCGAGCTGGTGTTTTTCGGCGATCGCGCGCACTTCGGGCTTTTCCAGTTCGCCTACCGGGAACAGCGTCTTGGCGATCTGCTCGCCGCCGACGGCATGCAGGAAGTAACTCTGGTCCTTGTTCGGGTCCAGGCCCTTGAGCAATTCGGTGCGACCGTCGATGTCGCGGCGGCGCACGTAGTGGCCGGTGGCGATCAGGTCGGCGCCGAGCATCATGGCGTAGTCGAGGAACGCCTTGAACTTGATTTCGCGGTTGCAGAGGATGTCCGGGTTCGGCGTGCGACCGGCCTTGTATTCGGCCAGGAAGTGCTCGAACACGTTGTCCCAGTACTCGGCGGCGAAGTTGGCGGTGTGCAGCTTGATGCCGATCTTGTCGCACACCGCCTGGGCGTCCGCCAGGTCGTCCATGGCGGTGCAGTATTCGGTGCCGTCGTCTTCTTCCCAGTTCTTCATGAACAGGCCTTCCACCTCATAACCCTGCTCGATCAGCAGAAGGGCGGAAACGGAAGAGTCCACGCCGCCGGACATGCCGACAATGACGCGCTTCTTGGATGTGTCAGAAGGAGCTGGATCACGCATAGGAGTTCAATGAGTGTCTTGAAAAAGGACGCGATTCTATCAGGCCCGGGCGCACAAGGCTAAAGAGAAGGACGGATCAGCGTCAGACTGTGGCAGTGGCCGGCCAGATAATCGTCGATGCAGCGGATGATCAGCTCGCTGCGCCAGCGGTCGCGTTGCTCCAGCAGTTCGTCGCGGGTCAGCCATTTGGCGCCGAGGATACCGTCATCCAGTTGATAGTCAGGGCGATGGTTCAAGGCCTTGGCGGCGAAACAGACGCGCTGGTAGGTCACGCCGTTGCTGGGGGCGGTGTACAGGTAAATGCCCACCACGCTCGTGGGTTCGACGTCCCAGCCGGTTTCTTCCAGGGTTTCGCGCACGGCGGCTTCGATCAGTGTTTCGTCCGGGTCCAGATGGCCGGCGGGCTGGTTGAGCACCGCGCGTCCACCCTTGGATTCTTCCACCATGAGGAAGCGACCGTTGTCTTCGACGATGGTGGCGACGGTGATGTGGGGTTGCCAGTTCATGGGAGTCCTTATCTTGAAATTGGAATGCAGGCCGCTGTGGGGCAGAGCTTGCTCGCAATAGCAACGGGTTGCTCGATACTAAACGAATGATGAATCGCCGTCCCGAGCAAACTCCCATGCAGGTGATTGAGTCCTCCTGTCAGTGGCTGGGATGTAAAGTTCAATTGCCCTTCGGGGCTCTAAGCAAAGTATGGCTATCCTCACAGGGCGATACATATTGCATTCGGATAGTATTTGTCGAGGTAAGGAAAGTCCCGTATGTCACAAAGTTTCCCTGCGCCTGTAAATGATTTTATTGTAATGGTCACCTGTTTTTTTGAAGTGTCGTGGTCGAATTCGATGACGGCAGTTGCGTCCGAAAACCCGTCTTCTATCGTCAGGTTCGTTACGCCAGGCGGATAGCTTTTGTCCGGTGTCAGGTAGAGGTCGGTAGACATCGTCCCTACGAGTTTGTCGATTTTGTGCATTTCTCCCGGTGGGTACTCTTGGTATACATCGCAGCCTGAAAGATAGAGCGTGACGTTACCTAAAGATGAAAATCTGTCCGTGGGGTTGATAACGACTTGTAAGACCTTTTCTTTTGGGGCAGTAAGCGCGGGGCTGGTTGAGGAATGTTTGATGACCTGGTCGTTGATTTGCACCTCGGGCCATTCGGCCTTATCTGTCTGCTGGTCGAATTTTTTACCGGGTATGTGCATTTCGAGCTGAATTAACCCTGGAAAGTCCTCGAAGACAATAGAGGGGGCTCTGACGCTTGCGCCAGGTGAGTTGGTTGAGTAGATAACTTGATTTCCGAATTTGTTTAAATTGAATGTGTATGTGGCATCTGGGCTTGTAAAGGTTAGTTGTTGTGTGGTGGGGGTGTAGTTGTATATCTGTCCAAAGCGATTGGGGCGGATGTCTGTAGAGCAGCGTATGGCGTAACGGTCGGGAAATTCCTCTATTTTAGGGTATTCAAAAGGCTCATCAGCGCCCTCTCTCCTAAATAGGGTGGGGGAGCCTCGCAGTTGTTGAAAGTCTAAATTTCCAATTGTGAAGGGTATTTGAGCGTTCATAATTGCTTGCGCAGTCTTTCTCATGGTGTATTTCCTCAGTTTATGAGTCTGGTAGTGAGTTTATAAGTGCGTATTTTTCGCTGAAAACTCAAACTATCCAAAAGGGTTGCTATCGCTACGTAGCCGATTTCAGCAATCCAGTTTTCGCTCACTTGAGGTCGATACACCTGCTGGCAATCAGAATGACGCCTGATCTGACTCTCTCTCGTTCTCTTGCCGAGACATCTCGCATCCACGAAGGTTGAAAAGGTGTAGGGGTCACACCGGTCGTTCAGCGCTCGCGGTTTACTTCATGCACCTTCAGTGAAGAGGGCGTACTTAGAACGATGCTTTTAAGGCTAGGCTGTCTGATTGTACTGTCAAGGTAAGCCTGGGCAGCCAATGGGGTGGGGCAAGATAGGTTGGGGAGCGCTTGGTATGCCTGGAAACACAAACCCCGGCACAAGGCCGGGGTTCGTGGTGTTCCCTTACAACCTTACACCAGCGCGGCAATCGCTGCGTTGAAGGTGTTGCTCGGGCGCATGGCCTTGCTGGTCAGCTCCGGGTTGGCGAAGTAGTAGCCGCCGATGTCCACGGGCTTGCCCTGGACGGCGTTGAGCTCGGCAACGATTTTTTCTTCGTTGTCGGTCAATGTCTTGGCCAGGGAAGCGAACTGAGCCTTGAGGGCTGCGTCGTCATCCTGGGCGGCCAGAGCCTGGGCCCAGAACAGGGTCAGGTAGAAGTGGCTGCCACGGTTGTCGATGCCGCCGACCTTGCGCGAAGGCGACTTGTTGCGGTCCAGGAACTCACCGGTAGCCTGGTCCAGGGTCTTGGCCAGCACCAGTGCTTTCGGGTTGTTGTAGGTCACGCCCAGGTGCTCGAGGGAAGCGGCCAGGGCCAGGAACTCGCCCAGGGAATCCCAGCGCAGGAAGTTTTCTTCCAGCAATTGCTGCACGTGCTTGGGGGCCGAGCCGCCAGCGCCGGTTTCGAACAGGCCACCGCCGTTCATCAGCGGCACGATCGACAGCATCTTGGCGCTGGTGCCCAGTTCCATGATCGGGAACAGGTCGGTCAGGTAGTCGCGCAGTACGTTGCCAGTCACCGAGATGGTGTCCTTGCCTTCGCGGGTGCGGGCCAGGGTGAACTTCATCGCGTCGACCGGCGCCATGATGCGGATGTCCAGTCCGGCAGTGTCGTAGTCCTTCAGGTAGGTCTGGACTTTCTCGATCACGACGCCGTCATGGGCGCGCATCGGGTCCAGCCAGAAGATTGCCGGCGTGTCGCTGGCGCGGGCACGGTTGACGGCCAGCTTGACCCAATCCTGGATCGGCGCGTCCTTGGTCTGGCACATGCGGAAGATGTCGCCAGCTTCGACGCTTTGCTCCAGCAGGGTGCGGCCGTTGCTGTCCGAAACACGGACCACGCCGTCGACCTTGATCTGGAAGGTCTTGTCGTGGGAGCCGTACTCTTCGGCTTTCTTGGCCATCAGGCCAACGTTCGGCACGCTGCCCATGGTGGTTGGGTCGAAGGCGCCGTGTTGCTTGCAGTCTTCGATCACCGCCTGGTAGATGGTGGCATAGCAGCGATCCGGGATCACGGCCTTGGTGTCGTGCAGTTGGCCGTCGGTGCCCCACATCTTGCCGGAGTCACGGATCATGGCCGGCATCGAGGCGTCGACGATGACGTCGCTCGGCACGTGCAGGTTGGTGATGCCTTTGTCGGAGTTGACCATCGCCAGGGATGGGCGCGCCGCGTAGACCGCCTGGATGTCGGCTTCGATCTGCGCCTGTTGCTCGGCCGGCAGGGCCTTGATGCGGGCGTACAGATCGCCGATGCCGTTGTTCAGGTTGAAGCCGATCTGCTCCAGCACTTGTGCGTGCTTGGCCAGGGCATCTTTATAGAACTCGGCAACGATCTGGCCGAACATGATCGGGTCGGAGACCTTCATCATGGTGGCCTTGAGGTGAACCGACAGCAGGACGCCTTTTTGCTTGGCGTCTTCGATTTCAGCGGCGATGAAGTCGCGCAGGGCGTTTTTGCTCATCACGGCGCAGTCGAGGATCTCACCGGCTTGTACGGTGGTTTTTTCTTTCAGGACAGTGGCAGTGCCGTCCTGGGCGATCAGCTCGATTTTCACGCTGCCCGCGGCGTCGATCAGGGCGGCTTTTTCGCTGCCGTAGAAATCGCCGGTGCTCATGTGGGCCACGTGGGATTTGGAGTCGGCTGCCCAGGCGCCCATCTTGTGCGGGTGCTTGCGGGCGTAGTTCTTGACCGACAGCGGTGCGCGGCGGTCGGAGTTGCCTTCGCGCAGGACCGGGTTCACGGCGCTGCCCTTGACCTTGTCGTAGCGGGCGCGAGCGTCTTTCTCGGCATCGGTGGTCACGGTTTCCGGATAGTCCGGCAGTGCGTAGCCCTGGGCCTGCAATTCCTTGATCGCGGCCTGCAGTTGCGGCACCGAGGCGCTGATGTTCGGCAGCTTGATGATGTTGGCTTCAGGCGTGACGGCCAGGTCGCCCAATTCGGCGAGGTGGTCGGCTACGGCTTTGTCACCCAGTTGCTCGGGGAAGCTGGCCAGGATGCGCCCTGCGAGGGAGATATCGCGGGTTTCCACGGCGATATCGGCCGAAGCGGTAAAGGCTTCGACGATCGGCAGCAGCGAATAGGTGGCGAGGGCGGGCGCTTCGTCGGTGAAGGTATAGATGATCTTCGAGCGGGTGGGCATATTCGGATTAACTCTCTTCTTTGCTAAAGCATGCGCAGAAACTCGAGGGCGCCGGGTAAGCGCGTTCGTTCAAAGTCATCCGTGAACCGAATGTCGAGGTTTCTTCGCGGTGATGTTGGGTGCATCAGTCGAGCGTCAAGCGGTTGGGCCGCGGTAACGGTCCGGCTTTTAAACTGGCGGAAAAGTCCTGTGATAGAGCGCTCAGCCAGCGTGACCCTGTGGTCAGCGGCGGCATTATACATAGGTAGCTGGCAATCTGCCGATGGTTCATAGACTTCCGTACACGTCCATTGGTCTAAACGTCGCAGTACCCAAGGAGCGGGCTATGCTCATGTTTGGCGCTTTTCCCTTGGTTTTCAGAGTTGTACACCGCGAACTGCAACGCTTTACCCCGGATGAGCCTAACGTAGGGTTTGCGTGCCGATTCAAGTGGGGTACGCTCGAACGCAGCCAGATGTTCAATCCAAGCAATGGAGTTCAGCATGGGGTATCAAAAGATTCAGGTTCCAGCCGTCGGTGACAAAATCACCGTCAATGCAGACCATTCTCTTAATGTTCCCGACAACCCGATCATCCCCTTCATCGAAGGCGACGGCATTGGCGTCGATATCAGTCCGGTCATGATCAAGGTTGTGGACGCTGCGGTTCAGAAGGCCTATGGCGGCAAGCGCAAGATTTCCTGGATGGAAGTCTATGCCGGTGAGAAAGCGACTCAAGTCTACGACCAGGACACCTGGCTGCCCCAGGAAACCCTGGACGCGGTCAAGGATTACGTGGTTTCCATCAAGGGTCCGCTGACCACGCCGGTGGGTGGTGGTATCCGTTCGCTGAACGTGGCCCTGCGCCAGCAGCTCGACCTGTACGTGTGCCTGCGTCCGGTGCGCTGGTTCGAAGGCGTGCCAAGCCCTGTCAAGAAGCCTGGCGACGTGGACATGACGATCTTCCGCGAGAACTCCGAGGACATCTACGCTGGCATCGAGTGGAAGGCCGGTTCGGCCGAAGCGACCAAGGTCATCAAGTTCCTGAAAGAAGAAATGGGTGTGACCAAGATCCGTTTCGACGAGGACTGCGGCATCGGCGTCAAGCCGGTTTCCAAGCAGGGCACCAAGCGCCTGGCCCGCAAGGCCTTGCAGTATGTTGTCGACAATGACCGCGACTCGCTGACCATCGTGCATAAAGGCAACATCATGAAGTTCACCGAAGGTGCCTTCAAGGAATGGGCCTACGAAGTGGCGGCCGAGGAGTTTGGCGCGACCTTGCTCGACGGCGGACCGTGGATGCAGTTCAAGAATCCGAAGACCGGCAAGAATGTCATCGTCAAGGACGCCATCGCCGATGCGATGTTGCAGCAGATCCTGCTGCGTCCGGCCGAATATGACGTGATCGCCACTCTGAACCTGAACGGTGACTACCTGTCCGACGCCCTGGCGGCGGAAGTGGGCGGTATCGGTATTGCGCCGGGCGCCAACCTGTCCGACACCGTGGCCATGTTCGAAGCCACCCACGGTACCGCGCCCAAGTATGCCGGAAAGGACCAGGTCAACCCGGGGTCGTTGATCCTGTCGGCGGAAATGATGCTGCGCCACATGGGTTGGACCGAAGCGGCCGACCTGATCATCAAGGGCACCAATGGCGCGATTTCGGCCAAGACCGTGACCTATGACTTCGAACGTCTGATGGAGGGCGCCAAGCTGGTGTCGTCCTCGGGCTTCGGCGATGCCCTGATCTCGCACATGTAAGCGGATCGGCGCTCAGCGCGAATGCCCGGCTCGAGTGATCGAGCCGGGCATTTTCATTTGTCCGGTGCAGCGACCGGTCAATGGGTCTCGGTGACCCTGGCCTGGACAGGGGCGGGCGTTTGTTCGGCGGTGACAACCTTGATGTTGACCGCGTGCAGGCCCTTGGGTCCCTGGATGACGTCGAACGTCACAGACTGTCCGGCCTTCAGGGTTTTATAGCCTTCCATGTTGATGGCCGAGTAATGGGCGAAAAGGTCTTCATCATCCCTGCCGGCCGCGATAATGAAACCGTAGCCCTTGGCATTGTTGAACCATTTCACCTTGCCATTCATCTTGACGACCGACATAACCCATTTCCCTCTGCAACGCACTCCATCACTGGAGTATCATCCAGTCCATCCGCAGGCTAATCTTGAAGTAAGGATAGATTCCACGGACCTTTTTAACCCACGATGGGCTCTATTGGTTGTAACACCGTTTTGCCGATAGTCAAGGTGGCCGGGTGGTCGTGGTTGAAATCGCCCACAAGCGCCCCCATCACTGTATTCGCCAACTAAACGAACCTTTCTTTCCATGCATGCAGTCAGCCAGATTCGACTAACATTCAATCAGGATCGCCCGGATCTACACGACGACGATTCCGCAGGCATTGCTGTTCAGGAGGCAAAGCCTGCATTACAGGCGCCACCGATGTACAAGGTGGTTTTGTTCAACGATGACTACACACCGATGGATTTCGTCGTCGAAGTGCTCGAGGTGTTTTTTAACCTGAATCGCGAGCTGGCGACCAAGGTCATGCTGGCCGTCCATACAGAGGGACGGGCAGTATGTGGAGTGTTTACCCGCGACATCGCCGAGACGAAGGCCATGCAGGTCAACCAATACGCCCGGGAAAGCCAGCATCCGCTACTCTGTGAAATCGAGAAGGACGGTTAACGCCGACCACTTGGGTATGAGGTGAAGCTATGTTAAACCGCGAGCTCGAAGTCACCCTCAATCTTGCCTTCAAGGAGGCTCGTTCGAAGCGTCATGAATTCATGACCGTCGAACACCTGCTGCTGGCCCTATTGGATAACGAGGCTGCCGCCACCGTTTTGCGTGCCTGCGGCGCGAACCTCGATAAACTCAAGCATGATCTGCAGGAGTTCATCGACTCCACCACGCCACTGATCCCCGTTCATGACGAGGATCGCGAAACCCAGCCAACCCTGGGCTTCCAGCGTGTCCTGCAGCGTGCTGTCTTCCATGTACAGAGCTCGGGCAAGCGTGAAGTCACCGGCGCCAACGTGCTGGTTGCCATCTTCAGCGAGCAGGAAAGCCAGGCGGTGTTCCTGCTCAAGCAGCAGAGCGTTGCGCGTATCGATGTCGTCAACTACATCGCCCATGGCATCTCCAAGGTGCCGGGGCATGGCGATCATTCCGAGGGTGAGCAGGATATGCAGGACGACGAGGGCGGTGAGTCTTCTTCTTCAGGCAACCCATTGGATGCCTATGCCAGCAACCTGAACGAACTGGCACGCCAGGGGCGCATTGACCCGCTGGTCGGGCGCGAAGCGGAAGTCGAGCGTGTTGCCCAGATCCTGGCTCGGCGTCGCAAGAACAACCCATTGCTGGTGGGCGAGGCGGGCGTGGGCAAGACCGCCATCGCCGAAGGCCTGGCCAAGCGCATCGTTGACGACCAGGTGCCGGACCTGCTGGCCAACAGCGTGGTGTATTCCCTCGATCTGGGTGCCTTGCTGGCCGGTACCAAGTACCGCGGTGACTTCGAGAAACGCTTCAAGGCGTTGCTCGGCGAGTTGAAAAAACGTCCGCAAGCGATCCTGTTCATCGACGAAATCCACACCATTATTGGTGCCGGGGCGGCGTCGGGTGGGGTCATGGATGCGTCGAACCTGCTCAAGCCATTGCTGTCGTCGGGTGATATTCGTTGCATCGGCTCGACCACGTTCCAGGAATTTCGCGGGATCTTCGAGAAAGACCGTGCCCTGGCCCGGCGTTTCCAGAAGGTCGATGTGTCGGAGCCTTCGGTGGAGGACACCATTGGTATCCTGCGCGGCCTGAAAGGGCGTTTCGAGCTGCACCACAACATCGAATACAGCGATGAAGCCCTGCGCGCGGCGGCTGAGCTGGCCTCGCGTTACATCAACGACCGGCACATGCCGGACAAGGCCATCGACGTCATCGACGAGGCGGGTGCCTACCAGCGCCTGCAACCGTTGGAGAAGCGCGTCAAGCGCATCGAAGTGCCTCAGGTCGAGGATATCGTGGCGAAAATCGCGCGTATTCCGCCTAAGCACGTCACCAGTTCCGACAAGGAGTTGCTGCGTAACCTGGAGCGTGACCTGAAGCTGACGGTGTTCGGCCAGGATGCGGCCATCGACTCGCTGTCGACCGCCATCAAGCTGTCCCGCGCCGGTCTCAAATCGCCGGACAAGCCCGTGGGTTCGTTCCTGTTCGCCGGTCCTACCGGCGTCGGCAAGACTGAGGCCGCGCGGCAACTGGCCAAGGCAATGGGTATCGAGCTGGTTCGCTTCGACATGTCCGAGTACATGGAGCGCCACACCGTATCGCGTCTGATCGGTGCGCCTCCAGGCTATGTCGGTTTCGACCAGGGCGGCCTGCTGACCGAAGCCATCACCAAGCAGCCACACTGCGTATTGTTGCTCGACGAAATCGAGAAGGCGCATCCGGAAGTCTTCAACCTGCTCCTGCAGGTCATGGACCACGGCACGCTGACCGATAACAACGGGCGCAAGGCGGACTTCCGCAACGTGATCATCATCATGACCACGAACGCCGGTGCCGAAACTGCGGCTCGCGCTTCGATCGGTTTCACCCATCAGGACCACTCGTCCGATGCGATGGAAGTGATCAAGAAGAGCTTCACGCCTGAATTCCGCAACCGCCTGGATACCATTATCCAGTTTGGTCGCCTCAGCCATGAAGTCATCAAGAGCGTGGTGGACAAGTTCCTTACCGAACTTCAGGCGCAACTCGAAGACAAGCGTGTCTTGTTGGAAGTCACCGATGCGGCCCGCAGTTGGCTGGCAGAAGGTGGTTACGATGTGACGATGGGCGCGCGGCCGATGGCTCGCTTGATCCAGGACAAGATCAAGCGTCCGCTGGCCGAGGAAATCCTCTTTGGCGAACTGGCCGAGCATGGCGGTGTGGTGCACATCGACATCAAGGACGGCGAACTGACCTTCGACTTCGAAACCACGGCCGAAATGGCCTGATCGACCCGCAACAAAGCAAAAGGCGCCGAAAGGCGCCTTTTTGCTGTGTATGGGATGAATGCCTCAACGGACGCTCCGCGTTCGGCTTTTGGGACGCAGAGCGTCCCTGGCTGCATTCCACGCGGAGCGTGGGAATGATCCGCGTTGCGCGCAAACAAAAACGCCCGGCATCAGCCGGGCGTTTTGTATTGACTTGTTAGCGAGCGCGGTAAGTGATGCGCCCTTTGCTCAAGTCATAGGGCGTCAGCTCGACGCGCACTTTGTCACCGGTAAGAATACGAATGTAGTTCTTGCGCATCTTGCCGGAGATATGCGCGGTTACGACGTGCCCATTTTCCAACTCCACACGAAACATGGTGTTGGGCAGGGTGTCGACGACAGTGCCTTCCATTTCGAAGCTGTCTTCTTTCGACATGCAGTAAAGCCCTCGGTATCCAGTGAATGGCCCGGTGCAACTGCGCCAGGCAAAAGCGGCGTGCATTGTGCCCGAAAAAGGGGGGGCAAGCCAAGGGGTTCTAGCTTTATAAGCCGAAGGGGTTTAACTCAGGACAACCCACCGCTGGTTAATCAGCAGTTCAATGGGGCGATATTGGGTCTTGTAGTTCATTTTCTTGCAGTTCTTGATCCAGTAGCCCAGGTACACCGCTTCCAGGCCCAGGCGCCGGGCTTCGTTGATTTGCCAGAGGATGGCAAATCGTCCCAGGCTGCGCCGTTCTTCGTCCGGCTCGTAGAAGGTGTACACCGCCGAAAGTCCATTGGGCAGCAGGTCCGTGACGGCGATGGCGACCAGGCGCCCGTCCAGTCGGAACTCGTAGAAGCGGGAAAACGGCAGGTCGCGCACCAGGAAGGTCGAGAACTGATCCCGACTGGGTGGGTACATGTCGCCATCGGCATGGCGTTGTTCGATGTAGCGCTGGTACAGGTCGAAATATTCTTCGGTGAACTGCGGCTTGGCCGGGCGGACCTGAAGATCGGCGTTGCGCTTGAAAATGCGTTTCTGCTGACGGTTGGGCAAAAATTGCGTCACAGGGATGCGCGCCGGGACGCAGGCGTTGCAATGCTGGCAATGGGGCCGGTAGAGGTGGTCGCCGCTACGACGAAAGCCCATTTCCGACAGGTCTGCGTAGACATGCACATCCATGGGCTGGCTGGGGTCGAGGAACAGCGTCGTGGCCTGCTCCTCCGGCAGATAACTGCAAGAGTGGGGCTGAGTGGCATAGAACTTCAAGCGCGCCAACTCGGTCATGATCAACCCTCGGATAAGCTTTTAGATTTAAGTGTAAGCCACGCGCGCGAATGTCGCTCAGCAAACCCAGGTTGCGTGGTTGGGTTGATCCAGATGGGCCTTGAGATAGCCAGCAAACTCAGTCCGTGGAATCGAGCGGGCGCCCAGGCTGTGCAGATGCTCGGTGGGCATCTGGCAGTCGATCAGCACGAAACCGGCGGCCTTGAGGTGTTGGACCAGCCTCGCGAAGCCGAATTTCGACGCATTGTCGGCCCGGCTGAACATCGACTCGCCAAAAAACAGCTGGCCCATGGCCAAGCCATACAGGCCGCCCACCAGTGCCCCTTGGTCCCACACTTCCACCGAATGGGCGAAACCGCGTCGGTGCAGTTCCAGATAGGCGGTTTGCATGGCGTCGGTGATCCAGGTGCCCTCGGCATAGTCCCGCGGCGCCGCGCAGGCCTGGATGACTGCGGCAAAATCCCGATCGAATGTCACTTCATAGCGCTGCTTGCGCAGCAGTTTGCCCAGGCTGCGGGATATGTGCAGTTCGTCGGGAAACAGCACCGTGCGCGGGTCTGGCGACCACCAGAGGATCGGCTGCCCTTCGGAAAACCATGGGAAGCAACCATGGCGATACGCCTGGATCAACCTGTCGGCGGATAGATCGCCGCCGGCGGCCAATAACCCGTTGGGGTCGCGCATGGCTTTTGCCAGGGGCGGGAACTCGAAGCTGTTGCGTTGTAACCAGGTCAGCATTGGTATCCGGCTTAGTAGAAGGGGAGGGCGGCTGGTGGCGGGCTTCGCCCATCCGTGAGCGCCCGCCTGGAAGGTTAACCGTCAAACGGCAGGGATGTCATCGAGATACTTCTCAGCGTCGAGTGCGGCCATGCAGCCGGCACCGGCTGAGGTAATTGCCTGGCGATAGACGTGGTCGGCCACATCGCCGGCGGCGAACACGCCCTCGATATCGGTTGCGGTGGCGTTGCCTTCGCTGCCGCCGCGTACGAACAGGTAGCCGTCACGCATCTTCAACTGGCCCTGGAATAGCTCGGTATTGGGTTTATGGCCGATAGCAATGAATACGCCGGACAGGGGCAAGGTGCTGGTTTCGCCGGTCTCGCTGTGGCGCAGGCGCGCGCCAGTCACGCCGCTGGCGTCGCCCAGGACTTCATCCAGGTTCTGGTTCCAATGCAGTTTGATATTGCCGCTGGCGGCCTTTTCGAAGAGTTTGTCTTGCAGGATCTTCTCTGAACGCAGCTTGTCGCGACGGTGGATCAGGTGCACTTCTCTGGCGATGTTCGACAGGTACAAGGCTTCCTCGACCGCCGTGTTACCGCCGCCGACCACGGCCACCACCTGGTTTCGATAGAAAAAACCATCGCAGGTTGCACAGGCCGAAACGCCTTTGCCGGCGAAGGTCTCTTCCGAGGGCAGGCCCAGGTATTGCGCGGAAGCGCCGGTGGCAATGATCAGCGCATCGCAGGTGTAGGTGCCGCTGTCGCCGATAAGCTCGAAGGGACGCTGTTGCAACTTGGCGGTGTGAATATGGTCGTAGACGATCTGCGTGTCGAAGCGCTCGGCGTGCCGTTGCATGCGTTCCATCAGTACCGGGCCCGTCAGGCCTTCGACGTCGCCGGGCCAGTTGTCGACTTCCACCGTGGTGGTGAGCTGGCCACCGGCCTGCAGGCCGGTAATGACAACGGGTTTGAGGTTGGCGCGGGCAGCATAGACGGCAGCGCTGTACCCCGCAGGGCCCGAACCGAGAATGATCAGGCGTGAATGCTTCACTTCGCTCATAAAAAACACCTCATAAGCCTTTGTCACAAAAGAGAATGCATGGTCCAATTGGCGCGTGTATACCCTGTATTCGGCTATGCTGTCAGGCAATGCCTTGGCGCGGACAAAACCGTACAATGCTTGAGTTTTGAACGCAGGATAGGCTAAAGATCAAAATCTTCGGCAACGCCTGCGGTTTTCTGGATGCACCCCACAGTGGTAAAAGTAGTACCGGTTGTGCACATTCACTTTTTTACCTGCTCGTCGTGGGCAGTTTTTTATAGTCATTCAACAGATGGACGCGCCGTTGGCGCAGGAAAAGAAGCGTTTTGAAGAAATCCACCGCAGCACCCAAACCAGTCGTTCCGCTCTGGCGCCAGCAACTGCACTACCGGCTCAAGGAAGGTGCGTTGATCGCCATCGGCGCCCTGTGCCTGTTCCTGATGATGGCCCTGCTGACCTACGGCAAGGACGATCCGGGCTGGAGCCATAACAGCAAGATCGACGACGTGCAGAATTTCGGCGGTCCGGCCGGTTCCTACAGCGCCGATATCCTGTTCATGGTGCTGGGCTATTTCGCCTACATCTTCCCGTTGCTGCTGGCGATCAAGGCCTACCAGATCTTCCGCCAGCGCCACGAGCCGTGGCAGTGGAGCGGCTGGCTGTTCTCCTGGCGGCTGATCGGCCTGGTGTTCCTGGTGTTGTCGGGGGCCGCACTGGCCCATATCCATTTCCACGCGCCCACCGGCTTGCCGGCCGGGGCGGGCGGGGCGCTGGGGGAAAGCCTCGGCGACCTGGCCAGGAACGCCCTGAACATCCAGGGCAGTACGCTGCTGTTCATCGCCCTGTTCCTGTTCGGCCTGACGGTATTCACCGACCTGTCATGGTTCAAGGTCATGGACGTCACCGGCAAGATCACCCTCGACCTGATCGAGCTGATCCAGGGCGCCATGAACCGCTGGTGGGCGGCGCGCACCGAGCGCAAGCAACTGGTGGCGCAACTGCGTGAAGTCGACGACCGCGTCCACGACGTGGTAGCCCCGACGACGCCGGACAAACGCGAGCAGGCCAAGGTCAAGGAGCGCCTGATCGAGCGTGAGCAGGCGTTGAGCAAGCACATGTCCGAGCGCGAGAAACAGGTGCCGCCGGTCATCACCATGGCCCCGGCCAAGCCGCCCGAGCAAAGCAAGCGCGTCCAGAAGGAGAAACAGGCGCCGCTGTTCGTCGACAGCGCGGTGGAAGGCACCTTGCCGCCGATCTCGATCCTGGACCCTGCCGAGAAGAAACAACTCAACTATTCCCCGGAATCCCTGGCGGCCGTCGGTCATTTGCTGGAGATCAAGCTCAAGGAGTTCGGCGTCGAGGTCTCGGTGGACTCGATCCACCCGGGGCCGGTCATCACCCGCTACGAAATCCAGCCGGCCGCCGGCGTGAAGGTCAGCCGCATCGCCAACCTCGCGAAGGACCTGGCGCGTTCCCTGGCCGTGACCAGCGTGCGGGTGGTGGAAGTGATTCCCGGCAAGACCACCGTGGGTATCGAGATTCCCAACGAAGACCGGCAGATCGTGCGCTTCTCGGAAGTGTTGTCGACGCCTGAGTACGACAACCACAAGTCGCCGGTCACCCTGGCCCTGGGTCACGACATCGGCGGCAAGCCGGTCATCACCGACCTGGCGAAAATGCCCCACCTGCTGGTGGCCGGTACCACCGGTTCCGGTAAGTCGGTGGGTGTGAACGCGATGATCCTGTCGATTCTGTTCAAATCCGGCCCCGAAGACGCCAAGCTGATCATGATCGACCCGAAAATGCTCGAGCTGTCCATCTATGAGGGCATCCCGCACTTGCTGTGCCCGGTGGTCACCGACATGAAGGACGCCGCCAACGCGCTGCGCTGGAGCGTCGCCGAGATGGAGCGCCGCTACAAGCTGATGGCGAAGATGGGCGTGCGTAACCTGTCGGGCTTCAACGCCAAGGTCAAGGAAGCCGAAGAGGCCGGTACGCCGTTGAGCGACCCGCTGTATCACCGCGAAAGTATCCACGACGAAGCCCCGCTGCTGCACAAGCTGCCGACCATCGTGGTGGTGGTGGACGAATTCGCCGACATGATGATGATCGTCGGCAAGAAGGTCGAAGAACTGATCGCCCGTATTGCCCAGAAGGCCCGTGCGGCCGGTATCCACTTGATTCTCGCGACACAGCGGCCGTCGGTGGACGTGATCACCGGCCTGATCAAGGCCAACATTCCGACCCGCATGGCGTTCCAGGTGTCGAGCAAGATCGACTCGCGGACCATCATCGACCAGGGCGGCGCCGAGCAGTTGCTCGGTCACGGTGACATGCTCTACATGCCGCCGGGCACCAGCCTGCCGATTCGCGTGCATGGCGCGTTCGTCTCCGACGATGAAGTGCACCGCGTGGTGGAGGCCTGGAAACTGCGCGGTGCTCCTGAATACAACGACGACATTCTCAACGGTGTCGAAGAAGCCGGCAGCGGTTTCGAGGGCAGCAGCGGCGGCGGTGACGACGATGCTGAAACCGATGCGCTCTATGACGAAGCGGTGCAGTTCGTCCTGGAGAGCCGCCGGGCCTCGATTTCTGCCGTTCAGCGCAAGCTGAAGATTGGCTACAACCGCGCCGCCCGCATGATCGAAGCCATGGAAATGGCCGGGGTGGTGACGGCCATGAACACCAACGGCTCGCGCGAAGTACTGGCGCCGGGCCCGATGCGCGACTAACGACCCGGGCGGCCTGCTGACACGCCGCTCGCCCCCCACGACTTCATGAGGACTCCCATGCGCCTGATTCGCATGTTGCTGTTGCCCGTACTGGCCTTGTCTACTATGTCGGCCCACGCCGGCGAAAAGGATGTGGCCCGCCTGACCCAATTGCTGGGGGGCTCCCAGACCCTGACGGCACGTTTCTCCCAGTTGACCCTCGATGGCAGTGGTACCCAATTGCAGGAAACCGCCGGCGACATGGCCCTGCAGCGTCCAGGCCTGTTCTACTGGCACACCGATGCGCCAGCCGAACAACTGATGGTCTCCGATGGCAAGAAAGTCTCCCTGTGGGACCCGGACCTGGAACAGGTGACCATCAAGACCCTCGACCAGCGCCTGACCCAGACGCCGGCGTTGCTGCTCTCCGGCGACATCTCCGAGATCAGCCAGAGCTTCGAGATCACCTCCAAGGAGGCCGGGGGTGTGATTGACTTCACCCTCAAGCCCAAGACCAAGGACAGCCTGTTCGACAGCCTGCGCCTGTCGTTCCGTAACGGCCTGGTCAACGATATGCAACTGATCGACAGTGTCGGCCAGCGCACCAACATCCTGTTCACCGGGGTCAAGGCCAACGAGCCGATCGCCGCGTCCAAGTTCAAGTTCGACATCCCCAAGGGTGCCGATGTAATCCAGGAATAAACACTGGCCCCCTGTTGGAAATGGCCTGTGGGAAAAGGTCTGTGGGGGCCGATCTGCTCCGGCAGAGAGGATTGCCAACAGGACCCAGCGGAGGTTGTGTAAGTAGTGATGGACCTGTTTCGAAGCGCCCCGATTGCCCAGCCCTTGGCCGCCCGCCTGCGTGCGACCAACCTGGATGAGTACGTCGGCCAGGAACATGTGCTCGCCCGCGGCAAGCCTCTGCGCGAGGCCTTGGAGCAGGGTGCGTTGCACTCGATGATCTTCTGGGGCCCGCCGGGCGTGGGCAAGACCACCCTGGCGCGACTGCTGGCGGAAGTCTCGGACGCCCACTTCGAAACGGTGTCGGCGGTGCTGGCCGGGGTCAAGGAAATCCGCCAGGCGGTGGAAGTGGCCAAGCAGCAGGCCGGGCAATACGGCAAGCGCACCATCCTGTTCGTCGACGAAGTCCACCGCTTCAACAAGTCTCAACAGGACGCGTTCCTGCCCTACGTCGAAGACGGCACGCTGATTTTCATCGGTGCGACCACCGAAAACCCTTCGTTCGAACTCAACAATGCCTTGCTGTCCCGGGCGCGGGTCTATGTGCTCAAGAGCCTCGACGAGGTGGCGATGCGCAAGCTGGTGCATCGGGCGCTGACCGAGGAGCGCGGCCTGGGCAAGCGGCATTTGAGCCTCAGCGATGAAGGCTTCCAGATCCTGTTTTCAGCCGCCGATGGCGATGGCCGACGCTTGCTCAACCTGCTGGAAAACGCCTCGGACCTGGCCGAAGACGACAGCGAGATTGGCGTCGAGCTGCTGCAAAGCCTGCTGGGCGATACCCGGCGTCGCTTCGACAAGGGCGGCGAGGCGTTCTACGACCAGATTTCGGCGCTGCACAAATCCATCCGTGGTTCCAACCCCGACGCGGCCTTGTACTGGTTTGCGCGCATGATCGACGGCGGCTGCGATCCACTGTACCTGGCGCGGCGCGTCGTGCGCATGGCCAGCGAAGACATCGGTAATGCCGACCCCCGGGCCCTGAGCCTGTGCCTGGCGGCGTGGGACGTGCAGGAGCGCCTCGGCAGCCCGGAAGGCGAGCTCGCCGTGGCCCAGGCCATTACCTACCTGGCCTGCGCGCCGAAAAGCAACGCCGTCTACATGGGCTTCAAGGCCGCGATGCGCAGCGCTACCGAGCACGGCTCTCTCGAGGTGCCGCTGCACCTGCGCAACGCGCCGACCAAGCTCATGAAGCAGTTGGGCTACGGCGAAGAATACCGTTACGCCCACGACGAACCGGACGCCTATGCCGCCGGTGAAGATTATTTCCCCGATGAACTCGAACCCCAGCGCTTCTACCAGCCAGTACCGCGGGGCCTTGAGCTGAAGATCGGCGAGAAGCTCAACCACCTGGCACAACTGGATCGCTTGAGCCCACGGCAGCGGAGAAAATCTTGATCCCCCTGATACTTGCTGTTTCCGCTGGCGGCGTCGCCGGCACGCTGCTGCGTTTTGCCACGGGCAACTGGATCAACGCAAATTGGCCCCGGCACTTCTATACCGCGACGCTGGCCGTTAATATCGTTGGCTGTCTGCTGATCGGCGTTTTATACGGTCTGTTTTTGATTCGCCCGGAAGTGCCCATCGAGGTGCGGGCCGGGCTGATGGTTGGCTTTCTCGGCGGCCTGACGACCTTTTCATCCTTTTCACTGGATACGGTGCGCCTGCTGGAAAGCGGGCAGGTGCCGCTGGCCCTGGGCTATGCGGCCATCAGCGTATTCGGCGGGCTGCTCGCTACCTGGGCCGGCCTGTCCTTGACCAAACTTTGATAACGAGAGACCGACATGCTCGATTCCAAACTGTTACGTAGCAACCTCCAGGACGTAGCGGACCGCCTGGCTTCCCGTGGCTTTGCCCTGGACGTCGCGCGCATCGAAGCGCTGGAAGAACAGCGCAAGACCGTCCAGACCCGCACCGAAGCCCTGCAGGCTGAACGTAACGCGCGCTCCAAATCCATCGGTCAGGCCAAGCAACGCGGTGAAGACATCGCGCCGCTGATGGCCGATGTCGAGCGCATGGCGGGCGAGTTGAGCGCCGGCAAGGTCGAGCTGGACGCGATCCAGACCGAGCTGGATTCGATCCTGCTGGGCATTCCCAACCTGCCTCACGAATCGGTGCCGGTGGGGGAAGACGAAGACGGCAACGTCGAAGTGCGCCGTTGGGGCACGCCGACAACCTTCGATTTCCCGGTCCAGGACCATGTCGCCCTGGGCGAGAAATTCGGCTGGCTGGATTTCGAAACCGCCGCCAAGCTGTCGGGCGCCCGTTTTGCCTTGCTGCGTGGGCCGATTGCCCGTCTGCACCGGGCCCTGGCGCAGTTCATGATCAACCTGCACGTCACCGAGCACGGCTACGAAGAAGCCTACACGCCGTACCTGGTCCAGGCCCCGGCCCTGCAAGGCACTGGCCAGTTGCCGAAATTCGAGGAAGACCTGTTCAAGATCAGCCGCGAAGGCGAGGCCGACCTGTACCTGATCCCGACCGCCGAAGTGTCGCTGACCAACATCGTGGCCGGCGAAATCGTCGACGCCAAGCAACTGCCGATCAAGTTCGTCGCCCACACGCCATGCTTCCGCAGTGAAGCCGGGGCGTCGGGCCGTGATACCCGCGGCATGATCCGCCAGCACCAGTTCGACAAGGTCGAGATGGTCCAGATTGTCGAACCGTCGAAATCCATGGAAGCGCTGGAAAGCCTGACCGCCAACGCCGAGAAGGTCCTGCAACTGCTTGAACTGCCGTATCGCACCCTGGCGCTGTGCACCGGCGACATGGGCTTCAGCGCGGTCAAGACCTACGACCTGGAAGTCTGGATCCCGAGCCAGGACAAGTACCGCGAGATTTCTTCGTGCTCCAACTGCGGTGACTTCCAGGCCCGCCGCATGCAGGCGCGTTTCCGCAATCCGGAAACCGGCAAGCCGGAACTGGTCCACACCCTCAATGGCTCCGGCCTGGCGGTGGGTCGTACCCTGGTGGCGGTGCTGGAAAACTACCAGCAGGCCGACGGTTCGATCCGTGTGCCTGAAGTGTTGAAGCCCTACATGGGCGGCATCGAGGTCATCGGCTAAATGGACTATTTGCCACTGTTCCACAACCTGCGCGGCAGCCGCGTGCTGGTGGTCGGCGGCGGGGAGATTGCCTTGCGCAAGTCCCGCTTGCTGGCCGATGCCGGAGCGTTGCTGCGGGTGGTCGCACCCGACATCGAACCGCAGTTGCGGGAACTGGTCAGTGGCAGCGGCGGTGAATGCATCCTGCGTGGTTACGTCGAAGCGGATCTGGACGGCTGCGGCCTGATCATCGCCGCCACCGACGACGAACCGCTCAATGCCCAGGTCTCGGCAGACGCTCATAAGCGTTGCGTGCCGGTCAACGTGGTGGACGCGCCGGCGCTGTGCAGCGTGATCTTCCCGGCGATTGTCGACCGTTCACCCCTGGTGATCGCGGTGTCCAGTGGCGGCGATGCGCCGGTGCTGGCGCGGTTGATCCGGGCCAAGCTGGAAACCTGGATTCCGTCGACCTACGGGCAGTTGGCTGGGTTGGCGGCGCGTTTTCGCAGCCAGGTCAAAGGCTTGTTTCCCGATGTGCAGCAACGACGGGCGTTCTGGGAAGACGTGTTCCAGGGCCCTATCGCCGACCGGCAACTGGCCGGGCAGGGCGCGGAAGCCGAGCGTCTACTGCGGGAAAAGATCGATGGCCAGGCGCCGAACGCGCCGGGCGAAGTTTATCTGGTGGGCGCCGGGCCGGGTGATCCGGACCTGTTGACCTTCCGCGCCTTGCGCTTGATGCAGCAGGCCGACGTGGTGCTGTACGACCGCCTGGTGGCGCCGGCGATCCTGGAACTGTGCCGGCGCGACGCCGAGCGCATCTACGTCGGCAAGCGTCGTTCCGAACACGCCGTGCCCCAGGACCAGATCAACCAGCAATTGGTCGACCTGGCCCGCCAGGGCAAGCGCGTGGTGCGGTTGAAGGGGGGCGATCCGTTCATCTTCGGGCGCGGCGGCGAGGAGATCGAAGAACTGGCGGCCCATGGCATTCCGTTCCAGGTCGTCCCGGGCATCACCGCGGCCAGCGGTTGCGCGGCCTACGCCGGGATCCCGCTGACCCATCGCGACTATGCCCAATCGGTGCGTTTCATCACCGGCCATCTCAAGGATGGCACCAGTGACTTGCCTTGGGCCGACCTGGTCTCTCCGGCCCAGACATTGGTGTTCTACATGGGTTTGGTCGGCCTGCCGATGATTTGCAGCGAGCTGATCAAGCATGGCCGTGCGGCGGATACGCCTGCGGCACTGATCCAGCAGGGCACGACGTCCAACCAGCGGGTCTTTACCGGCACTTTGGCGGACTTGCCACGGCTGGTGGCCGAGCACGAAGTTCATGCGCCGACGCTGGTGATCGTTGGGGAAGTGGTGCAGTTGCGCGAGAAACTAGCTTGGTTTGAAGGGGCTCAGGGGCAGGTCTAGAAAGACCCGCACCGTTGATCGTTCCCACGCTCCGCGTGGGAATGCATCCGGTGACGCTCTGCGTCACTCCAAGAGCGGAACGCGGAGCGTCCCGGGCGGCATTCCCACGCGGAGCGTGGGAACGATCTTAATCGCGCTGCCAAATCCCGTTCCCACTCAACCTTCCCCGATCATGGGCAACCCTGAAATCCTGCTTCGGCCCCTTGGGCACGATTCCATTGGGGTTGATGGTCTTGTGGCTGCCATAGTAATGGCCCTGGATATGCGTGAAATCCACGGTCTCGGCAATGCCCGGCCACTGGTACAGCTCCCGCAGCCAGTTCGACAGGTTCGGATAATCGGCGATGCGCCGCAGGTTGCATTTGAAGTGGCCGAAGTACACCGCGTCGAATCGGATCATCGTGGTGAACAGGCGGATGTCGGCCTCGGTCAGGTATTCGCCAGCCAGGTAGCGGCGGGTTTCCAGTAACGCTTCCAGCCAATCCAGTTCGGCGAATAGCCGGTCGAAGGCTTCTTCATACGCGGCTTGGGTCGTGGCGAACCCGGCGCGATACACGCCATTGTTCACCGCCGGATAAATCCGCTCGTTCAACGCGTCGATGTCGCCGCGCAGGTGTTCGGGATAGAGGTCCAGCCCGTTGCCGGTCAAGCCGTCGAAGGCACTGTTGAACATGCGGATGATTTCCGCCGATTCATTGTTGACGATGCGCTGTTGGCGTTTGTCCCAAAGGGCCGGAACCGTGACGCGGCCAGTGTAGTCCGGCGTGTCGGCGGTGTAGCGCTGATGCAGGAATTGCAGATGGTCGAGCTTGTCGCCGGTGGAGCCGTGGGCCTTGTCGAAGGTCCAGCCGTTTTCCAGCATCAGGTAGCTGACTACCGACACATCGATCAAGTCTTCCAGGCCCTTGAGCTTGCGCAAGATCAGCGTGCGGTGCGCCCAGGGACAGGCCAGGGAGACATACAAATGGTAGCGTCCGGCCTCGGCGGCAAAGCCGCTCTCGCCCGAGGGGCCAGCGCTGCCGTCGGCGGTGACCCAATGACGGCGCTGCGCCTGTTCGCGCTGGAAGGTGCCGTCCTTGCTTTCATACCACTGGTCCTGCCAGCGGCCCTCGACTAACAAACCCATCTCGATCTCCTCGGCCAATAAACGTTGGAGGCGAGTCTATTCCGATAGGTTCGAAGTAAAAGCGCAAAGGTTGGGCGCTAATGATCGGTTAAATCGAACGATCCCGGGCGCCCCAATACTGCCGGGCTTTGTCGAACGCTTCTTCGCGAGCCAGGCCCAGGCCACGCAAGGCCAGGGCCATGGTGGCGATGAGCGCCAGTTGCGGGTAGCTGTCTTCGACGTCACCGCGCCAGATCGCTTTCAAGTGTTCGGGATCGAGGTTTTCCGGTTTGACGTGGCGCTGCTCGGCCAGTCGCGGCCATTCTTCATCCCAACTGACGCCGCCGGTGGTGGCGTACAGGTGGCTATCGGCGTCCGGGTTGATTTCGATCTCGCCGCCGTCGCCCTTGATCACGATGGCGGTATCACCGAGCAAACCGCTGGCGTCGCGATGCACGGCTTGGTAGCCCGGGTGGAAAATGCTTTGCAAGCCGCAACGGGCGGCCAGCGGGTTGAGGATGCGTGCCAGTGAGTGGATCGGCGAGCGCAGGCCCAGGGTGTTGCGCAGGTCGATCATCCGCTGCATCTGCGGCGCCCAGTCCACCAGCGGCATGAAGGCCAGGCCGCCGTTGTCCAGCGCACTGCCGACCTGTTGCCAGTCACGGCATAGCGGGATCTGCAAAAACGCCAACAGTTGTTCGGTGTAGAGCCGGCCCGCCGTATGAGCGCCGCCGCCGTGCATGAAGATCCGCACGCCGTTCTGCCCAAGGCACTTGGCCGCCAGCAGGTACCACGGCAAATGGCGCTTCTTGCCGGCGTAGGTCGGCCAGTCGAGGTCCACCGCCAACGCCGGGACCACCAGGCGTTCACGCAGGGCCTCGGTGAAACCGGCCATCTCCTCGGCACTTTCTTCCTTGTGCCGCAGCAACATCAGGAAGGCGCCAAGCTGGGTGTCCTCGACCTTTTCGTCGAGCACCAGGCCCATGGCTTCGCGGGCTTCTTCGCGGGTCAGGTTGCGGGCGCCGCGCTTGCCTTTGCCCAGGATGCGCACGAACTGGGCGAACGGGTGTTCGGCCGGGGTCTCAAGGGTCAGCGATGGAAAGTCGGTCATAAGCAATTCGTCGGTTTGGGCAGGCCCGCCAGCTTGGCGGCGAGTTTGGCGGGAGTGCCTTTGAACAATCGGTTCAGGTGCAGGCTGTTGCCTTTGTTCGCGCCCAGTTTCAGTGCCGTGTACTTGATCAGCGGCCGGGTCGCGGGGGAGAGCTGGAATTCGTTATAGAAGCCGCGCAGCAGTTCGAGGATCTCCCAGTGTTCGGGGCCCAGCTCGATGTCTTCGGCAGTGGCCAGGGCCGTGGCGACCTCGGCCGACCAGTCGTCAAGGTCGGCCAGGTAGCCGTCCTTGTCCAGCGCGATGGTGCGGTCGCCCACGTTCAGCGTCTTCATAGCCAGGTGTTGACCTTGTCGTGCTCGATCGACAGCTCGACGAAACCCGAATAGTTGATGGCTTCGGCCCAGTCTGGCGTGTCCAGGGCGCGGGCCTGGAGGTCTTCGGCGAGCACGAACAGGTTCACGCCAGCGGCCTGCAGCACTGCAAACGGTGGGCTGCCCGGTTGCAACGCGTACGTCGCGTCGCCGCACAGCAGCAGCGCATCCTGATTACCCAGCACCCGCAGGCAACTGGCGAGGCGGTTATCGCCGAAGGGCGAATGAGACAACACATGCAAAGTCGACATCAGAGGGTGATCACCTGGTCGTAACGGTCAATGAGCGCGGCGATTTGCGGCGCGGTCAGTGCTTTCATGTCGGCCAGCGCCAGGGTGTCGAGGGCGACACCGCGTTCGGCGGCGCTGTCGGCACAGACAAACAGGTCGTCGACGCCAAACATCGGCAATGCCTGCAAGTTCGCGCTCAGGTCCTTTTGCTGGACGGCCTTGGCGTTTTGGCTGCTTGTCAGTTGGAATACCCCGTCATCGAGAAACAGCAGGCCGATGGGCAGGTCGAAGGCGCCGCCGGCCAGGACGATGTCCAGCGCTTCACGGGCGCCGGGGCCGGACCAGGGGGCCTGGCGGCTGATCAACAACAAAGACTTGGCCATCACGCGCCTCCAAAGCAGATCAAACGGTCGGCGCCCTGGATCGCATCGTGCAACTGGCCCAGCCCGGACAAGGTCCAGGGTGCCTCGACGCTAACCGCCGAGCGCTGGTAGCGCTGGGCCTCTTCCTCGTTCAACACCCCACGGCGCAACGCCGCCGCGATGCAGACCACACCATCGAGCTGGTTGTCGCTGACAAAGGTTCGCCACTGCTGGGGCAGGTCCTGTTCATCCTGGGGCGTGACGACACTGGCGCAGGCGTTATAGACACCGTCCTGATAGAAAAACAGCCGCACGATCTCATGTCCGCCCGCCAGCGCAGCCTGGGCAAACAGCAAGGCACGGCGCGAGGAGGGCGCATGGGCGGCGGAAAACAGCGCAATGGCGAACTTCATGACAGACCCGATCAGCAAAACTGCGGCCATGATAAAGCTTTATGGGCGGTGGGGCGATTGCCAGAAAGCGGTGAGACCGTGTGGCGAGGGAGCTTGCTCCCGCTGGGCTGCGCAGCGGGCCCCAACTCATCCGCCGTGGTTTGGCTGACACACCGCGTTGTCGATCGTTCCCACGCTCCCGCGTGGGAATGCCGCCAGGGACGCTCTGCGTTCCGGTTCTGGAAGGTGACGCAGAGCGTCACGGGATGCGTTCCCACCAGCGTGGGAACGATCAAAAAACACCGCGTTGGCAGGTTTTAGGATCGCTACGCGATCCAGCGGGAGCAAGCTCCCTCGCCACAGGGGCTGTGTCAGAGCTTGAGCCCATGTAACTCGCAATACTCTGCCCACGCCATCCCGCCATCTCGATCGTTCCCACGCTCCCGCGTGGGAATGCCGCCAGGGACGCTCTGCGTTCCGGTTCTGGAAGGTGACGCAGAGCGGCACGGGATGCGTTCCCTCGCGGGGGAACGATCAAAAAACACCGCTTTGGCAGGTTTTAGGATCGCTACGCGATCCAGCGGGAGCAAGCTCCCTCGCCACAGGGGCTTGTTAGACCTTGAGCCCATGCAGCTCGCAATACTCCGCCCACGCCATCCCCGCCATTTCCGCCACTTCCTTGTGCACTTCCAGGCGCTGGGCCTGGTAGTCCTGGGGCGAGGTGGCGGTCAGTTGCAGGGTCAGTTCCCAGGCAAACAGGCCCAGGCGCTCGGCCTCGGCTTCGAAGGCTTCATGCAAGCGCTCGGCGCGGTACTGCGCGGCGGTCTCGCCCTTGGCCTGGGCCAGCAGCGGGTTGAGGTGGTCCAGTTCGTGGCGCAGTTCGGGGCGCTCATCGAGAAACTTTGCCAGGGCCCGTTCGTGTTGCTGTTCGGTTGCCGCCATGGTCACTCCTTGGGGGATGCAGACTGCTTCTTGCTGGCCTTGGCCGCAGCCGCCAGGCATTCGAGGGCGAACTGTTCGGTGTAGGTCATCTGGATCGGCGTGGTTTCGCCCTTGACGGTCCGTTCGCCGTCGAGGATGTAGCGAACCCGCTTGTCGGTGACGCCGATGCGCTTGGCGATCCAGGACGGTGTCTGGCCGATCTGGCTGATCAGTTTGTCGGCGTATTCGGCAGTGGGTTTGTAGAATTCGGCGTTGGGAGTCATGGGGCGTGTTCCGTTGTGGCTGGTGGCAATGGCGCGACAGGGTGCGCGAATCGCAGGCCGATGTCCCGTGTAAATTTCAGTAAAGCAGCACGAAGGCCCGGGCCGCAGTGCTACAGTCCGTTTTTTTCTTGATGAGTGAACGCAATGCGAATGTTGACCGTGGCCCTGGCCGCGACCTTGCTGGCCGGCTGCGCGGGTTCTGCGATGAACGAGGCCCGGACCCAGGCCCCTTACAAGACCCTGACCTCGGACAAACCCGAACAGGTCGTGGCCCAGTGCGTGCAGTTCTCCTGGCAGGACGAAGCGGTGTTCGGTGTCGATGCTGGCGCCTACCTGCAACCGGGCAAGAAGGGTGGCTCGACGGTCTACACCCGCTCCGCTGAATCGTTTGTCGATTTGCATGCCGGTGCGACGGGCACCGAGTTGAGTTATTACGCCAAGCATGACGACTTCGTGGCCAAGCGCCGGTTGGCGGCGTTGGCGACGTGTCTTTGAACAGATCGATCGCGAGCAGGCTCGCCCCCACGGGTTTGAGGCTTAACTGATCGGCATTACCCACAGGGACTGGTTTTTAGTCAGAGGGCGTCAGGCGCTTCTGGAAGAAGAAGTGCTGGTGGCCCGGGGGGTAGTCGTCGATCTGGCCGATTTCCGTGAAGCCGTGCCTGCGGTAGAACTCCGGCGCCTGGAAGTCGAAGGTGTCCAGCCAGATGCCCACGCAGTTTTTCTCCCGGGCCAGTGCTTCGGCCATCTGCATCAGGGTCGAGCCGGTGCCCTGGCCCCGGGCCTGTTCCGGCACCACCAGCAGCTCGATATACAACCAGCGGAAAAACACTCGGCCATAGAGCCCCCCGACGATTTCGTCGTGTTCATCGCGCACCAGCCAAGCCACCAGTTCAGGCACCGTCCCGCCGGTCTTGGCCGTGTTATAGGCGCGCAGCGGAGCGAGGATGGCTTGGCGTTCTTCGTCGGTGGGCGCGTCCGTGCGTTCGATTCGTAGCGTCATCGGCAATGTCCTTATTCAGTCAAGATTAACCGCAGGAGCCTATCCCAAAGGCTACCGTGGCGTCACCCGGTCGGCTTGGAAACAGGCGCATTACGCAAACCGGGCCATACTAGCTAGTTGCTTGATGCGATCGCCGACTGTTTAAAACAAGAAGAGGCCGAGTCATGAAGTTCGAATCCTTAGCCCGAACCCTCATTGCCATATCCCTGACCCTCAGCTGTTTGTATGCCCAGGCCGCCTCCCAGGCACCGGTGGCCGCCGAGAACGGCATGGTGGTCACCGCCCAGCACCTGGCGACCCACGTGGGTGTCGACGTGCTCAAGAACGGCGGCAATGCCGTGGATGCGGCGGTGGCGGTAGGGTATGCCTTGGCGGTGGTGTATCCGGCGGCGGGCAATCTGGGCGGGGGTGGGTTCATGACCCTTCAAATGGCCGATGGCCGCAAGACGTTCCTGGATTTCCGCGAAAAAGCCCCCCTGGCCGCCACGGCCAACATGTATCTGGACAAGGACGGCAATGTCGTCCCCGACCTCAGTACCCGCGGACACCTGGCCGTGGGCGTGCCCGGTACCGTCTCCGGCATGGAGTTGGCGTTGAAGAAGTACGGCAGCAAGCCGCGGGCGGAGCTGATCGCCCCGGCCATCAAGTTCGCCGAGGAAGGCTTCGCCCTGGAGCAGGGAGATGTCGATCTGCTGGAAACCGCCACCGATGTGTTCAAGAAGGACATGCGCGACTCCGGGGCGATCTTCCTGCACAACGGCGAGCCCATGCAGGTCGGCCAGAAGCTGGTGCAAAAAGACCTCGCCAAGACCCTGCGGGAAATCTCCGCCAAGGGGGCCGACGGCTTCTACAAGGGCTGGGTCGCCGATGCGCTGGTCACCTCCAGCCAGGCCAACAAAGGCATCATCACCCAGGCCGATCTGGACAAGTACAAGACCCGCGAGCTGGCCCCGGTGGAGTGCGACTACCGTGGCTACCACATCATCTCGGCGCCGCCGCCCAGTTCCGGCGGGGTGGTGCTGTGCCAGATCATGAACATCCTCGACGGTTATCCGATGAAGGACCTGGGGTTCCATTCGGCCCAGGGCATGCACTATCAGATCGAAGCCATGCGCCACGCCTACGTGGACCGCAACAGTTACCTGGGTGACCCGGACTTCGTGAAGAACCCCATCGACCATCTGCTGGATAAAAACTACGCCGCCAAGCTGCGGGCCGCGATCGAACCGCAAAAGGCCGGCGACTCGCAGAAGATCAAGCCCGGCGTGGCGCCCCATGAGGGCAGCAACACCACCCATTACTCCATTGTCGACAAGTGGGGCAACGCCGTCTCGGTCACCTACACCCTGAACGACTGGTTCGGTGCCGGTGTCATGGCGAGCAAGACCGGGGTGATCCTCAACGATGAAATGGACGATTTCACCGCCAAGGTCGGCGTGCCCAACATGTACGGCCTGGTGCAGGGCGAAGCCAACGCCATCGCGCCGGGCAAGGCGCCGCTGTCATCCATGAGCCCGACCATTGTCACCAAGGACGGCAAGACGGTCATGGTGGTGGGCACCCCGGGCGGTAGCCGGATCATCACCGCGACGTTGCTGACTATCCTCAATGTGATCGACTACGGCATGAACCTCCAGGAGGCGGTCGACGCGCCGCGTTTCCACCAGCAGTGGATGCCGGAGGAAACCAACCTGGAGGCGTTCGCGGCCAGCCCCGATACCCGGAAGCTGCTGGAGAGCTGGGGGCACAAGTTTGCCGGCCCGCAGGACCCCAACCACATCGCCGCGATCCTGGTCGGCGCGCCGTCATTGGGTGGCAAGCCGGTGGGCAAGAACCGCTTCTATGGCGCCAACGACCCCCGTCGCAACACTGGGTTGTCGCTGGGGTATTGAGTCATCGCGCGGCTCCGATAATGTTTGAAGAGGGAAGGTCATGAACACCGCATTGCTGATCATCGATGTCCAGAACGCGCTGTGCTCAGGCGAAGAGGAATGCTTCGACAGCCAGCGCATCATCCGGACCATCAACGACCTGGCGGCCAAAACCCGGGCCCTCGGCTTGACGGTGATCCTGATCCAGCACGAAGAGTTGGAAGGTTCGCTGACCTATGGTTCTGCCGCCTGGCAACTGGCCGACGACCTGTTGACCGCAGCCGATGACCTGCGGGTGCGCAAGACCACCCCCGATGCCTTCTACCAGACCGACCTGCAACCGTTGTTGCAGGCCCGAGGCATCGACCGCCTGGTGATCTGTGGGCTGCAAACCGACTATTGCGTCAACGCCACCGTGCGCCAGGCCCATGCCCTGGGGTACGACGTGGTTTTGGTGGCCGATGCCCACTCCACGGTGGACAACGGCAGCATGGCGGCCGAGCAGATCATTGCCAATCACAACAACCGATTGGGGCGGCTGAGCAGTGCGGTATCGCGGATCGATGTGGTGCCGGCTGCTGAAATCCGCCTGTAGCCGATACTCACTGTCGGTACTGCGACGCAGGTTTGACTTGGGGCACACTTGTGGCGAGGGAGCTTGCTCCCGCTGGGTTGCGAAGCGACCCTAAAATTTTTACGACCGCTTCGCGCTGGAGCGCCAGCCCGGTCGAGCGGGAGCAAGCTCCCTCGCCACAACAGCGGATGGCTCAGCATCGACGATGGTTTTTCACGGCGCGCCAAGCACCATCGTCCAGTACACCCCCGCATCACTGCGCGAATCGCTGGCGGAAGCGGCGCCCATCTGGGTGAACATCGGGTTCATCAGGTTGGCGCAGTGCCCCGGGCTGGCCAGCCAGTCGTGCATGGCCTGGGTCGGTGAGCGTTGTCCGGCGGCGATGTTCTCGCCCAATTTATGTCCGCGAAAGCCGGCGCTCTTGGCCCGATCGGAAGAGGAGCGACCGTCCGGGTCGCGATGGGCGAAATAATTCTCGCGGGCCATCGACCGGCTGTGGCCTTGGGCGGCGGTTCCCAGCGCGGCGTTCCAGCTCAGCGGCCGGGCCGCGGCGAAGCGTTGGCGCCCGCACATCCGCGGCTTGGCCCTGGCGGCGTTGACCTGGGCCAGCAGCGACTTGTCCGTCGCACCCGCGTCGCTCATCCGTGTGCCTCCCATGGGCTGCGCCAGCACTACGCGCCACTCATCACCGACCCGATTGACGCCAATGTCGGCGTATTGGTTGTCCAGCAGTGCTGCGCAATGTTCGTCAGCCAACATGTCGAACGCTTCTTCGGCGTCCCGCGCATCGGTCAGGCGGATGCTGCGCACGGCCCGGGCCTGGTAGCCGGCGTCTTTCAAGGTCTCCCGCAGACCACCGCGAAAGCCCATCGGCAAGCCCAGGTTCGAGCGCAGCACCAGCGGCGGCGTGGCACGCACCGTGCGCCATTCACAGCGGCGTGATTGGCTACGGAAATCGTTGATGGCGTCCACCAACTGCCTTTCGCCACGGGCGTGGGCGGGGCTGGCAAATAAGGGAAACAGGGCAAGCAAGCACAGCAAAACGAAACGGCTAGAGCGAACAGGGTGGCGCATGGGGCGAACGGCTCAAGAAGGGGGAGGTGCTTAGCGCCAGGCTTGGCGCCGATCAGCTGGAAAACCCTGCGCTGCAGATCGGCGGGTTTTCACGGCTGGGGTAGGACTGTCGGTTTTGGAACAAGTTTCTGAGGACGAAGACTTTCTACGAGCTGCCACAACGGTGTTCAGTCAGTTCAATTCGCTGTTCCAGCCACAGGCACCTTGGCCTGCTCAACCTTGCGATAGGTCAGCAATACGATGCCCGTCACCACAATCGCGCCACCCATCACCTGGCCCGGGTTGAGCATCTGGTCCAGTACCAGCCAGCCGATCAGCAGCGTGGCCAGCGGTTCGATGTTCATCACCGGGGCGTTGCGCGGCATGTCCAGGCGGGGCACGGAAATGAACAGCACAGTGAAGCCGGTGCCGTAGAGCACCACCAGGGTCGCCAGGGCGAACCAACCGGTGCTGCTGGCTGGCAGGTCGAAACCGCCGGGCAGGGCACCGGTCAGGCCGGCGAGGTTGACGCTGCTGAAGACGATGAAAATCGTCAGCAGGCTGCGCACCGAACCACGGACCTGGGACAGCTTGTGGTCGGTGATCCACAGCGCACAAGCGAACACGCAAGCGGCACAGAAGGCCAGGCCCACCCCCAGTAGCCATTGCGGGCCAACGCTCTGTTCAGACGATAACCGCGCCGGCACCTCCAGCACGAATACCAGGCCCACCAGGATCATCCCCATCAACGTGGCGGTGCGTGCAGTGGGCCGTGGCCCGCCCAGCGCCCAGGTCAGCAAGGCCAGCAGAATCGGAAAGACGTTGCCCACCAACAGCGCCAATGCCACCGGCACCCGGGCCACGGCCGAGTACAGGCACAGGCTCTGCGCAGCGATGAGCAACCCCAGCAGCACTTGCCAACGCCATGCGCCCGGCGGCAAACGCAGGCTCTGACGTTGCCACAGTACCATCGCGGCCAACACCAGCAGCGTCCCGCCTGAGCGCAGCAGGATCGCCAGCAATACCCCGGCACCGTCATCGAACGCCGCTCGGGCGGCGACATGATTGCCGGCAAAGGCACAGCCCATGCACAGCAGAACGAGCACCGCGAGGTGACGGGGCAATGGAGGCGGGGTGTCAGGTGCAGCGGCGGGACGAGTCATGGCAGGGTGTCTCAATGGTGGGCCGCCCAGGCAAATCGCCTTGGATCAGCTGTTTTTAGTTATAAGTCGTCGTACAACTTTGAGGGCTGTTTTTACCCTATAGGATTACAAGAGACAAGGTCGGGGTTGCGGGGGAGCTCTACCTTTAAGTGAACGACCGCGCGCACATTGTCCTGCGCTTTGCTGTACAACAACCTGACCGTTGTGTCGTTTACAGCATTGCCCTTTGCGGAGCCGCCCCATGCGCCTGGCCGATTTCATTCTCGACAATATCGAGCCGATTCTTCAGGCGTGGGAAGACTTCGCCAAAACCATCACCCCCGCATCCATTGGCATGGATTCCGTGGCCCTGCGCGACCATGCCGAGCAGATGCTGCGCACTATCGCCGCTGACCTGCGCACCTCGCAAACGCGCAATGAGGCGATTGCCAAGTCCCACGGCGAGGCCCCGCCGGTTGATGCCGAAACCGCCGCCGAAACCCATGCGGTCATCCGCCAGTCCTCGGGTTTTACCGTGGAGCAAATGGTTTCCGAGTACCGGGCCCTGCGCACCAGCGTGCTTATGCTCTGGATGCCGCACACGCAGTTGGATCACAAACAGGTCATGGACGATCTGATTCGATTCAACGAGGCCGTGGACCAGGCCTTGGCCGAGTCCGTCGTCAGTTACTCGGGGGCGGTGGATGCGTCGCGCAATATCTTTCTCGGGATTCTGGGGCATGACCTGCGCAGCCCCTTGGGCGCGATCCTGCTGAGTTCCGAAGTGCTGCTGCGGGCGGGGGACCTGCCCGCCAAGGCGACCAAGATCACTTCGCGCATCTACACCAGCGTCAAGCGGGCCAACAAAATCGTCGGCGATCTGCTGGATTTCACCCGCACCCAACTCGGCTCGGGCATTCCAGTGCAGCGCTTCAAGGGTGATCTGGTGGCCGCCTGCGAAGGTATGGTGGAGGAGGCGCGGGCCTATCACCCGGAAAGCAAAATTGTCTTTAAAACGAGCGGCGCCCTGGAGGCGCTGTTTGATCCGGCCCGCATGGAGCAGGTATTTGCCAACCTGATTGGCAATGCCGTCCAGCATGGTGCCGAAGGCTCGCCGGTGACTGTTTCGTTGAGCGTGGAAAAGGATAGGGCCGTGATCGCGATCAACAACCAGGGCAAGCCTATCGAGAAAGAGGCCATTGCCAACATCTTCAACCCAATGGTCCGAAATCTGTGCAGCAGTGAAATGCAGTACGGTTCCACGGCTGGACTCGGACTTGGCCTGCACATCGCTTCGGCGATCGTATCGGCCCATCAGGGCACCATCGAGGTCCACTCGGAGGCGCAAGTCGGCACGACCTTTACCGTTCGTATACCGCTGAACCCGGCCTGATCGACTGTGCGCAGAGCAGATTCACATACTTGTACGATGTCTTATCACGTAGTAAAACTGTCGTCCCGTCCAATAATAATTAACGGAGACGCACCGATGGATGCTTCGCAATCTGCAACCGCCGCCGATCAGGGCCGCCGGGTATTCCTGAAAAAATCCCTGGTGGTCTCGGCTGCTGCGGCCGCCCTTGGCAACCTGCCCGGGCTCGCTCAGGCCGAGCCCTTGAGTCAGCGTTACCCAGACCCGCTGATCAATATCCTTGACCCCAGCTTCATGGACTTGCGCATCTTCAATGCCAGCGTGGAGAAACTCGCCACCGGTTTGCGTTGGGCAGAAGGGCCGGTGTGGGTCGGTGACGGTCGTTACCTGCTGGTCAGCGACATTCCCAACAACCGCATCGTGCGCTGGGATGAAATTACCGGTGGCCTGTCGGTCTACCGCGAGAATTCCAACTTCTCCAACGGCATGTGCCGCGATCGCCAGGGCCGGCTGCTGGTGTGCGAAGGCTCCACCACCGCCAGCGAAGGCCGACGCATCACCCGCACCGAGCACAACGGCACTATCACCGTGCTGGCGGACAGTTTCGAAGGCAAGCCGCTGAACTCGCCCAACGACATCGTGTGCAAGCGCGATGGCTCGGTGTGGTTCACCGACCCACCGTTCCAGACCGGCAACAATTACGAGGGACACAAAGTCACCCCCGCCCAGCCTCACGCGGTGTATCGCATCGATGGCGAAAGCGGCAAGGTCACGCGGGTCATCGACGACCTGGCGGGGCCGAACGGGCTGTGTTTTTCCCCGGATGAGAAAATCCTCTACGTGGTCGAAGGCCGGGCCAAGCCCAACCGCTTGATCTGGGCGATCACCGTCAAGGATGACGGCACGCTGGGTGAGCGGCGCAAGCACATCGAAGGCCTGGATTACGCGGCGATCGACGGAATCAAATGTGATGAAAGCGGCAACCTCTGGTGCGGTTGGGGCGGCAATGGCGACCCCAAGGCCGACCTGGAAAAACTCGACGGCGTGCGGGTGTTCAACCCTGAAGGCAAGGCCATCGGGCACATCTCCCTGCCGGAGCGCTGTCCCAACGTCTGCTTCGGCGGACGGGAAGGCAACCGGTTGTTCATGGCCGGCAGCCACTCGCTGTATTCGCTGTTCGTGAATACCCGAGGGGCGACGTTTGCCTGAGTGACACATTCACCCTCGGAGTTGATGGACTTTGTGGCGAGGGAGCTTGCTCCCGCTGGGCTGCGTAGCAGCCCTAAAACCATTCACCTGGGTGTGCCTGGTTGGTCGCATTCAACATTCGGTCTCTTTGGGGTTGCTGCGCAACCCAGCGGGAGCAATCCCTGGCCACAGGATGTCCGCTGTGCCTGCGGTGTTTTCTGATGGGTTCAGGATTGTCCGCAGCTCCATAGCTCCACGGTCGGCTGGCCCTCTGTCGGCGGCCCCAGCCAATGACTCATCGCCCGACAACCGCCACCAAAACATAACTGATAGTCGCCAGCCTGCGGCGTGCGGCCCAGTTTCAGCGGTTGCAGGGGCGGCACCTGGCGTTGATAGTGCCAGCTGCCGTTTTCAAGCCTTGCATCGTCGGGAATCTCCATGCCCGCGCCATTGCCTTTGACCCTGGCCTCGCCCAGGATCAGGCCCTGTTCGCTGACGCGATAATCTTCCTCCCAGCGAATCTTCTCGATGGTGTGGTTCCATGCCAACGTGAAATCGGCCACGGCGAGCTGGGCCCAGACCACGCCGGACAAGCCCAGACACAGACCGATCACGCCAAGGCCCGCCCACTGCGTCGTGCGCGCCAGAGGTGTTGGAGAATCAGCAGCCCACCCAGCACGAAGCCGATCTCATCGGTCACGGGCAGGGCAACCACCAGCAACGCGCCGGCGGCAAAACACAGCAAGCGTTCCCAAATCGGCATTTTCTGTTGCAGGTAGCCGGTGGACGCCATGCCCCAGAGCCCGACGGCCAACAACGTCTTGATCAGCATGTACGCCGTCATCCACAGGTTGTCGCCCTGGAGCATCAGGGCCGGGTTATAGACGGTCATGAATGGAATGACGAACCCAGCCAGGGCAATGCGCACCGCCCAGAAGCTGATCTTCAGGCCACTTTCCCGGGCAATGGGCGCGGCGGCGAAACAAGCCAGCGCCACCGGCGGCGTCAGGTCGGCCAAGATACCGAAATAGAACACGAACATGTGCGACACGATCAGCGGCACGCCCAGTTCCAGCAGGGCCGGTGCGGCGATCGAGCTGGTGATGATGTAGTTGGGGATGGTCGGTATACCCATGCCCAGCACCAGGCAGGTGAGCATGGTGAGGATCAGCGACAGCAACAGGTTGTCCCGGCCGATGGCGAGGATGTAGCCGGCAAAGGTGGAGGCCACGCCCGTCAGCGAGACCACCGCGATGATGCTGCCCACCAAGGCGCAGGCGATCCCCACTGGAACGGCATGACGCGCGCCATCTACCAACGCATGCAAGCAGATGACGAGGGTTTCCCGAGTGCCTTGCATGAACCAGCAGGCCACCACCAACACGCCGATCACCGCAAACACGATACCGATGCCCAAGCGGAAAAAACCGACGCAAAGCAGCCCCAAGGCGATCCAGAAGGCGCAGCGCAACGCGTAGTTCGAGACTTTGAGAATGATCGCCGAGCCGAGAATCACGATGGCTGTCAATGCCAGGCCCACCATGCCGGAAAACAGGGGGGTGCGTCCGGAAAACAACAGGTAGACCAACACCCCGAGCGGGATCAGCAGGAACCAGCTGTCCTTGACCGCGCCCCAGGCGCTGGGGCATTGGTCCTTGGGCAAGCCCTTGAGGTCGGAGCGCTTGGCCTCCAGGTGAACCATCCAGAACACCGAGCCGAAGTACAGGCAGGCGGGTATCAACGCGGC
Source organism: Pseudomonas sp. 3JA (assembly GCF_036961705.1). Taxonomy (NCBI): domain Bacteria; kingdom Pseudomonadati; phylum Pseudomonadota; class Gammaproteobacteria; order Pseudomonadales; family Pseudomonadaceae; genus Pseudomonas; species Pseudomonas sp. 3JA. Next base: position 143,064 of record NZ_JBAMDJ010000005.1, read on the forward strand.
CTTGGCGATTTCAACGAACGGCACATTGATGGTTTCGGCCATGATGAAGGCCACCGCGCCCATCACCGGCGGCATGATCTGGCTGCCCATGCTGGACGTGGCTTCCACACCACCGGCAAACGCGGCCTTGTAGCCGAAGCGCTTCATCAACGGGATGGTGAATTGCCCGGTGGTGACCACGTTGGCGATGCCAGAACCGGTGATGGTGCCCATCAGCGCCGATGACACCACGGCCACCTTGGCCGGGCCACCGAGCTTGTGACCAAACAGGCCCATGGCGAAATCGGTGAAGAGCTTGATCATGCCGGCCTTTTCCAGGAAGGCGCCGAACAGGATGAACAGGAAAATATAGGTGGCCGACACGTAGGTTGGCGTGCCGTACAGCCCTTCGGTGCCGAACGACAGCTGGTTGATGATTTGATCGAGGCCATAGCCGCGATGGGCCAAGTCGCCCGGTAAGTATTCGCCGAACAGGCCATAGGCCAGGAACAGGCCGCAAATGATCGGTAGTGCGATGCCCATCACTCGCCGCGCGGCTTCGAACACCAGCACGACCAGGACGATCCCCATGATCATGTCCGTGGTGGTCAAGTCGCCGGAGCGTTGGATCAGGTCCGACTCAAACACCCATTGATAAAGCGCCGTCGCCACGCCCCCCAGGCTCAAGACCCAGGCCAAGGGTTGCCAAGGGCGCTGCCTGCCATGCGCGGGGTAGCTGAGGAACACCACCCACAGCAGAAAGCCGACATGTACCGCCCTCAGCACAATGCTGGAGACCGGAGAAAACGCGGCGGTGACGATCTGAAATATTGAAAACAGCAAGGCCACGTAGAACAGGGTCTTGGGCCAGTCTCGCGGGTCCGTGGCGATGCCGTGCTGGTCTTCACTCATGAGGTGCCTGCCTTCTGTTCACATTCAAGGGGCGAAAACACGACGGATCAACGGCGATGGGCGCCGTTGATACGCAGGGTGTTACAGCGCGCCCACTTCCTTGTAGTAGCGCTCGGCACCGGGGTGGAGTGCGATCGGCAGGTTCTTCGCGGCGTTTTTCAGGGTGATGTCCTTGGCCGCTGAATGGGAGGTGCCCAGGCGAGTGAGGTTCTCGAAGAGCAGCTTGGTCATCTGGTACGCCACCTCATCCGGGACATCCTCGCGGGTGACCAGGATGTTGGTGATGGCCACCGTCGGTACGGCCTCCGCCTGACCATCGTAGGTATTGGCCGGAATCATTGCGCTCTGATACGCCGGGTTGCCGATTTTCTCCACCACATCGGTGGGCACCGCTACGTAGCTCAGCGCCATGGTCGAGGCCAGGTCGCGAATGGCCGCCATTCCCAGGCCCGAGGACTGCAGTGTGGCGTCCAGTTGGCGGTTCTTGATCAAGTCCACCGACTCGGCGAACGGCAAGTACTGGACCTTCATGTCCTGGTAGGTCAGCCCCGCAGCCTTGAATATCGCCCGGGCATTGAGTTCGGTACCGGATTTTGCCGCGCCGACGGAAACGGTCTTGCCCTTGAGGTCGGCCAATGTCTTGATGCCGGACTCCTGGCTGGCGACGATCTGGATGTAGTTGGGATAGGCGCCAGCGATGGCGCGCAATTTGGTCAACGGCGCCTTGAAACCGGCGTCTTCCACGCCGTTCTTGGCATCCGCCACCGAGTCGCCCAGGGCCAGGGCCAGCTCACCACGACCGGCTTGCAGCAGGTTGAGGTTTTCCACCGAAGCCTTGGTGGCTTGCACCGATGTCTTGGCGTCCTGGATGCCGTTGCTGTAGATCTGTGAAAGCCCGACCCCGATCGGGTAATAAACCCCGCTGGTGCCGCCCGTGAGGATGTTGATGTACACCGGGGCGGCCTGGGCCGTGGTGCTGACCACCAGGGCTGCCGCGGCGGCCAGGAGGGTGAAGTGCTTGTTGACTCGCATGGGGACCTCTCCGTCTTATTATGGCTTATGCAGAGTCTTTCCACTGTAGTTCAAGCGCGGGTGATGGCGAGTCGAGTGGCCGTAAAGGCTTCTGTGGCGAGGGAGCTTGCTCCCGCTCGGCGGCGCAGCCGTCGTAAAACCGACAAACACGGTCTGCCTGAAAAATTGCGTCAGCCTCTTTCGGGGCTGCTGCGCAACCCAGTGGGAGCAAGCTCCCTCGCCACTGGTCCCTTGTTAGGCCAGGGGCGCCGTACTGCCTCGCACCGTCAACTCGAACGGCAACACCACATGCCACTCGGCAATCGGCTTCTTCTCGATCAGAGCAATCAGCATCTGCACCGCTTTTTCCCCAAAGATTTCGGCAGGCTGTGAAATGGTGGTCAGGGGCGGGTCGCAGTAGGCGGCGAACGGGATGTCATCAAAACCCACCAGGGAAATATCCTCGGGCACCCGCAGGCCCATTCGCTTGATGCGCCTGAGCGCGCCGATGGCCATCTCGTCGTTTTCACAGAACAACGCACTGGGGCGGTCGGCCAGCGCCAACATCGCGCCGGCCCCGTCATCGCCGGCCTTCAAGGTGAAGTCGCCATGGCAGATCAGGCTGGGGTCGACGGCGATACCGGCCTGGCTCAGGGCATCCTGGTAGCCGGCCACGCGATCCAGGGTCAGGGGGCTGCTGCGTGGCCCCTTGATGATGCCGATGCGGCGGTGGCCGAGGCCGATCAGGTGTTCGGTCATGGCCTGGGCGGCGGCGCGGTTGTCGAGACTGATGGTCGGGTAGGGGGCGTTCTTGACCACTTCGCAGGCGTTGACCAGCGGCAGGCTTTCGACGCCTGCCGGCATCGATTCGAAAGGATCGCTGGCGCGCAACTGGATCACCCCGTCGGCCTGGTGGGCGTAGACCAGCGCGGCAAATTCCCGCTCGATCTGCGCGCGGCCCCGGGTGTCGCACAACAGCAATCGATAACCCGCCGCCTGCGCGGCCTGCTGCGCGCCGCTGATGACCCGGGCGAAAAACGTATTGGCGATGGCCGGCACCAGGATCACCAGGTTGCCGGTGCGCCGGGAGCGAAATTGCACCGCCATCAGGTTGGGACGATAGCCGGCCTGTTCCACCGCCGCGTTGACCTTGTTCCGCGTTTCGGGAAGCACCCGCTCGGGCGATTTCAGGGTTCTGGACACCGTGGCCACCGAAACACCCGCCAGCCGGGCCACCTCACGAATGTTGGACAAAATCACCTCGGGGAACAGGGGTACGGTGGGGAGCTTACCGCAGGTTGAGCGCCTCACAAATATTCTGCGGTGAACCTCGTGGGTTTGACACGCGGGGAAACTGAGCCTAGATTTTTGCCATGATGTAACCGGTTACATCATCCTGACAGAAGAGAATCGCGATGAATCCTGTAGCACCGAAAATAAGAATGGGCTTCGTCGGCGGTGGAGAGGGCGCGTTCATCGGCCAGGCCCACCGTCAGGCCGCGGGCCTGGATGGCGGTTTCGAACTGGTCTGCGGCGCATTCAGCCGCGACCCTCGCAACACTCGGCAGACCGGCGCGGCCCTGGGCCTGGCCGCGTCCCGTTGCTACCACGACTGGCAGCAGATGCTCGACACCGAAGCGCTGCTGCCGCTTGATCAGCGCATGGAATTGCTGGTCATTGTTACCCCCAATCATCTTCATGCACCCATCGCCAGCGAGGCCTTGAAAGCCGGTTTCCATGTGTTCAGCGAGAAGCCCGCCGCGCTGGACCTCAACGAGTTGCTGGCCCTCAGGGAAGTGCTGCAAGGCAGCCGTTGCCTCTACGGGCTGGCCCATACCTACCTGGGTTATCCCATGGTGTGGCAGGCCCGGGAGATGGTGCGCTCGGGCGCGATCGGCCAGGTGCGCAAAGTGCTGGTCGAGTACCCCCAAGGCTGGCTCAGCCAGGATGTCGCCGCCCAGGGCAATAAACAGGCCGAATGGCGCGACGACCCTGGCCAGTCCGGCCTGGGCGGTTGCATCGGCGACATCGGCACCCACGCGTTTTCCCTCGCCGAGTTCGTCGCAGACCAGCCTATCCAGCAGCTATGCGCCACATTGGGCACCCATGTGCCGGGCCGGCAATTGGATGACGACGTTGCGATGCTGTTTAAGATGGCGGGTGGCGCCTGCGGTGTGCTGATCGCAAGCCAGGTCTGCACCGGCGAAGAGAACCCGCTGAAGATTCGCGTCTACGGCGATAAGGGCGCCTTGGAGTGGCGCCAGGAAGAACCGGCGAACCTGATCCATCGCGCCTTCGACCAGCCTTTGCGCATCCTGCGTAGCGGCGTCGGCCAGCCGTGGCTGTGCGCGGCGGCCACGCGGCGCATGCGCCTGCCGGCCGGGCATCCCGAGGGCTACCTGGAAGCCATGGCCAACCTCTACGGCGATTTCGCCCACGCCATTCGCAACCATGTCGAAGGCCCCGACGCCCCAGGCGTACCCGGCATCGAGACCGGCTTGCGTGGCATGGCATTCATCGAGGCCGCCATCCTCAACCACCGTGGCGACGCGAAGTGGACCACCGTGCAAACCGGAGCATCCCTGTTGTGAATACCCTCGACACACCACCGAGCGGCCTGCGTGGCCCAGGTATTTTCCTGGCGCAATTCATGTCCGCCGAAGCGCCGTTCGATACCCTGGCCAACATCGCCCAGTGGGCGGCGTCGCAAGGCTACAAGGCCATTCAGCTGCCGACATCGGGCACCCAATACATAGACCTGGCCCGGGCCGCCGAGAGCCAGGCCTATTGCGATGAGCTCAAGGCCACCTGTGCCCAGGCCGGTGTCGAGATCAGCGAGTTATCGACGCACCTGCAAGGCCAGTTGGTGGCAGTGCACCCGGCGTTCGACGCGCTGTTCGATGACTTCGCCCCGGTCCATTTGCGCGGCCAGCCCCAGGCGCGGACCGAGTGGGCGATTGAGCAACTCAAGCTGGCCGCCCGCGCCAGCCAGCGGCTGGGTCTCAAGGCTCATGCGACGTTTTCCGGCGCGCTGCTGTGGCCGTATCTCTACCCTTGGCCGCAGCGGCCGGCGGGTCTGGTGGAGCAGGGGTTCGCCGAACTGGCCCGGCGCTGGTTGCCGATTCTCGATGCCTTCGACGTGGCGGGGGTGGACCTGTGCTACGAAATCCACCCCGGCGAAGACCTCCATGACGGCGCCTCGTTCGAGCGCTTTTTGGAGGCGGTCGATCATCACCCACGGGCGGCGATCCTCTACGACCCCAGTCATTTGCTGCTGCAACAGATGGACTACCTGGGCTTCATCGACCGCTACCACGCGCGCATCCGCATGTTCCACGTCAAGGACGCCGAATTCCGCCCCGATGCCCGTTCCGGGGTATACGGCGGCTACCAGGGCTGGGTCGATCGGCCCGGGCGGTTCCGTTCGTTGGGCGATGGCCAGATCGATTTCAAATCGATCTTCAGCAAACTGACCCAATACGATTTCAGCGGTTGGGCGGTCCTGGAATGGGAATGCTGCTTGAAGGATTCACAACAGGGCGCCGCAGAAGGGGCAGCTTTCATCCAGCGGCACATGATCAGCAAGACCGGCAAGGCGTTCGATGATTTTGCCAGCGTCACGGCGGATGAGGATTCCAATCGACGGTTGTTGGGCCTGTTGAGGTAACCGCTCCACCCCAAGACCCTGTGGCGAGGGAGCTTGCTCCCGCTGGGCTGCGAAGCAGCCCTAAAACCTGACAACTCGGTGGATCAGGTAGATGTAGGCCGAGGTGACTGTTTTGAGGGCTGCTGCGCAGCCCAGCGGGAGCAAGCTCCCTCGCCACAAAAGCAGGCCACAAAAGCAGGCCACAAAAGCAAGCCACAAAAGCAAGCCACAAAAGCTGTGCAAGGCTTTTTTCTTCACAAGAACAACAATAAAACGGTGACGCTCATGACCACGATGAATGCACGCCTCAGCGTGATGATGTTCCTGCAGTTCTTTATCTGGGGTGGCTGGTTCGTCACCCTCGGCACCTTCCTCTCCAGCACCCTGGGCGCCAGCGGTGGGCAGATCGGCATGGCGTTCTCCACGCAATCGTGGGGAGCGATCATCGCGCCGTTCGTCATCGGCCTGATCGCCGACCGCTTGTTCAACGCCGAACGCATCCTGGCGGTGTTGCACCTGCTCGGCGCGGTGTTGCTGTATCAGCTGTATTCGGCGGCGGATTTCAGCGTGTTCTACCCGTACGTGCTGGTGTACATGGTGGTCTACATGCCGACGCTGGCCCTGGTCAATTCCGTGGCCTTCCGGCAGATGCGCGATCCGGCGCTGGAGTTCTCGCGCATCCGGGTGTGGGGCACGATTGGCTGGATCGTCGCGGGCGTGGTGATCAGTTTTGTGTTCGCCTGGGATTCGCGCGAAGCGATCTCGGCAGGCGGCTTGCGCAATACGTTCCTGATGGCGGCCGTTGCTTCCCTGGTACTGGGGCTCTACAGCTTCACGCTGCCGGCCACGGCGCCGCTCAAGGAACAGGCCCGCGCGGGCGGCGTCAGGCAGTTGCTGGGGCTGGACGCGTTGGGGCTGTTGAAGGATCGCAGCTACCTGGTGTTCTTCATCGCCTCGATCCTGATCTGCATTCCCCTGGCGTTCTATTACCAGAATGCCAACCCGTTCCTGGCCGAAACCGGGATGACCAACCCAACGGCGAAGATGGCCATCGGACAGGTCTCGGAAGTGTTGTTCATGCTGCTGTTGCCACTGTTCATCCAGCGCTTCGGCATCAAGCTGGCGCTGTTGGTGGGGATGTTGGCGTGGGCGTTGCGCTACCTGTTGTTCGCCTACGGCAATAACGGCGACCTGGCGTTCATGCTGTTCACCGGCATTGCCCTGCATGGCATCTGCTACGACTTCTTTTTTGTCTCGGGGCAGATCTACACCGATGCCAAGGCACCGGAGCGCTTTCGCAGCTCGGCCCAGGGGCTGATTACCCTGGCGACCTACGGTGTGGGGATGCTGATCGGCTTCTGGGTGGCGGGGCAGGTGACCGATCACTTTGTCGTGGCGGGCGGTCATGACTGGCAGAGCATCTGGCTGTTCCCGGCCGGTTTCGCGCTGCTGGTGTTGCTCTGCTTCCTGTTTACCTTCCGCGGCCAGCAAGCGCTCGCTGCGTCGTCAAAGGCTTGAAGCAGGGCTGGGCGTCAGTCATTTGTGACTGACGTCCAGCTTGGTGTAGGTCACTTTCCCGCCTTCGTTGGAATAACCCTTGTTGTCCAAGGTGTAGACACCGGCCTTGAAATAGAAGTTATAGCCGTACCAGGACGGGTCCAACTTCACCTGTTTGCCCGCGTTGCCGATCAGCACCGAGAGCTTGCCTTGCTTGTCCATTTGCAGCGAATAGGAGAAGGCCTTGTTCAGCGGCACGTTGGGCACGGTGTAGATCACCGGGCTTTTCTTGTCCTTGGGCTTGACCCGGTATTCCACGTCGATATTGCCGGTGCCCTTGGCGTAGCGGTACACCAGTTTCAACAACGGCGTGGGGGCGTCCTTGGCGTGGATCTGCGCCACCACCACCCGGCCTTCGGAAGGCACCTGGTTCACCGCCAGGGTGCCCTTGAGGGTATTGGTGCCGCTGTTGTAGCGCCAGTTGCGCAGCTTGCCGTCCTTGCTGGTTTCCCGCAGCTCGGAGCGCGGGTATTCGCTTTTACCGGTATGGGAACCGGTGACCGGCGCCCAGAAGACGATCCGCTGGCCGTTATTGTCGAAATACTTGTTTTTCAGGGTTGGCATGGCTTTGGTCGCCACGACCTGCGCCGGCGTTTGCACGGGCAGGGTAATGTTCCAGACAGTCAGGTCAATCATGATAAAACCCTCCAACGGGACCGGCCGTTACCTGGCGGCCGTCAAGACAGAAACTGCCTTCCGTGGCGCAGTTTTCATGTTATCGACGAGGGGCTGTTTCGCTGGAGATGCACCTGACGGATGGCTCTGCGATGAGCCTTTCAGGCACTGAATTGGGCGGATTATCGTGTGTCAATTTGTTGCTGATCGGTTAGAGTACGCGCCGCCCGAGAGACGGATCCCGGGCGTCTTTCCATGGAGCGTCAAATGAATCAAATCAGCAAAGTTGTCGCCTGCGCACTGTTCGGCCTGGCCCTGGCGGGTTGCACCGGCACGCCGATGAAAACCCAGCAATACGACAGCAGCCAATACACCGTTGTCGGCCACAGTGAAGCCAAGGCCACCGGCCTGTTGCTGTTCGGCGTGATCCCGATTCGCCAGAACAACCGTTTCGTACGCGCCCAGACCGCGGCGATCAAGGCCAAGGGCGGCGACGCCATGATCAACACCCAAGTCCAGGAAAACTGGTTCTGGGCCTGGGTCCTGACCGGTTACACCACCTCGGTGTCCGGTGACGTGGTCAAGCTGAAAAGCGTTCAGTGACACCCTGCTTTAGAGTAGGTGAGCGCCGGTTGTAAAGGCGCTACCTGTGGCGAGGGAGCTTGCTCCCGCTCGATCGCGCAGCGATCGCAAAAGGGCCGCTTCGCCGCCCAGCGGGAGCAAGCTCCCTCGCCACAACAGCCCGATCATGCCCGATCCTCTGTCACTGTCCTCCCACCACCATATGCGTGAACGGCGCCACATACGCCTGCAACGTCACCAGCCCGCCCACCAGAATCGCCAGCACCACCGAGTGGAAAAACACGTAGCGCAGGATTTCGCCTTCGTGACCGTACCAACGGGTCGCGGTGGAGGCGACCACGATCGACTGCGCGTCGACCATCTTGCCCATGACCCCGCCGGAACTGTTGGCCGCGGCCATCAACACCGGGCTGATGCCCAATTGCTCGGACGTGACCCGTTGCAAGCCGCCAAACAATACGTTGGACGCCGTGTCCGAGCCGGTCAGCGCCACGCCGAGCCAGCCCAGCAAGGTGCCGAACATGGGGTAGAAAATGCCCGTGGCGGCGAAGGCCAGGCCCATGGTCGCGTCCAGGCCTGAGTAGCGCGTGAGAAACCCCAGGGCCAACATTGCTACGATGGTAATCAGCGAGTAGCGCACCACCCAGAGCGTTCGCAGGTAGTGGTGCAGCAGTTGCGGGATGGAATAGCCCATCAGCAAGCCACCGAGAATCGCCGCCAGGAAGATGCCGCTGCCCGTGGCAGTGAACCAGTTGAACTTGTAGACCGCTTCCTCGGTTTTAGGCTGGGGCACCACGGGCGGGACTTTTTCGATCTGCTGGTGGATGGTGCCGAAGGTCACCAGGGGTGAGAAGATCGGATTGGCCTCGCGCATCGGCTTGCCTTGGGGATCCAGTCGGGCCGATTGGGTCTGGGGGTCGATGGCCGGACGGGTGTCGAACAGGTTCTTGAAACCCTGGGTGCCCCAGGCGAACACGAACACTGTGAGGATGATCCATGGCATCCAGGCCCGTCCCACGGCGGAGCGGGTGTCGCTGGAAAATGCCGCGCTGGCGACGGGTTTTTCATCCTCGCTGGCGTCGATCTTCGAGTTGTCGTCCCGCCCGGACAGCGCGGCGGAGGTGTGCACCGTGGCCGGTTTCCAGACCTTGAGGAAACCGGTGAGGCAGGCCATGGAAATCAGCGCGGCAATCACATCCACCAGCATCGGCCCGTGGTAATTGGACACCAGGAACTGCGGGATGGCGAAGCTGACACCGGCCACCAGGATCGCCGGCCAGACCTCCAGCATCTTGCGCCACCCGGCAAACGCCCAGATCAACCAGAACGGCACCAGCACCGAGAAAAATGGCAACTGCCGACCGACCATCATCGACAGCTCCATTTCATCCAGCCCGGTGACTTTGGCCAGGGTGATGATCGGCGTGCCCAGGGCGCCGAAGGCCACGGGCGCGGTGTTGGCGATCAGCGCCAGGCCCGAGGCGGCCAAGGGGGAGAAGCCCAGCCCGATCAGGATCGCCCCGGTCACCGCCACCGGGGTCCCGAAACCCGCGGCGCCCTCGAAGAACGCACCGAAGCAAAAGGCGATCAGCAGCAATTGCAGGCGTCGGTCGTCGGTGATGCGGGCGAGGGAATCCTGCAGGACCTTGAACGAGCCGTTCTCGGTGGTCAGGCGGTGCAAGAAGATGATGTTGAGGACAATCCAGCCAATGGGCAACAGGCCGTTGGCCGCGCCGTAAAGTGCCGCTGACCCGGCCATGCCGGCGGGCATGCCGAAGGCGAAGATGGCGATCAGCAAGGCCGAGGCCAAGGCCATCAACGCCGCCAGGTGCGCCTTGACATGAAAGAACGCCAGGGACGCCAGCATCACCACCACTGGAACCGCCGCCAGGAGCGTCGACAGCACCGCATTACCGAAGGGATCGTAGACTTGTTGCCAGACCATGTTCCACCTCTGCTTTTTATTGTTGGAAGTGCAGGCCCCGGGGGGATTGGCAGAGAAGTATAGGCGGGGATTGGCGAGGGGAATGGCGCAGAGGCCTGGGGTAAGCCCCTGTGGCGAGGGAGCTTGCTCCCGCTGGACTGCGCAGCAGGCCCAAGTTTTTTGTTTAAGCACAAATTCTTGGGGCGGCTTCGCCACCCAGCGGGAGCAAGCTCCCTCGCCACAAGGTCAGTGGTGTGCTGGCTAGCGTGGGGGCTCACCTTCCTCCTGGCGAAGCTCGAGGCTCAAGCCGTCGCAGCTTTGCGACCAGGCGACCAGCCAGTCGGGCACGGCGGGCGATTGTTCGGCCAGGCCCAACTCGCGGATGAACTCAGCCGGTGCAATCGTGCCTTTGGCCGAGCGGAACAGGCCGCGCATGATCACCACCCCGACCACACGTCCCTGGCTGATGAAACGGTGCTCCATGAACGTCCATTTTTCGTCCCAACCGAGCAGGCGGGTGTGCACCTCGAACGCCTCGAACAGTTTCAATTCCCGCCTGAACTTGCCCCAGACATCCCCCACGATCGGCACCGCCCGGTTGCGCAACGCCACTTTGTAGGCGCCGCTGCGCAGCACGTAATCCATGCGTCCCACATCGGCCAACGTGAAGTAGCGTCCGTTGGTGACGTGGCGATTGAGGTCCAGGTCCAGCGGCCATACCCGCATGCGCACCACCGTGGTGTCCAGGGGCGCCGCCGGCTTGCGCCACGGGCGGCGGAACAGCATCAGCAACAGTCGAAACCAGAGATTCATAAGGAGGCCGTGAAGAGGGAAAACGGCGCACTTTAGACCCCGTGCAGGAAGCGGGCTAGGTGCGAAAGTGACGATTTGCGTGGCAATCGCGCATTTGGGGCATGTTCGAGCGGCTGTTGTGGCCAGGAGCTTGGGCCCGCTGTATGGCGAGCCGCTCCAAGAGTTTGGGTCGAAACAAAAGAACTGGGCCTGCTGCGCAGTCCAGCGGGAGCAAGCTCCCTCGCCACAAAAGCAGTGCAGCGCTACAAAGGTGCAAGGCGCTCGTTCAGCCCTTCGCCGCCATCGCCGTCACTTCCACTTTCATGCCTTCAACCGCCAGCGCCGCCACACCCACCGCCGCACGAACCGGCCAAGGCTTGGCGAAGAAGCGTTTGTAGACCTCGTTGAACGCGCCGCGGTCGGCCATGTCGGTCAGGTAGATGGTCAGGTGCAGGACCCGGTCCATGGAGCTGCCGGCGCCTTCCAAGGCAGTCTTGAGGGCTTGCAGCGTGCATTCGCTCTGCAGGGTGATGTCGCCCAGCTCCAGGTTGCCATCGGCGTGGGTGGGGATTTGCGTGGAAACCAGCAGGCCGCCGAAACCGGCGACGTCGGAGGAAATGGAGTCCGCATCCGGATCTGGAATAAACGTGATGTCTGGGTTGCTCATGCAAAACCTCATGCTGGAAAAGAAAAAGGAGCGCCGCAGTTTACCGTTCATTGCCGCGTCGTTCCTGCATTCCTTTATCCGTGCGCTCCCAGCCTGTTGTTTTGCACCAGTGCCTGGATGTAGGCCTCAAGCGTCATGGTGCCGTGCAAGGCGTCGTCGCCCACGTCGAAGCCGCTGTCTAGGCAGACGGCGCTCATGCGCGCATAGGAGTGCGCCGCAGCGGGGCTGAAGCCGAGGCTCTGGAAGGTGCTTTCCCATCGGTCCCTGGGTATCACGTGTACCTCGACCGGCCGGCCGAGCGCCTGGGAAAAAGCCTGCGCCACATCGTTGGGCGAGTACAGGCCAGGCCCCTGCACGTTACGCACGCCAATGTCATCCACCGACGATAGCAATCGCGCGGCCGCCACTTCGCCCAGGTCCCGAGGCGCAACCATGGGGAAGGCCAGGTCGGCTGGAAACAGCGTCGGCAGCTTGCCGGTCTCGCGGACGGTATCGAGCAGGCTGTCCCAGTTGCTCATGTAATAAGCGCCGCGATTGATCGCCGCCGGGATCGACTGGTTACGCAGCCCTTCTTCCAATTCCCACAAGACGCTGAGATCGCCGATACGCCTGCCAGGCTGGGCGCCGGCGGTGGATTGCACGACGATTTTCTCAAGACCCGATCCGTCGAGGGCGGACAGGATGTTGGCGACCGTGCGCCGTTCCACCGCATCGGTATCGGTACTGGGAGCCGCTGGCGGGTTGAGAATGAACGCCCTGCGCCCGAGCCGAAACGCTGCGCGCTACGACTCGACGTTTTCGGCGTCCGCTTCGACGATTTGAGCGCCCCTGGCCCGCCATTCAGTGGCGTGGGTGGCGTTGCGGGTCATGATAATCACGGCATGCCCTGGCGCCAGCAAGGCGCGGCCTGTGGCCGAGCCAACGTGACCTGTGGCGCCCATGATCACGTACATGGCTTTATCTCCCGAAGTCAAAGTCCGCCCTGGGCCGGACGGTGGGTTGTCATTGCCGGTTCAAGGTGCGGTTGCGCGCCGTTCAGGCGTGCGGCCAGTTGTTGTGCCTGTTCCCATCCCAGCGCGGGCTCCAGCCATTCGAGCGCATCTTCGGCACTGAAGGCCAGTACCCGCTGCTGCTGGCTGGCGATGTCGCCATACGTCACCAGGGTCAGGCCGTCACAGCCAAACGGGGTCTCGCTGGCCTGGGCCAGGGCAGCCAGGAAAATCGGGACCGACTGCCGGGCGGTCGTGTAGGTGAGGCGTTGCGCCTGGGAGGGCGAGGCGGGGGCTTGTGACTCATACCAACCCTCCACGGGAACCAATACGCGGCCTTCGTGCTTGATGGGGTCGAAGACCTTGGAGCGCATGACCAGATGCAAGGGCAGATGCGTCAGCGGCGGCATCGTTCCCACCGACCAGATCGGCGACCAACCCCAGCGAACCTTGATGCACTCCAAGTGCCCACCGCGACGACGAATGGCGCTGACCTGCATGTTTGGCTTGATCAGACTCTGGCGCTCCTGGACCTTGGGCGGCGTTGTCACGTACAGGTCCAAGGGCGTCACGCTTGCACCGAAACGGCTGCCGGGCGTGTCTCGCTGGGCGAAATACGCCAGGGAGTCTTTTGAAGAAACGTGTTGAACAAGACCGTCACACATAACGAAAACTCCCGGCAGTGAACGCAAAGAAGCCTTGATCCACCCGCTGTTCAAGCCGTGACGTCGAAGCGCGTCAGCATGGCTTTCAGCGGTGTCATGTAGGTCCGAGCCGTGGCGAATGGCTTGGTTCGAAAATCCTTGCGGCGGGGAGACGAGCGGGCGGTGTGTCAGTTTGCAGAGAGGTTGGCTGTGCCGATGCCTTCGCGAGCAGGCTCGCTCCCACACTGTTGTGCGTTGATGAAGTCCACGAAAGCCCTCAATGGCGAGGGCAGGTAGCGGCGGCCGGGGTAGTAGAGAAATGGGCCGGTAAAGCGCTGCCACCAGGGTTCGAGTACCGGTTCGAGGGCGCCGCTGTCCAGGTACGGTCGTAACCAGTCTTCGAACAGGTAGACGATGCCCAGACCGTCTACAGCGGCTTGCACCGACAGGTCCACCGCACCGCCAATGCGCGTGATCAACGGGCCGCTCGGGTCGACGCTGATGGTTTCGCCGCCGCGCTCATACTCCCACAGCGGCATGGCACCGCTGGGGAATTTGCCCCGCAGGCACGCGTGTTCCAGCAGGTCTCTGGGATGTTCCGGCCTGCCCCGGGCATCGAGGTATGCCGGGGCGGCGGCCGTGGCGAAGCGCTGGAACCGTGGGCCGATGGGGATGGCGATCATGTCCTGCTCCAGGCGCTCGTCGTAGCGAATACCCGCGTCACACCCGGCCGCCAGCATGTCGACGAAGCTTTCTTCGGTGACCACTTCCAGGCGGATGTCGGGATAGCTTTTCAGGAACGGCGTGATGATCGCGGGCAACACCAGCCGGGCCGCGCTGACCGGCACGTTCAGCCTGAGGGTGCCCGAAGGACGGTCGCGAAAGTCGTTGACCACGTCCATGGCCGCCTCGACCTCGCCCAGGGCCGGGACGATGCGTTCCATCAACCGGGCACCGGCCTCGGTCGGTACCACGCTGCGGGTAGTGCGATTGAGCAGGCGTACGCCGAGCCGGCTCTCCATCCGGCGTACGGCGTCGCTCAGGCTTGAGGCAGACTTGCCGCTCAGCCGCGCGCCTTCACGAAAGCCCTTCGCGTTGACCACGGCCACGAAGGCCAGCAAGTCTTGAATATCCGTCGCCATGTTCTCTCCGCCGTACAACCTGTGCTGATTGCACCTGATTATCATGAGAATGGTCAACGTCTATAGTCGGCCCACGCACATTGATCCGAGGGCGACGAGATGAACATTGCAGGCAAGGCAGGCAGCTTTTTACTGGGCGATCGCACGGTCAATCGCATGGGTTACGGCGCGATGCAGTTGGCGGGGCCCCAGGTCTTCGGACCGCCGAAAGACCCGGCGGTGGCCGTCGCTGTGCTGCGCGAAGCATTGGCGAGCGGGGTCAACCACATCGACACCGCCGATTTCTATGGGCCCCATGTCACCAACCAACTGATCCGTGAAGCGCTGCACCCTTATGCCCAGGACCTGGTCATCGTGACCAAGGTCGGTGCCGTGCGCGGTGCCGATGCGTCCTGGAACCCGGCCCACAGCCCCGCCGAGCTGACCCGGGCGGTCCACGACAATCTGCGCAACCTGGGTGTGGAGGTCCTGGACGTGGTCAACCTGCGAGTGTGGGGCGATATGCATTCGCCCACGGAAGACTCCATCGAAGAATCGTTCACGACACTGGCGCAGCTACAGAGCCAGGGCCTTATCCGTCACCTGGGGCTGAGCAACGTCACGGCCGCGCAGGTCAAGCAGGCCCAAGGCATTGCCCAGGTGGTCTGCGTGCAGAACCACTACAACCTGACCCATCGCGACGACGAACACCTCATCGCCGACCTGGGCCGGCAGGGCATCGCCTACGTGCCGTTCTTCCCCTTGGGCGGCTTCACACCGCTGCAATCGCAAACCCTTTCCAGCGTGGCGGCGCGCTTGCAGGCGTCACCGCTGTGCGTGGCCCTGGCGTGGTTGCTGCAACGTGCGCCGAATCTGCTGCTGATTCCCGGCACATCGTCCCTGGCGCACCTGCGGGAAAACCTCACGGCGAGTGAGCTGAAGATCCCTGCGCCGATGCTCGCCGAGCTGGACGCGTTGGTTTAGCGGCCTGCAAGACCAGCGTCTCTCCAGAACGGCGCTGAGCTGGGTTTCAGCCGCCGCTCCAACTGGCAGCGGATGTTCAAGGCGCCGCCCGGGCTGACGCCGATGGAATACCGGCGCAAGTTCGGGCGGGTATGACGCCGGTCAACCCGGCGTCTTGTCGGTTTCGTTGCGATGGTGTTCCTGCCAGTTGTCGACGGGGCGGGCACGGTCTTCGTTGAACATGTCCGTGAGCAGCGCATTGGCGCGCCGATAGGCATCGTGGCGGAACTTGAGGTCGTCTTCCGGCTGGGCGACGATCTCCTCCAACATCTTGAGGTTCAGCCGGCGGAACTGATCCGCCCGTTCCCGCGCTTCGTAAGCCCCGACGCCCATGTGCTCCAGTGCACTGCGACCCAATGCCAGCGCGCTCTCGAAGGTTTCCCGCTCGGCCGCCTCCACGCCCATCTGTCGCAGGGTGATGAGGTGGCCCATGTCCCGCGCCCGCACGATCAACTGCAACGCGGGGAAGTGCTCTTGGGCCAGCCGGGTCAGTGTCAGGTTGTCTTCTCGATCGTCGATCGCATTGATCAACACCACCGCTTGGGCCGCGCCGGCTGCGTGCAGCAGATCAAGGCGCGTGGCATCGCCATAAAAGACTTTCACGCCGAATTTACGCAGCGTCTCGATGTTGTCTGGGTCGTGATCCAATACCACCACTTCGACGCCGCAAGACATCAGCAGGCGACCGGCGATCTGCCCGAAGCGGCCGAACCCGGCGATGATCACCCGTGGATTCTGCTGGTCGATGAGGTCGGATTCGCGTTTGTTTTTCTTGGCGACGGACTCGAACCGATCCAGCAACACGATCAGCAAGGGCGTCAGGCACATGGACAGGGCCACCGCCAGGGTCAGGCTCTTGCCCCATTGATCGGTCAAGATGCCGGCCACGGTCGCCGCGCCAAACACCACGAAGGCGAATTCGCTGCCCTGGCCCAGCAACACCGCCTGCCAGGAGCGCTGGCCGGCGGGGACGTTGAGGAACCGGCCCGCCATCTTGATCACCAGCAGCTTGATCAGGATGAAGCCCAGGGTCAGGGTGATGACTTTCAGCGGTGCGTTGACCAGGGTGCCGAAATCGATCGACATGCCGACGCCGATGAAAAACAGACCCAACAGCAGGCCCTTGAACGGCTCGATGTCGCTCTCCAGGGCATGGCGGTATTCGGAGCTGGCCAGCAGCACGCCGGCGAGGAACGCGCCCATGGCCATCGATAAACCGGCTTCCTCCAGCAGAAAGCCGAAGCCGAACACCAGGAAAAGCGCCACGGCACTGAAGATCTCGCGCAAGCCTGACCGCGCGGCGAAGCGCAGCAGCGGTCGTGTCACGTAGCGCCCCAACAGCACGACGATGGCGATGGCAGCGACGATTTTGCCAATCGATAGCAACAGCGCCGTGCCCGAAGGCGTGTCGCCGTGTGCTGACAACAACGGGATCATCGCCACCAGCGGAATGGCCGCGATGTCCTGGAACAGCAGCACGGCGAAGCTGCTGCGCCCGACCGCGGTGGCGGTCAGGTTGCGTTCATTCATCGCCTGCATGGCGATAGCCGTGGAGGACAGGCTCAGGGTCAGGCCGACCAGCAGCGCTGCCGTCCAGTTCAGGCCCAAGGCCGTGCAGAACAAGCCAATGGCAGCGCCACAGGCGAGCATCTGCAGGGCGCCACCCCCGAACACCATCTTGCGCAGGGCCCAGAGCCGTTTGGGGTCGAGCTCGAGGCCGATGATGAACAGCATCAGCACCACGCCGATTTCAGCGAACTCCAGGATGGCTTTTACATCGGTAATCAGCTTCAGCCCCCACGGGCCGATGATGCACCCGGCCAGTAGATAACCCAACACCGGGCCCAGGCCAAATCGAACGGCAATGGGTACGATCAGCGTCGCCGAGGCCAGGTAGATGAGCATTTCAATCAGGCTGTGAGTTTCCACTTCAATCTTCCTTCCAGGCGGCCAGGCGAGCGGCATAGTGTTCGATTTGGACGTGTTGGGCATCCGCTTCGGCGGCATAGGCGCCATGCACGACAACCGGCTCCAGCCAGCGCATGCCGCAATAGAGGGCCGTGGCGTGGAGCGGTTGGGCCAGTGCGGCAAAGCCTGGGTAGCCGCCGATCTGGAAATGCCCCTGATCGCCACCGGTGGTCACGGCCCACAGCAGGGATTTGTCCTTGAGCGCCGTGGTGCCTTTGCCATAGGCCCAGCCGTGGGTGAAGACTTTATCGATCCACAGCTTCAGCAAGGGCGGTGTGCTGTACCAGTACATCGGGTGCTGGAGCACGACCAGCTCTGCTTGTTCCACCGCACGCTGTTCCGCCTCGACGTCGATATCGAAGTCGGGATAAAGCGCATAGAGCGAACGTATGACCACGTCCGGGTTGGTCGACACTCGCTTGAGCATCTGCTGGTTGACCCGCGATTTGTCGGGGTAGGGGTGCGCATAAATGATAAGAATCATCGGTGAATTCCTTGGTTTGGCTCCGTCGATTCTTGTCTGTCGTGAGCGCTAACGATGGCATTGAGTCGAGCGATACAAACAAGAGCGCCTTCCCGGAACAGGGCCCAGGCCGGAAAAACCGGACATCCTACCGAGGAAGGCGCTGATTGTTTAGCGCGGATCGTCACATCGGGCACTTCAGTCAAGCGGCAGCGAGACCCTGGCCTCCAATCCGCCGCTTTTTCGATTGCGCAGGGTCAGCGTGCCGCCATGCTCCAGCACCGTCGCCCGGGCCGCCGACAGGCCCAGCCCGACGCCGCCAGTGTGCTTGTTGCGAGAACCTTCGATGCGAAAGAACGGCGTGAAGACCTGCTCAAGGTATTGGGCGTCGATGCCCGGCCCTCGGTCCAGGATGCGAATGTCCACACGGTGGGCGTCGGCTTGGAGTCGAACCGTCGGCTGGCCGCCATATTTGATCGCGTTGTCGATCAGGTTGACCAAGGCGCGTTTGATGCCGATGGGCCGACCGACATACACCAAGCGCTGGGTACCTTCGAACCCAACCTCGGTGCCGGCGTCCTTGAGATCATCGACAAGGGTGTGCAGCAGCTCGGCCAGGTCGAACGCCGTGGCATGTTCAAGCCGGGCATCGTCGCGGAAGAACTCCAGGGCTGAATTGACCATCGCCTGCATTTCGTCCACGTCCCTGAACAAGCGCGATTGTTGTTCGGCATCCTCGATGAACTCCCCGCGCAGGCGCATGCGGGTCAACGGCGCGCGCAAGTCATGGGAGATGGCGGCGAGCATCTGCGTGCGGTCCTGTAGAAAGTGCTTGAGCTGGGCCTGCATGGCATTGAACGCGAGGATCGCCTGGCGGATTTCGTGGGGGCCGATGACCGGAATCGGTGGTGCCTGGTGGTCGACGCCAAAGCGCCGGGCGCCTTTGGCGAAACGTTCCAGCGGTGCGGCCAGGTGCCGGGTGGCGATCAGCGCGACGATCAACGTCGAGAGCAGGATCAGCGCGATGATGATCCCGTTGCGCGCCCATTCGCTCAGCCCCCAACTGCGCGACGGCACGGAGAAGATCACCCACGAATGGTCGGCCAATTCGATGATCACCGCGTAGCGTGCATCCGGTTGGTCGGCCGGCCAGTCGCCCGGTTCGTAGGCCTCGATCCTGGCGTCCGGCCGACCCAACTGTTGGCGCAGGAGCGCCGAACCTTCACTGAACTCAGGGTCGTCGATCACCGGCAACCGCGCCTCTTCATGCCGTTGCAGCCATTGTGCGTTGAACGCCTGGTCGCTGGCGGCCCTGGCAATCGCGGGGCGTTGTTCGGGGGCGACGGAGTCAATGATGCGGGTGATGGCGGCGGCCTTTTCCATCAGGCCGGTTTCCATCAGGGGAGGGCGCGCCCAGGAACCGGCCAGCAGGCTGAACAGCTCATTGAGGGCCAACAAGGTCAGCATGGCGAGCATGGTGGTCAGGGCGATCCAGCGCGCTACCGTGTCCCGTGGGCGTTGGGTGCCTGAGCGCGAGGGTTTCATCGCTTCACCACGTGAGGGCTAAAGAGGTAGCCGCTGTTGCGCACGGTGCGGATCATCGACGCCCCGGTGATGTCGGTCTCCAACTTGCGCCGCAAGCGGCTGACCTGGACATCGATGCTGCGGTCAAACGCCTCGAAGGTTTCGCCGCGGGCCAGGTCCAGCAACTGCTGGCGCGTCAGCACCCGGCGCGGGTGTTCGGCAAACACCAGCAGCAGTTCGAACTCTCCGGCGGACAGCGGGATCATGACCTTGTCCGGTGAGCGCAGTTCGCGCCGGGTAACGTCCAGTTGCCAGTTCTCGAACTCCAGGATCGGCCGGGAGGCGTCGCTTGACGCGCCCCTGGCTTCACCGGTGCGCCGCAGTACGGCTCGCACCCGGGCCAACAGTTCCCGGGCGTCGAAGGGCTTGGTCAGGTAATCGTCCGCCCCCAGCTCCAGGCCGACGACGCGATCACTCAACTCGCCCATGGCGGTGAGCATGATGATGCCGACCGTGTGCTCGGCCCGCAGTCGTTGGCACAGCACCAGCCCATTGTCGCCCGGCAGCATGACGTCGAGGATGACGAGGTCCGGCACCCGACGCTGCACCGCCTGCCACAGGGCATTGCCGTCTGCGGCCACCTCCACGCTGTAGCCATGTTGTTCGAGGAACTTGCGCAAGAGGGCGAGGACTTCGAGGTCATCGTCCACCAGTAATAAATGGCTCACGGTGGGCACGCAGGGTAATGAATACAGGAGGCGATACTAGGGGCAATCCAGGGCCTGCGTCATATATTTCAATCCGGCAATAAAGTTGCCGACGGGCAATATTCTGGAAATCTCCAGGCAAAGAAGCAGCGGCAGGATCGCCCCGATGTCAGTCAGTTAAACAGCCAGCCAACACCGAACCCTGTGGCGAGGGAGCTTGCTCCCGCTGGGTCGCGAAGCGGCCCCAAAAAAGTGGTGAGCGCTTCGCACTCAAGCGGGAGCAAGCTCCCTCGCCACAGGTTTCGGTGTTCGGCTTTTAACCGGCATAGGCAGCCCCCATTCCTCGCCGAGATCACCCTGTATGCCGATCACCAGACCCGCTCCGTTGCTTGTTCGATCCACCGTTGTGGTTGTATTGACGGCATTCGCCAGTGGTTGCTCCAGCACACCCGCTGCAAAACCGGGCGTGTGTGAGCGCGCGGCCTATACCGTTCACGATCCCGCAGAACCGGTCAACCGCGGCATCTTCGCGTTCAACCGGACCGTGGATGACTATGTGCTGGCCCCGGTCGCCCGTGGTTACCTCAAGTTGCCGGAGATGTTCCAAGCCGGCGTCCACAACTTTGTGGCGAACTTCGGCGAACCCAAGGTCTTCATAAACGACCTGCTACAAGGCAATGGCCAACGCTCGGTCAACACACTGGGCCGCTTCGTGATCAACACCACCGCGGGCATCGTCGGGCTGATCGACGTGTCGGGCAAGCTGGGCATCGAGCGCCATAAGGCCGATTTCGGCCAGACCTTCGGCGTCTGGAACGTCGCCCCCGGACCGATCGTGGAACTGCCGTTGCTGGGCAGCGCCAACCTGAGGGACGCGTCGGGCAAAGTGCTGAGTTTTGCCGTCGACCCGTTTGGCGACAACAGCAGCACCGTCGACACCCTGGGGACGATCAACACCGTCGGTGGCGTTGTCGATGGCCGCGCCGAGGCATTGCCGCTGACCGACCAGTTGCAGGCCCGGGCGGATTACTACGCGGCGCTTCGCGATGCCACGGCGCAGCGGCGTGCCGATCTTGTCGCGCAGGGCAAGTTGGGAGCGGCGGGGGAGGTCAACCCGCAGTGCCGGGATGGAGCCGCTGCCGATGAATAACCAGGCGTTGGTCCTGCATCGGCGAATGCGCTCGCTCGAGCCGGATGTATTGCACTGTCGTGAAGTTGAATTGCGCTTGGCCGAGGATGGTCGCCATGTACTGCTCAACCGTTATGTCGAGTTGTATCGCCATGAGCACGTCAGTTGGTGCGCCATCCAGCAGCATCGGGTTCCGTTGGCGAGGATGGTGCGCTGGATGGTCGATAACGGCGAACAGATGAGGGGTTAGTGGCAATTTGCTCTTGGAATACAACGGTATCTAGGGAGCGGATACCATGAAACATTTCTACATAATTACGTATCAATAATGGTTGTACGACGTCGTATCTAATATGTTCGACTGTGGCCGTTTCTCACAAAAAAAATAAACGGAGATTCCATCCATGACGAGCATTCCTTCCGCCGAAGGCAAGGTTGCGGCGCCCGCGCAAGGCCGTTTCGTACGCCTGCTCAAGCTTCTCGGTCCCGGCATCATCGCCGTTCTTTCCTGGCTGGGCGCCGGCGATTTGATCACCTCATCCGTGGCCGGGGCGAACTACGGCTACGCAATGATGTGGGTGCTGGCGGTCTCTCTGCTGCTGCGCTACCTGATCGTCAACATCATCGCGCGCTTCCAGCTTTGCAATAACCAGGGCATGACCATCCTGCAAGGTTATGCCCAGCTCAATCCGTTTTTCGCCTGGTTCCTGTTGGTGTATGCGTTGCTCATGGGGCACCTGATGAACGCTTACATGATCAAGGGAGCTGGCGAAGCCTTGGCCATGTTGCTCAAGGTCGACTATCCACTGCTGTGTTCGGTGGCGGTGGTGTTGGCGGTGTGGATGCTCGTCGGGCGCAATATCTATTCGATGATCGAAGGCGTGATGAAAGGCCTGCTGGCGATCATGACGCTGGCGTTCCTGGCCCTGGCGGTGATGTCCGGCCCGGATGTCGCCGGCATCGTCAGAGGCACCATCGGCTTCAGTATCCCGCCCGATGAAGGGGTGCACGGCGCGTTGCTGGTGGCCGTCTCGGTGATCGGTGCGGTGGCCGGTTCCATCGCCAACTTCGTTCATCCGTATGTCATGCGCCAGAAGGGCTGGGTGGGGCCAGAACACAAGCGTATCCAGCGTAACGACCTGCTGTTTGCGGTGTTTGTCGGGATCGTCATCAACCTTGCCATCTGGATCGTCGGTGCGGAAATCCTGCGACCCAACGGTATCGAGGTCAAAACCCTGGGCGATTTGGGCAAGGCCTTGGAAATGTTCTTCGGTTCGATCGGTTGGTACGTGTTCTTTATCGGTGTGTTTGCCACGCTGTTCGCCAGCATATCCGGCAAGACCACGGCGTTCCCGATGCTCATCACCGACGCCTTCCAGCACGTACGGCCCGAGCGCCGGGAGCGTTACGGCAAAGAGTTCCACCGTGACCCGATGCACAAATGGTTCATGCTGTTCATCCTCGTGACACCACTGATCTGGTCGCTTCCCGGCATGCCGGACTTCGTCACGCTGACCATCGGCGTCAATGCGCTGAACATCATCGGCTTGCCGGTGATTTCCCTGGGCCTGCTGATCATGTCCAACCAGAAGTCCCTGCTGGGCAAGGAGTACCGCAACAACCTGTTCGAGAACATCGCGTTGATGTTTGCCACGGGCCTGGCGTTGTGGGTTGCGTTCCAGTTGGGGGTCGATCTGTTTACCTGAGGCCCGGCCATCTGCAACTTTCGGGGGGACTGCTAGACTTTATCGTCCAGTCCCTTTCGGAGAAGCGGAATGAACAATAAAAACAGGATCTGCCTCTGGTACGACGGCAATGCCCAGGAAGCTGCGCAGTTCTATGCCAAAACGTTTCCCGACAGTGCGGTGAACGCCGTCTACCAGGCCCCGAGCGATTATCCGTCGGGCAAGGAGGGCGATGTGATCACGGTGGATTTCACGGTGATCGGCATCCCTTGCATTGGCCTCAACGGCGGGCCGGTGTTCAAGCACAGCGAGGCCTTTTCATTCCAGATTACAACTGAAGACCAGGCCGAAACGGACCGCTTGTGGAACGCGATCATCGACAACGGCGGCCAGGCCAGTGCCTGCGGCTGGTGCAAGGACAAGTGGGGCTTGTCGTGGCAGATCAGCCCGCGTGTGTTGCTTGAAGCGGTCGCCAGTCCTGACAAGGCCGTCGCCAAGCGGGCCTTCGAGGCCATGATGACGATGACCAAGATCGACATTGCCGCGATTGAGGCGGCGGTGAAAGGTTAGCCGGCGCAGCACTTCCATTCCCTTGTGGGAGCGAGCTTGCTCGCGATGGCGTCGGCACAGCCAACAGTGATGCAAGCTGACCCACCGCTATCGCGAGCAGGCTCGCTCCCACACTCGATATCACGAGGTGGTTTCGGGCAACCTGGCAATCACCTTGATCTCGAACTGAAACCCATATAGCCACGTCACGCCCACCGCCGTCAGCGTCGGATGCGGCGCGCTGCCCCAGAACTCGGGTACAACGCTCCAGACCCGCTCGAAGGTCGATTCGGGATCGACCATGAAGACCGTGACGTCCACCACATCGTCAAAACTGCAATGGGCGGCAGCCAGAATCGCCTTCAGGTTGTTGAACGCCAGCCGAACCTGAGCCTCCAGGTCTGGCTCTGGCGAGCCCTCGGCAGTACTGCCGACCTGTCCCGAGACGAACAGGAAACCATTGGAACGAATCGCCGGCGAATAGCGATTGCGCTCATAGAGTGCCTGGCGTCCAGGCGGGAAAACCACGTCGCGCTGTGTCATGAGTACCTCCATCAAAGAGTGGGTTCCAAACGTTGAACGCACTCTAGGGGCTTGTGTCCTGGCGATAAACGAGCAACCTTGGCGATCACTGTTTGTAGAATCCAAACAATCGGATCGACACCCGAGGCACAGATGGATCGTTTTGATGCAATGCAAGCGTTCGTTCGAGTCGTGGAGGCGGGCAGCTTTACCAAGGCGGCTGAAACCCTGCACATGAGCAAAACCACCGTGACTCAATTGGTGCAGCAGCTCGAGGCACGGTTGCGGGTCAAGTTGCTCAACCGCACCACGCGCAAGGTCAACGTCACCGCCGACGGCGCGGTTTATTACGAGCGGGTGATCCGGCTGCTGGCCGACATGGACGATGCCGAGAACAGCGTGTCCGGCGCCCAGGCGTTACCTCGCGGGCGACTGCGTGTGGACGTGCCGAGCCCGCTGGCCGCGATGATCCTGATACCGGCCTTGCCGGCGTTCTACGCGCGATACCCGGACATCCAGATCGACATGGGCGTCAGTGATCGCATCGTCGACATGCTCGATGAAAACGTCGATTGCGTGGTGCGCGGCGGTGAGTTGAGGGATCAGTCGCTGGTCGCCCGACGCGTTGGCGATCTCGCCCTCGGCGTCTTCGCCGCCCCGAGTTACCTGGCACGATTTGGCCTGCCCGCGCATCCGCGAGAACTGGAAGATTCGCACCATCGCACCGTGGGTTTCCTGTGGGCACGCACCGGCAAATCCTTGCCCTACGCCATGCGCCGTGACGGTGAGCTGCTCCACGTCAAAGGGCGTTACTCGCTAGCCATCGACGACGGCAACGCCTACCTCGCGGCTGGTTTGGCGGGGCTGGGGGTGCTCTGGCTGCCCAAGTACATGTCCAGGCCTCATGAAGCGCAGGGTGAGTTGGTGCCGCTGTTCGAAGACTGGCACCTCGAGCCGATGCCGCTGTATTTGGCCTATCCTCCGAACCGGCACATCAGCGCCAAGCTGCGCGTGTTCATCGATTGGGTTGTGGAACTGATGGCGCAACATGCGCCGGTTGACGCCAAGGGAAGCGCGCAATGATCGCCGAAGGACTCGTTGTACTGCTGGACTACACCCTGTATCTGCTGCCGGGCCTGGCGCTCTTCGGCCTCTGGTTCGCGTTGACGCCCAAGACCCAGACAGCGTTGCGTATCGTGATTGTGCTATTGGCGTTCGTGTTGATGCGCGATGCGATGACGCCCTTGGGCATGTGGTCCCTGAACGGCGATCTGCAGATTGGTTTTCTGGCCAACCCGTTCGTCCTGGCGATGTTGGGCGCTTCGTCGCTGCTGTTGGTCGCGTTGAGCGCGCGCCTGTTGCCGGACTTGTGGCAACTGGTCGTTCTATTCAAAGGCAATCGATTGGCTGGCCTGGTCCTGGGCATCGCCGTGGGTTGCTTGATTGGCTTGCCGCTGCGGCTTTCTCAAGGGGCTGAAACGGCGATTCCAGGTTATTGGGCCTGGCTGCTCGGCATGACGGTGCTGGCCTACGGAGCCAACGCCCTGGAAGAAGTGTTGTTTCGTGGTTTCCTGCAGGGCTACCTCGAACTGCACGTCAGCGCCTGGCGAGCAGCGTTGATCAGTGCCGTGGCGTTTTCGGCGCTGCATGCTTTTCTCGCCTTGAGCGTCACCCCACTCGGTTGGCCCGTGTTGCTGTTTACACTGATAGAGGGCCTGGCCTGCGGGCTCATTCGCATGCGCTACGGCGTCGTGGCATCGACCGCTACCCATGGGACGGCGATATTGCTGATCGCCGTGCCGATGATGAGTTAAACCAGGAACAGGCAGGCGCGGTCGAAGGTTGTATCTCGACCGCTCGACGACAGAGGAGACCCACCATGGACCGATTCACCGGCGGTTGCCTATGCGGCAACGTGCGTATCGAGGCCTCGGGCCGTCCGTATCGGGTTGGCCTCTGTCACTGCCTCGACTGTCGCAAGCATCACGGCGCGTTGTTCTACGCGGCTGCCGTGTTCCCCCAGGATGCCGTGACGATCGAGGGCGAAACACGGGATTACGCCGGGCGCTTTTTCTGCCCTCGCTGTGGCGCGTCGGTGTTCGCCCGTACCGGCGATGAAATCGAAGTGAACCTCGGCACGCTGGATGCCCCCGATCAACTGGTGCCCACCTACGAAAGCTGGACCGTGCGCCGTGAGGCCTGGTTGCCGGCGTTTCCGTTCAGCCGACATTACGCGCATGATCGCGAGGGCACCGGGCGGGCTGAGGAGTAGGGCGCTCATTCGAAGCCGACAATCGCCTTGATCTCCAGATACTCCTCGAAACCGTGAACCCCATACTCACGACCATTGCCCGAACGCTTGTAGCCACCGAACGGTGCCATCGGGTTCCACGCCGGGTAGTTCAACAGCACTTGCCCTGCGCGGATACGCGACGCAACGGCGCGCACAAGATCAAGGTCCTGACCCTGGACATGCGCCCCCAGCCCATAGACGGTGTCGTTGGCGATGGCGACGGCTTCATCCACCGTGTCATAGGCAATGATGCACAGCACCGGGCCGAAGATTTCTTCCTGGGCGATGCGCATGGCGCTGTCGACCTGCGAGAAAACCGTGGGGCGGGTGTAGAAGCCTTGTTTAAGACCCTCCGGGCGTCCTGGGCCACCGCACACAAGCTTGGCTCCTTCATTCATGCCGGCTTCAATCATGGCTTGCACGCGATTGAACTGGGCCTCGTTGGCGATGGGACCGAGTACGGTTTCTTCCAATTGCGGATTGCCCACGATGATCGCGTTGGCGGTGGCGGCAGCCAACGCCTCGACTTCTGCCAGCCGATTCCTTGGCACGATCATTCGGGTCGGTGCGCTGCACGATTGGCCGACGTTGCGAAAAGCCGACATCACGCCCGACGGTACGGCCTTGGCGAAGTCGGTGTCGGGCAACAGCACGTTCGGTGACTTGCCGCCCAACTCTTGGGTAACGCGCTTGACCGTAGGGGCGGCTGCCTGGGCCACCAGTGCGCCCGCGCGGTTCGAGCCGGTGATGGAGATCAGGTCGATGTCGGGATGCGCCGCCATGGCCGCGCCGACCTCGGCACCGCTGCCGTTCACCAGGTTGAAGACGCCGGCAGGCAGGCCTGCGTCATGCACCAGTTGGGCGAAGAGCAGGGCGCTCAGGGGCGACAGTTCGCTGGGTTTCAACACCACCGTGCAACCGGCGGCAATCGCCGGGGCGACTTTGGCGGTGATTTGGTACAGCGGCCAGTTCCACGGCGTGATGAGGCCGCAGACGCCAATGGGTTCGCGCTGAATGGCCGTGCCATGCTCAATCTTCTGGAAGGTGTAAGTGGACAGCACATCGCGGGCCACCCGAACGTGTTCGGCGGCCAGCGGCACTTGCATGGCTCGTGCGAAGCCGATGGCCGCGCCCATTTCCAGCGAGAGCGCCTGGGCCAGTTCTTCTTTGCGTTCAAGGATCAGTGCATGGATCTTTCCCAGGATTGCCACGCGGGCATCCACCGCAGTCGAAGACCAGCCGGGAAATGCTTCGCGAGCCGCCGCTACGGCGCGGTCAACGTCTTCGCCGGACCCTCGGGCGACCTCGGCAATGACGTGCTCGGTAGCGGGATTGACCACGGGCAGCGTGGCCGGGTATGCCGGAGACAGCCAGTCACCATTGATATAGAACTGCTGGGACGTAGGCGAGGTGTTCAAAAAAGGGGTGGTCATCCAACGGGCTCCCATAGAGCGGTGATAGCACTGCCGGCGACAGAT
Organism: Pseudomonas sp. 3JA; assembly: GCF_036961705.1. Classification (NCBI taxonomy): domain Bacteria; kingdom Pseudomonadati; phylum Pseudomonadota; class Gammaproteobacteria; order Pseudomonadales; family Pseudomonadaceae; genus Pseudomonas; species Pseudomonas sp. 3JA. The sequence continues at coordinate 170,844 of NZ_JBAMDJ010000005.1, forward strand.
CCTGAGGCCGTTTTCTTCTCGATAAACTAACAAAGCGGCCCGGAAGGGATATGCCGTTCTCAAGCCTGGCAAAGAAGAATCTGCTGTATCTGCCGGGCTAACTTGGCAAAAAAATGGCGACGCCCGTCCAGGTCAAAAAGGACGTCCAGTCGCTTGTGTCAGATGAGTTTGCCGGTGCCGGGCGTGCTCATCTGAGGCATTGTCAGGGCGGTCGGTTCGGTGAACCTGCGAATATCGAAGGGGCTGATCAGGGTGCGGGTACTGCCGGTGCTGATCAGCTCGGCCATGACGTCGCCGACGCCCGGGCCGAGCTGGAAGCCATGCCCGCAGAACCCAAAGGCATAGAACAACCCCTTGACCTTGCCGCTTGGGCCCATGATCGGCAGCGAGTCTGGCGTATAGCTTTCGATGCCGCTCCACACTCGGATGATGTTGAGGTTCGCCACCCCGGGCAGCAGGCGGCTCATCTGCTGCATCTGGTTGAGCAGGCTCTCGGGCTTGAAGTAGGCGCGACGGTTGATCATGTCCGGTTTGCAGCGGTTGCCGCCGCCGATGATGAGATTGCCTCGGGGGATCTGCCGGAAATAAATCACCTCTTCCTTTATCTTGGTGAACACGCCGATCACGGTCGGCAAGGCATAGGGCACAGGTTCGGTGACCGACATCTGTGGGCCATTGGCTTCCAATGGCACCGCTTCGTCGAATTGCTCGGACAGCTTCGCCCCCCACGCGCCCGCCGTGATCAGCAGTTGCTCAGCGATGAATAGCTGGCCGTCGGTGGTGGTCACAATTGGTCATTCTCCTTTCGTACCGTGGCGACTTCCGTTCGCTCGCGGATGCTGGCCCCGGCCCGTGTCGCCGCGCGAGCAAATGCGGGGGCTGCCAGGCGCGGGTTGGCGTGGCCGTCGTGCGGGGCGTACGAGGCGCCCTTGACCTGTGCGCCGAGGAACGGGAAACGCGCGTGCAACGCCTTGCCGGTGATGATCTGCAAGTCCAGCTCCCGGGCTTCGGGGGCGGCGGCGTAGGCTTCAAGCTCGGCTATTTCGTCCTCGCGATAACAGACGCGCATATGGCCGCTGGGGATGAACTCCAGATCATCGCCAATCAACTCGGGGAGCCGTTTCCACAATCCGTACGAGCGATTCGACAGTTCCAGTTGGCCGAGGAATCGCCCTTGGCGTCGCACGTTGCCGAAATTCACCCCACTGTGGCGAGGGAGCTTGCTCCCGCTTGAGTGCGAAGCGCTCACCGCTTTTTTTGGGGCCGCTGCGCGACCCAGCGGGAGCAAGCTCCCTCGCCACAGGTTCATCTCGGTCGTCGGGAAGGCGTGCACACGTGCCAGCGCTTCGATTTCGATCAGGTACCCATGGTGCAAGGCCGGGACGGGCACTACCGCGCGCGCGGGCCGGTGTTCGCCGAGATAGTGGGCGTAGATCCGGTCGAAAGCCGGCCAGTGTTCGATGCCGGCGACATAGACCGTCACTTTCAGCAAGTCACTGGGGCTGCGGCCTGCCGCGCCGAGAATCGCCATCAGGTTGTCCAGGGCGATGGCGGCTTGCACTTCGAACGGTTGGTCGACGCTGTGGCTGCCATCGGCGCGTACCGGCAGTTGCCCGGACACGTACAAGACGCCCTGGTGCAAGACCGCCTGGGTGTAATGCCCGCCCGCTGCGGCCGCCTGGGTCGTGTGAATCAACTCGATTTCACCAGCCATGCAGACGACTCCAGGTGTGCACCGCGCCCGAGGCATCGCAGGCGTGGTAGTCAGGGAATTGCGCACCGGTGGCGCAGGCGTGGTTGGGCAGGATGCGCAGGCGACTGCCGATGGAAAACCGCTCGGTGATATCGATGTCCCCGGGACTGGAAAGGGTGACGATACCGTGCTCCTGGTTGGCGCTGCAGAGCAGGGCGCCCTCGATCCAGTCGCCGGCTTCGCTGCACACTTGCCCATACCCGAAATCCCGCTGCTGGCGCTGGGTACCCCGATCACGACTCATGGCCATCCAACCGGCATCGGTGATGATCCAGCCTTTGTCCGGCTGATGGCCGATCACGGTGGTCAGTACGCTCAGGGCCAGCTCATCCGCCTGGCAAACACCGATGTTGTGCATCACCAGGTCGAAGAACACATAGACGCCAGCGCGCACTTCAGTGACGCCCTCCAGGCTTTGCGCCGAAAGTGCCGTGGGGGTGGAGCCGATGCTGACCTCGGGGCAGGCCAGCCCGGCTGCGCGGATGCGCTGGGCGGCGCTGACGCAGAGGTGGCGTTCTTGTTCGGCCAAGGCTTGCAGCGCTTGGGGGGTATCGAGCTCGTAGCTGGACCCGGCGTGGGTCATGACGCCGCAAAGCTGCATGCCGCCTTCGCTGAGTCGCCGTGCGATGTCGACGAGTGCATCGTCTTCAGCGCGCACGCCGGAACGATGGCCATCGCAATCGATCTCGATCCAGACCTCGAAACGCTCGTCGTGCTGCCTGCCGAAATCGACGATGGCCTGCGTCGCCGCCAGGCTGTCGGTCAGGATGCTCAATCGACAGCCCTTGCGCCGCAGCCTCAGGGCCTGGGCCAGTTTGCCAGGTGCCATGGACACGGCATAAAAGATGTCGCGGATGCCGTCGGCGAAGCAATGCTCGGCTTCCTTAAGGGTCGACACGGTGATGGCGTTGGCGCCTGCTGCAAGCTGCGCCCGGACCACCGGCAGGCATTTGCTGGTCTTGATGTGCGGGCGCAAACGCACGCCCAAGGCATCCATGCGTTGTTGCATGCGCTGGATATTGCGCTGCATTCGCGGCATATCGATGAGCGCGACTGGGGTATCGAGGGAAGCAATTGAGACTGGCATGAACGAGGCTCGCGGGTGAAAGACAGGTTCGACTCTACTCAGTCATCGTAAAGCCGTGGTTCAATGCACTGTCATCAATCATTAAGTTGAACTGAATGATCAGCCTCGAAGACCTGCGTATGGCCGTGACGCTGGCACGCTGCGAATCGTTGAGCGCCGCCGCCAGGGCCCTCAATGTCTCGCCACCGGCGCTGTCCATGCGCTTGCGCAAACTGGAGACGCTCCTGGGCCTGACCTTGGCCAATCGCGACGCCCGGCGGCTGAGCCTGACCGCCGACGGCGAGCGTTTCTCGCGCCAGAGTGCGCTGTTGCTGGAACAGCTGGAGGCGCTTCCCGAATCGTTCAGGCAGCAAGACGATCAACTGGCCGGCACCCTGAGGCTGGCGGCACCGTTCGGCTATGGACGCCAACGCCTCGCGCCGCTGCTGGCCCGTTTTGCCAGGTTGCACCCGCAGCTATGCCTGCATCTGGATCTCCGGGAAACGCCCTGGCCTGACCGTCATGACAGCGATGCGGTGATTCACATCGGTCACCTGAGCGACAGCCAGTGGGTCGCCCGGCCCCTTACGCAAAATGACCGTTGGCTGTGCGCGAGCCCCGCTTACCTGGAGCAGAACGGCACACCGTTAGCGCCGGAGCAACTCGCCGAGCATCGTTGTATCTGTATTCGTGAAAACGATGAAGATGTCACCCTGTGGCACCTGCGCAACGCGCACGGGCGCAAGACCCTGCGGATCAAGCCTGCCTTGTTGAGCAACGATGGCAGCGTGGCTCGACGCTGGGCCGAACAGGGCCTGGGGCTGGTGCTGCGTTCGCAATGGGACGTCAACAAAGCCATCGCCGACGGCCGCCTGGTACGGGTGCTCGCCGATTGGCAATTCGACAGCGCCCCAATCAACCTGCTGGTGCCCTCGCGCAAACTGCGCAGTGCACGGGTGCAGGCGTTGGTGAGTTTCCTGGAGGCAGAACTGAAGGTCTGAACAGGACACTGTTCCTACCGACCCACCGCCATCGCGAGCAAGCTCGCTCCCACAATGGATCGGCGGCGTTTCTTGAACCCGTGCCCACCACCATCCCCTGTGGGAGCGAGCAAGCTCGCGATGACGGCAGCCCATTCACCAGGGATGCTGAAGCTGCTGCGCCAAGCGCAGATTCTGCCGAAAACAACGCTTTGCAGAGCCGTTTGGCGCACCATAACTGCCCGCAAACCCAAAGAAACACGGGCGCGACGCCCACGCCTGGAGCATCCCGCAAAGTCTGCTGAGCGAGCCCCGCAAAACGGTGGTTTGTACCAAGCGGCCGGTATTTTTAACGATTTATCCACGGTCTCATGGTGTTGTAATGAAAACGTGATGCAGCGTTGCACCGATGCCTCACGAAAGGCGCCATGTTCGCCTCGTCGAGCCTTCAACAACCATCCAGGACCGCACTCATGAGCTTTCTTCGACCCAAGTACATCACCTTCGACTGCTACGGCACGTTGACCAATTTCCAGATGGGCACCATGACCCGCGAGCTGTTCGCCGACCGTGTCGATGCCGGGCAGATGGACCAGTTCGTCAAGGATTTCTCCGCTTATCGCCTGGACCAGGTGATGGGTGACTGGCGGCCCTATGATGAAATCATCAAGACCTCCCTGATGCGGGTCTGCAAGCGTTGGGGCGTCGAATATCGTGGCGAAGGCCAGCTCTATTACGACGCCGTGCCAACCTGGGGCCCCCACGCCGATGTACCGGCGGGCCTGTCGAAAATCGCCGACAAGATCCCCCTGGTGATTTTTTCCAACGCGATGGACGAGCAGATCATGTCCAACGTCGACAAGCTCGGCGCGCCTTTTTACAAAGTCTTCACCGCCCAACAGGCCCAGGCCTACAAGCCGCGCCTGGCCGCGTTCGAATTCATGCTCGATAACCTTGGCTGCGGACCGGAAGACGTCCTGCATGTGTCGTCGAGCTTCCGCTACGACCTGATGTCGGCCCACGACATGAAGATCAAGCACAAGGCCTTCGTCGCCCGCGGTCATGAACAACCGGCCAACGCTGCCTTTGGCTACCAACAGATCTCGGACATCGGCGGGTTGCCCGCTCTGGTCGGGCTCTGAGTCTCGACGCACGCTTGAAGGCGAAAGGGGTTAGACATGGGCAGTGAGTCCTATTGGCTCGACACCGCACCGGCGTTCACCGGTGCTCAGCTCGGCGGATTGCCCGGGCAGGTCGATGTCGCCATCGTCGGTGGCGGCTTCACCGGCCTGGCGGCGGCGCGGGCCCTGGCCTTGAAGGGGGCCAGCGTGGCGGTGCTGGAAGCGGGCAGGGTGATTGGCGAGGCGTCAGGGCGCAACGGTGGGCATTGCAGTACCGGCGTGGCCCAGGATTACGCGGCGCTCACCGCCAGCCTCGGCGCCGACAAGGCCCGGGCGTATTACCAAGCCTATGAAAACGCCGTGCACAGCGTTGTGACGCTGGTGGAGCAAGAGCAGATTGCTTGCGACCTCAAGCGCAACGGCAAGCTCAAGCTGGCTGCCAAGCCGATGCATTACGAAGGGTTGGCGCGCACCTGTGAATTGATCCGCAAGGAAGTCGATGCCGAGGTCGAGTTGCTTTCGGCCCAGGAGACGCGGGCGGAAGTCAATTCGGCGCAGTTTCATGGCGGCTTGTTGCAGCGCAATGGTGTGCAGATGCATGTCGGACGTTTTGGCGTCGGCCTGGCTGAAGCGGCTGCCCGTCACGGTGCGTTGATCTTCCAGGGCGTGGCGGTGCAGGACTGGAAGGCCAGTGCCGGCGGCTATCGAGTCAATACCAGCAAAGGGGCGCTGCAAGCCTCGCAGATCCTGCTGGCGACCGGTACCTGTCAGCAGGGTGGCCTGGGCTGGTATCGGCGGCGAATCGTGCCGGTGGGCAGTTTCGTGATCGCCACCGAGGTATTGCCCCAGGCGTTGATCGACAGCTTGCTGCCGGCACGCCGCTCCTATGTCACCAGCCGCATGATCGGCAACTACTTTCGCCTGACCCCGGACAACCGCTTGCTGTTTGGCGGCCGTGCGCGGTTTGCCATGTCCGACAGTGTTTCCGATGCCAAGAGCGGCAAGGTGTTGCAGGCCGCCATGGTGCAGATGTTCCCGCAATTGGCGAACACCCGGATCGACTATTGCTGGGGCGGCCTGGTGGACATGACCTCCGATCGCCTGCCCCGGGCCGGCCAGCATGGCGGGGTTTATCACTCCATGGGCTACAGCGGCCACGGTGTGCAGATGTCGGTGCACATGGGCCAGGTCATGGCCGAGGTCATGGCCGGCAAGGTCGAGGCCAACCCTTGGCGCGAACTGGACTGGCCGGCCATTCCCGGGCACTTCGGCAAGCCTTGGTTTTTGCCGCTGGTCGGCGCGTATTACCGCTTGCAGGACTACCTGCACTGAGTTTCACCGCGTTGTTTGGCGTTTCAACCACGTTGCGTTGACGCAACGTCATCGAGCCCTATCATTTTCCGAAAGGTAGAACTGACATGAGTGACACTAAAAACGGCATCAAAGACCAGTTGATCACCGGTACAGAAAGTCTGCGTGTTTTCGAAGGGCTCAATCGTGGCATGTCACGCCGGCATGCCTTGCAAATGCTGGGGCTGGCCGGTGTGGCCGCGGCGGGTGCCGGCAGCCTGTTCGGCGCCGCCGGCAAGCTGCTTGCCGATGAACAGGCGAGCCCCGGCAAAGGCAAGCCGGGCGGGCGTATCCGGGTCGCCGGTATCTCCAGTTCCACCGCCGATACCCTGGACCCGGCCAAAGGCTCATCGTCCACGGACTACGTGCGCCATTACATGTTCTACAACGGCCTGACGCGTTTCGACAGCCACATGGTGCCGCAACTGGAACTGGCCGAGCGCATGGACACCACCGATGCCACGCTCTGGGTGATTACCCTGCGCAAGGAAGTGACCTTCCACAATGGCAAGGGCCTCAGCGCCGCCGACGTGGTGTTTTCCCTGATGCGCCACAAGGACCCGATCACCGGTTCCAAGGTCTTGCCGCTGGCCGAGCAGTTTGCCGAGGTCAAGGCCACCGGTACCCATGAAGTGCAGATACGCCTGAGCGGCCCGAATGCCGAGCTGCCATCGATCCTTGCCATTTCCCACCTGCTGATCGTCCCCGAGGGCACCAGCGACTTCAACCAGGGCATCGGCACCGGTCCATTCAAGGTCAAGGAATTCAAGCCTGGGGTGCGTTCCATCGGTGCGCGCAATACCAATTACTGGAAACCTGGCCTGCCGTACCTGGACGAAATCGAATTCATCGGCATCGGTGACGAGCCTTCACGGGTCAACGCGTTGCTGTCGGGCGACGTGCAGATCATCAACGAGGTCAACCCGCGCTCGACCACGCGCATCAAGGACAGCACCACCCATCGCGTAGTGGATTCGCCGTCGGGTAACTACACCGACCTGATCATTCGCCAGGACCAGATGCCCGGCCAGAGCCCGGAGTTCACCGAGGCGATGAAACTGCTGCTGGACCGCGAACAGGTCAAGTCGGCGATCTTCCGTGGGTTCGCCAGGGTCGGCAACGACCACCCGATCGCCCCCGGCGCACGCTTCTACAACGCCGACCTGCCGCAACGGACCTACGATCCGGAGAAGGCTCGTTTCCTGCTGAAGAAGGCCGGTATGGAAAGCATCAGCATGCCGGTGATGTGCTCGCCAGCCGCCACCGGTTCGGTCGACGTTGCCGTGCTGCTGCAGCAATCGGCCAAGGAGGCCGGGCTCAAGCTCAACGTCAATCGCCTGCCGAGCGACGGCTACTGGTCCAACCACTGGGCCAAGCACCCGCTGAGCTTTGGCAACATCAACCCACGGCCCAACGCCGACATGATCTTCTCGCAATTCTTCCAATCGACCGCGCCCTGGAATGAATCCGGCTGGAAAAACCCGCAGTTCGACCAGTTGCTGATCCAGGCCCGGGGTGAAACCGATGAGGTCAAGCGCGGCAAGATGTACGGGGACATGCAGGCCCTGGTGCATGAACACAGCGGCATCGGCATCCCGGTGTTCATCAGCAACATCGATGGCGTCGACCAACGCGTCAAAGGTTATGGCACCAACCCGCTGGGCGGTTTCATGGGCTATATGTTCGCTGAGCAAGTCTGGCTTGACGCTTGATGTGTGTTGTCTTGCGGCGTGACATGGCACAAGGGGTAGGGCGATGAATAGCAACACACTTTGGCTGATCGGCCGGCGCCTGGGCGCTGCGGTCGTGACCCTGTTGATCGTATCGATGGTGGTGTTTGCCATTACGGCGGTGTTGCCGGGAGACGCGGCGCAACAGTCCCTTGGACAGTTCGCCACGCCTGAGCAAGTGGCGGCGCTGCGGGTGAAGATGGGCCTGGACCAACCGGGTGTGTTGCGCTATCTGCACTGGTTGATGAGCCTGCTCAGCGGTGACATGGGCGTGTCGATCTCCAACGCCACGCCGGTCAGCGAGTTGATGGCTGGCCGGGTGCCCAACACCCTGATGCTGGCGGCGGCCACGGCGCTGGTGTCGGTGCCCGTGGCGTTGATCCTGGGCATCGGCTCGGCGATGGGGCGAGGGGGACGCATCGACGGCTTCCTGAGCTTCTTCACCCTGACGATGGTGGCGGTGCCGGAGTTCCTGGTCGCCACCCTTGCAGTGCTGATTTTCGCGGTGAACCTGGGTTGGCTGTCGGCGCTGTCCTATTCCAGCGAGATCACTTCGCCTCTGCAATTCATGCGTACCTACGCCTTGCCGGTGATGACCCTGTGCTGCGTCATCGTTGCGCAGATGGCGCGCATGACCCGGGCGGCGGTGATCGATCAACTCGACAGCCCCTACGTGGAAATGGCCCGTCTCAAAGGCGTGAGTCCGGTGCGGGTGGTGCTGCGCCATGCCTTGCCCAATGCCATAGGGCCGATCGCCAATGCCATCGCCCTGAGCCTGTCCTACCTGTTGGGTGGGGTGGTGATCGTCGAGACGATTTTCAACTATCCCGGCATCGCCAGCTTGATGGTCGATGCCGTGACCAACCGCGACATGGCGTTGGTCCAGGCCTGCACCATGCTGTTTTGTACGGCGTACCTGGCGTTGGTGCTGGTGGCTGACCTGTGCGCGATCCTGTCCAATCCGAGGCTGAGAAACCAATGAACAATCTCATTGTGAAATCCCCGCCTGCGGCGCCCGAACCGGCGTTGGTCAAGGTGCCGCGCAAAACGCCCTGGCTCGGCCTGATCGGCGCCGCGATGTGTGTGATCTGGTTGCTGGTGGCTATCTTCGGGCCATGGCTGGCGCCGCACCCAGTGGGGGAAGTGGTCTCCGACAATGTCTTCGACAACCTCAGCGCCACTTATCCGCTGGGCACCGATTATCTGGGCCGCGACATGCTCAGCCGCATTCTCGTGGGCGCGCGCTTCACGGTGGGCCTGGCGCTGGTGGCGGCGGTGCTGGCCAGTGGGCTGGGCACCAGTTGCGCGCTGCTGTCGGTGGTTTCGCCGAAGTGGCTGGACGAGCTGATCAGCCGCCTGATGGACGCTTTCATTTCAATCCCGAGCAAGATGCTGGCGCTGATCATGGTCTCGGCGTTCGGTTCGTCGGTGACGTTGCTGATCTGCACGGCGGTGCTCAGTTTCATGCCGGGGGCGTTTCGTATCGCCCGCAGCATGGCGGTGAACATCGAGGCCCTGGAATACGTGCAAGTGGCCCGCACCCGTGGCGAACGCCGACTGTACATCGCTTGTGTGGAAATCCTGCCGAACATGCTCAACCCGGTGCTGACCGACCTGGGCCTGCGTTTCGGCTTCATCGTCCTGCTGCTTAGCGGCATGAGCTTCCTCGGCCTGGGCGTGCAACCGCCGGATGCCGACCTGGGCTCGCTGGTGCGGGAAAACATCGGCGGCCTCAACCAGGGGGCGCCGGCAATCGTGATTCCAGCCCTGGCCATCGGCACCCTGACCATCGGCGTCAATCTGTTTATCGACCGCTTGTCTTCGCGGCGCAACCGACGTACGGGAGGCCATTGATATGAGCCAATTGATCCGAGTCGAGAACCTGCGCGTAGTCGCCTGTGGCGAGCGCAGCGAGGTGGAGATCGTCAAGGGCGTGAGTTTTTCCCTGGAGAAAGGTGAAGTGCTGGCGCTGATCGGCGAGTCCGGTTCGGGCAAGACCACCATCGCCCTGGCGTTGCTCGGTTATGCCCGGCGCGGTTGTCGCCTGGCCGGCGGCGTGGTGCAGATTGGCGAGCACGACATGCTCGCCTTGAGTGAACGCGAGCTGCAAGGCCTGCGCGGCAATCGGGTGTCGTACATCGCCCAAAGCGCCGCGGCGGCGTTCAACCCGGCCAAGAAGCTCATCGACCAAGTGGTGGAAGGGGCGGTGATCCATGGCCTGGGCAGCCGTGCCGTGCTCGAAGCCAAGGCCATCGAACTGTTCCGCGACCTGGCGCTGCCGGATCCCGAGCGTATCGGCCAGCGCTATCCCCATCAAGTGTCCGGCGGGCAACTGCAGCGGGTGATGGCGGCCATGGCGCTGATCAGCGATCCGCTGCTGGTGGTGCTCGATGAGCCGACCACGGCCCTCGATGTGACGACCCAGATCGACGTGCTGCGCGCCTTCAAGCGGGTCGTGCGCGAACGTGGCGCGACGGCGGTCTATGTGTCCCACGACCTGGCCGTCGTGGCGCAGATGGCCGATCAGATCGTGGTGCTCAACGGCGGGCAGATCTTCGAACAGAGCGCCACGGCGCCGCTGCTCAAGGGCCCGGCTCACGCCTACACCCGCAGCCTGCTGGCGGCGGCACGGCCAGACACGACGATTCGCCCACCCTGCGGCGTGGCCGAAGACACACCGCTGCTGACCATCCAGGGCCTGACCGCAGGCTACGGCAACAAGAACCAGCAGGGCATGCCGGCGATCCGGGTGCTCGAAGACATCGACCTGACGGTGCGCAGGGGCCAGGCCATCGGTGTGATCGGTGAGTCAGGCTCGGGCAAATCGACCCTGGCGCGGGTGGTGGCCGGGCTGTTGACCCCGGCCCTGGGCGGGCTGACGTTTGACGGTCAGCCACTGGGTGGCAGCTTGTCCGAACGCACGGACGAACAGTTCCGGCGTATTCAAATGGTGTTCCAGAATGCCGATACCGCGCTCAACCCGATGCATAGCATCAGCACTATCCTGAGCCGGCCGTTGAAGATGTATTTCGGCCTCAAGGGCGCGGCGCTGCGTGAGCGTATCGGCGAATTGCTCGATCTGGTGCGTCTGCCACGGGACATCGCCGAGCGCCGCCCGAGCGAACTCTCCGGTGGACAGAAACAGCGGGTCAACCTGGCCCGGGCGCTGGCGGCCAAGCCGGATCTGATCCTGTGCGATGAAGTGACCTCGGCCCTCGACACCGTGGTCGGCGCGGCGATCCTTGAACTGCTGCGCGACTTGCGCCAGCAACTGGGGGTTTCCTACCTGTTCATCAGCCACGACATCTCCACGGTGCGGGCGCTGTGCGACGACATCGTGGTGATGTACAGCGGCCACAAGGTCCAGGCGGGCACCCGACAATCGTTCGCCCAGGCGCCGTTCCATCCCTACACCGACCTGCTGATCCACTCGGTACCGGAGATGCGTCAGGGTTGGCTGGAAAGTTGTGGCGCCACCACCTGCGGCACGCTGCCGGTGTTGGGCGCGCGCGCCGAGGTGCCGGACCTGTGCACCTTCCTCAATCGCTGCCCGGTGCGGGTCGACGGCCTGTGCAATCACACCGCGCCGCCCCGGCGGATCATCGATGGCGGCAGCGAGGTGCTTTGTCATCACGACAGCGCCGAGCTGCTCAAGCGCCAACAGGATTCAAACAGCATGATCGTGGGAGCCTACGCATGAACGCGCGTTTCGTGAGGTTGGCCGAACAGGACCGACCTGTCGTCAAATTAAAAGTGGATGGCGTCCCGGTCGAGGCGTTGCAGGGCGACACCTTGATGGTCGCCTTGCTGACCCACGGCCCGGCGTTGCGCCAGTCGGAATTCGATCCGGGCAGCCGTGCCGGTTTCTGCCTGATGGGCGCCTGCCAGGATTGCTGGGTCTGGACCCGCAGCGGCGAACGCCTGCGGGCCTGCTCCAATGAAGTACGCGAAGGGCTGGACATCATGACTCAACAACCGGAGGCGATATGGCCACTGCGCGGCTGAACACGCATCGAGTCGTCATCGTCGGCGCCGGGCCGGCCGGCATCCGTTGTGCCCAGACCCTGGTCGCAGCGGGCTTCAAGCCGATCCTGCTCGACGAAAACCGTCGCGATGGCGGGCAAATCTATCGGCGCCAGCCCGAAGGGTTCACCCGCAACTACGCCACGCTGTACGGCACCGAGGCGGACAAGGCCCGTGACCTGCACGAAAGCTTCGACCGCTTGCGCCCGCAGATCGACTACCGTCCGGACACCCTGGTGTGGAACCTGACACCCGGGCAATTGTGCTGCGTCAGCCAGGGCCAGCACACGACGGTGGATTACGACGCGCTGATCCTCTGCACCGGCGCCACCGACCGCTTGATGCCCATCGAGGGCTGGCAGTTGGGCGGCACCTACAGCCTCGGCGGCGCGCAGATCGCCTTGAAGGCCCAGGCGGTTTCCATCGGTCATCGGGTGGTGTTCATGGGCAGCGGGCCATTGCTGTATCTGGTCGCCAGCCAATACCTCAAGGCCGGCGCCAATGTCGCAGCGGTGCTGGACACATCGCCGCTGGGCCAGCGCATCAAAGCCTTGCCCAAGCTCATGGCGCGCCCGGGCTTGCTGTTCACCGGCATGAAATTGTTGGCGCAGTTGTATCGGGCGAAGATTGCCGTGCACCTGGGCATTTCGCCGCTGCAAATCCTGGGAGAGGCGAGCAGCGGCGTCAGCGGCGTGCGGGTCCGTACCGCGAGTGGGGAAACCTTGACGGTGGTGTGCGATGCGGTGGCGCTGGGTTATCACTTGCGCCCGGAAACCCAACTGGCTGACCTGGCGGGCTGCCGCCTGCGCTTTGACGAGGCCTCCAGCCAATGGCTGCTGGACACGGACGAAGAGGGGCGGACCTCGGTCAGCGGTGTCTACGCCGCCGGTGATGGTTCGAAGATCCGTGGCGCCGATGCCGCCGAGCACGCCGGACGCCTGGTCGCCCTGGCATTGTTGAGCGATCTGCAGCAGCCGGTGGACGCCGCACTCATCGCCGAACAGCGCCAGGCGCTCAAGGTGATGGACGCGTTTCGCCTAGGCTTGGCCCAGGCGTTTCCCTGGCCGGCGGCACAAGCCAAGGCCTTGCCGGACGAAGCCATCATCTGCCGCTGCGAGATGATCAGCGCCGGCGAACTGCGCCGCACGGTCAGCGAAAAGGGTGCCTGTGAAGTCAATCGGGCCAAGGCGTTCAGCCGGGTTGGCATGGGCCGTTGCCAGGGACGTTATTGCTCCCAGGCCGGGGCCGAAGTCATTGCAGCAGCAGCGGGTGTCCAGGTGCAGGAGGTGGGTCGCCAGCGCGGCCAGGCGCCTGTGAAACCCCTTTCGATGCTCACTCGGGAGGTGACGCCATGACGCTGAATAAAGCCGATGTGGTGATTGTCGGCGGCGGCCTGATGGGCTCGGCGGCAGCGTTTTTCCTGCGCCAGCGGGGGCAGTCGGTGATCCTGCTGGAGCGTGACCAGATCGGCCAGTACGCCAGCGGCGTCAACTTCGGCAACGTCCGGCGCCAGGGACGTTTCCTTGGGCAACTGGAACTGGCGAACCGCTCCTGGGCGCTGTGGAAGCGCCTGCCGGAGCTGATCGACGACGACCTGGAATTCATCGCCAGCGGGCACATGCGCGTGTGTTATCGCGAGGATGAAATACCCGAGCTTGAGGCTTACGCAGCGGCACCGGAAGCAGCGCAACTGGACTTGCAGGTCTATCGCGGCAGCGAGCTGCACGCGCGTTTTCCGTTTCTTGGCAAGGACGTCAAGGGCGGCTCCTATGCGCCCCACGACGGTCACGCCAACCCGCGCCTGGCCGCCCCGGCGTTCGCCCGGGCGGCACGGCGGCTCGGGGCACGCATCGAGGAGCGCTGCGAAGTGGCCGAGGTGCAGAAGGTCGGTGAAGGGTTCGGTATCAGCACCACCGATGGTCGCCAGTTCAGTGCCGCGCAACTGTTGATTACCGCAGGTGCTTGGGGCCAGAAACTCTCGGCGCAATTCGGCGAGCCGGTGCCGCTGGAGACCAACGGCCCGCAGATGGCCGTCACCGAACCGGTGCCTTACGCCTTGCCGACGGTGATCGGGGTGTACACCAAGATTCCTGAAGAAGTGATCTATTTCCGCCAGATTCCCCGGGGCAATATCATCATCGGCGGCGGCTATCGCAGCAAGCCGGACATGCTCAACCGCCGGGCCTATGTCGAGCCGCGCAGCATCCTCAACCAACTGGACCAGATGCGTCGGCTGCTGCCGGGTGTCGGCAATCTCAACATCATCCGCGTGTGGAGCGGCATCGAAGGCTACCTGCCCGATTCCCTGCCGGTGATGGGGCCCAGCGGCAACGTCGATGGCTTGTACTATGCGTTCGGCTTCAGCGGCCATGGCTTCCAGCTCGGTCCGGGCGTTGGCGATGTCATGGCTGAACTGATCAGCACCGGCAGCACTCGAACCTTCATCGAGCCGTTCTCCATCCGCCGGTTCGCCCTTTTCGCCGAGCAACGGAGCAAGGCCTCATGAAACCCCGCGTGTTAGCCATTTTCGAACGCCTGCTGGCGTTTGAAACGGTCTCTTCAGAATCGAACCTGGCCCTGATCGAGTACGTGCGCGAGCTGTTGCTGAGCAAGGGCATCGAGTCGCTGATCGTCAAGGATGAGAGCGGCAAGAAGGCCAACCTGTTCGCCAGCACCGGCCCGCGTGACTTGCCCGGGGTCCTGCTGTCCGGCCACACCGACGTGGTGCCGGCGGCGGGGCAGGCCTGGACCGTTCCGGCGTTCCAGGCGACCGTGCGCGATGGGCGGGTCTACGGGCGCGGCAGTTGTGACATGAAAGGTTTCATTGCGCTGGCCATCGACGCCATGCTCGATGCCGCCGACCATTCGTTGAACCGGCCATTGCAACTGGCGCTTTCCCACGACGAAGAGATCGGTTGCGTGGGGGTGCGGCGCTTGCTCGACGTGCTGCACCTGGCGCCGGTGCGACCGTTTCTGTGCGTGATTGGCGAGCCGACCAACATGCAATTCGTGCTCGGCCACAAGGGCAAGGGTTCCTATCGCACCTACTGTCGCGGCCTGGAAGCGCACTCATCGCTGGCGCCGCGCTCGGTCAATGCGATTCACGTGGCCTGCGATTTCATCGCGGCGTTGCGCCAGAGCCAGCAGCAATTGCAGGAGCAAGGCGCCCAGGACGCGGATTACGACGTGCCCTACAGCACCGTGCATGTCGGGCAGATTGTTGGCGGCAAGGCACTGAACATCGTGCCAAACCTGTGCACCCTGGATTTCGAAGTGCGCAATTTGCCGGACGATGATCTGGACCTGTTCCTGGAGCAACTGCGTGAGCGCGCCGAGGTGATCGTGCGCGAGGCGAAAAAACTCTCCAGCGTCGCGGACATCGAGATCGAAACCCTGAATGTCTATCCGGGCCTCGACACCCATCCGAGCGTCGAAGCCGTGCGCTTCCTGAAAAACTTCGCCACCCCGGACACCGGCACCGCCAAGGTCTCCTTCGGCACCGAGGGCGGCCTGTTCAAGCAGCGTCTGGATGTCCCCGTGGTGGTCTGCGGCCCAGGCTCCATCGAACAGGCGCACAAGCCTGACGAGTTCATCGAAATCAGCCAGATGGACGCGGGGGAGCGGTTTCTGGAAGGGTTGTTGGGGTCGTTGAAAATCTAAGCCATGTACATGACGAAATGTGTGGAGCGGGCAAGCCCGCTCCACACATAGGGTTCAGTGGTGACGCTGACATCTCGGTAGAGCCTGCCGTCCCACCGCGAAATTTCAGCATCCAACACTGCCCAATCCCCGCTTTCAGCATCCTGCCCCGCGGCATCTCCCTAGACTGGAGCTACCTCGGAACAGGACGCGACCATGCTCAAGAATCGATTGAAAGACCCCAGCCTGTTGGCAGAACTCGCTTACGTCGACGGTCAGTGGATCGGTGCCGACAACGCCGCCACCCTTGACGTCATCGACCCGGCCACCGGCCAGTCGCTGGCTCATGTACCCGCGATGCATGGCGTGGAAACCCGGCGTGCCATCGAGGCTGCCGAGCGCGCCTGGCCAGCGTGGCGCGCGCGTCCGGCGGCGGAGCGGGCAGCGCTGTTGGAGAGCTGGTATCAGGCCATGATGGACAACCTCGACGACCTCGCGCTGATCATGACGTGTGAACAGGGCAAGCCGTTGAGCGAAGCCAAAGGCGAAATCCGCTACGGGGCCGGTTTCGCCAAATGGTTTGCCGAAGAGGCCCGGCGGGTCTATGGCGAGACCATCCCGGCGCCCAGCGGTGACCGACGCCTGCTCACGCTCAAGCAGCCGGTGGGTGTCTGTGCCGCGATCACCCCATGGAATTTCCCCAATGCGATGATCACTCGCAAGTGCGCACCGGCCTTGGCGGCGGGGTGCCCGGTCATCGTCAAACCCTCGGACCTGACTCCCTTGTCGGCCCTGGCCCTGGCGGTGCTGGCCGAGCGGGTCGGGATTCCGGCCGGGGTGTTCAATGTCGTGACGGGTATGCCCGCCGGTATCGGCGAAGAACTGACCGGCAACCCGACGGTGCGCAAGATTTCCTTTACCGGTTCGACCGCGGTCGGGCGTTTGTTGATGCGCCAGAGTGCCGAGCACATCAAGCGCTTGAGCCTGGAGCTGGGCGGCAACGCGCCGTTCATCGTGTTTGACGATGCGGACCTGGAGCAAGCCGTCGCCGGCATCATGCTCAGCAAGTTTCGCAACGCCGGCCAGACCTGCGTCTGCGCCAACCGCATCCTGGTGCAGGACGGTATCTACGAACGCTTCGCCGCGCGGCTGGTGGAGGAGGTGGGCAAGCTCAAGGTCGGCAATGGGCTGGAGGCTGGCGTGATGATCGGCCCGCTGATCAACCTCGCTGCGGTGAACAAAGTTGCCCGGCACATCGACGATGCGTTGAGCCAAGGCGCGCGCCTGCTCTGTGGTGGTGTTCCCGAGGGCGACAGTCAATTCGTCCAGCCAACGGTACTGGGCGAGGCCCACGCCGGGATGTTGCTGGCCAACGAAGAAACCTTCGGCCCGGTGGCTCCGCTGATGCGCTTTACTACAGAAGAGCAGGCCCTGGTCCTGGCCAATGCCACGCCGTATGGCCTGGGCGCTTATTACTTCACCCAGGACCTGCGCCGCTCATGGCGTTTCGGCGAGGCGCTGGAGTTCGGCATGGTCGGGCTCAACACCGGGATCATTTCCATGGAAGTCGCGCCCTTCGGCGGCATCAAGCAGTCGGGCCTGGGGCGCGAAGGCAGCAAGTACGGCCTGGACGAATACCTTGAAGTCAAAGCCTTCCACATCGGTGGGTTGTGATGCGACCGTCATTTGAACAGACACCAGGGAGCCACGATTGATGAGCAAACCATTTCGAATCGCTGCCATTGCCGGCGATGGCATCGGCAAGGAAGTCCTGCCGGAAGGGCTGCGGGTACTGGAGCAAACCGCGAAAAAGTGGCAGTTGTCGCTGGACATCGAAGTGCTCGATTGGGCCCATTGCGATTACTACTTGAAACACGGGCAGATGATGCCCGCCGACTGGTTCGAACAACTCAAGGACTTCGACGCCATCTACTTCGGCGCCGTGGGCTGGCCGGACAAGGTGCCGGATCATGTTTCCCTGTGGGGCTCGCTGCTCAAGTTCCGTCGCGACTTCGACCAATACGTGAACATCCGCCCGGTGCGGCTGTTCCCGGGCGTGCCGTGCCCCCTGGCCGGGCGCAAGGCGGGGGACATCGACTTCGTGGTGATTCGTGAAAACACCGAGGGCGAATACTCTTCCGTCGGCGGCAAGATGTTCGAGGGCACCGAGCATGAATTCGTGCTGCAGGAATCGGTGTTCACCCGGCGCGGGGTCGACCGGATCCTGAAGTTCGCTTTCGACCTGGCCCAGACCCGACCGCGCAAACGGTTGACAGCGGCAACCAAGTCCAACGGCATTTCCATCAGCATGCCGTATTGGGACGAGCGCACGGCGTTGATGGCCGAGCGGTACCCGGATGTGCAGTGGGACAAGCAACACATCGACATCCTGTGCGCTCGCTTCGTTTTGCAGCCCGACCGGTTTGATGTGGTGGTGGCGTCGAATCTGTTCGGCGACATCCTTTCCGACCTGGGCCCGGCCTGCGCCGGCACTATCGGTATCGCACCGTCGGCCAACCTTGATCCGGAACGCCGCTACCCGTCGCTGTTCGAACCGGTGCATGGCTCGGCCCCCGATATCTATGGGCAGAACATCGCCAACCCGATCGCGATGATCTGGTCCGGCGCCTTGATGCTCGACTTCCTGGGTAACGGCGATGAACGCTACCGCGCGGCCCATGATGGGATTCTCAAGGCCATCGAACAGGTGATCGCCGAAGGCCCCATCACCCCCGACCTGGGTGGACAAGGCTCGACCCAGGCTGTTGGCCAGGCCATCGCCGCAGCGCTCTGAGACTTGATCCAACCTGCGACACCTTTTGCCCGCTCACACTGCGGGCTTTTTTTTGGCTGATCTACCACCACCCATCACAACCCTTTGTGGGAGCGAGCCTGCTCGCGATAGCGGTGGAACTGCCATACGCCGGATTATTTGACGACGTACACCTTGCGCACATAAACGCTGCTTTTCCAGGCACACGGGGCATTCAGCGGGACGAATACGGTATCGCCGGTGTTGACCGTCAAGTCGCTGCCATCGGCTGCCTGTAAGGTGACGCTGCCTTCGAGCAGGTGCATCAGTTCATGCAGTTTGTGCGGTCGTGACTTGCGGGTGTAGGGCGTCGAGTCCCAGATACCGATGCGCAGGTTGCTCACTTCTTCGACAAACAGATTGTGCGAGCGACATTGCGGTGGCGGGCTGAGCAGGATCTCGTCATCCGGGGCTGCGGAAGGCGAGAGCAGGGTGTGGGCGGGGAGTGCCGTCAGTCCGGGAAGGTGCGCTTCGATGCGCTGGGTGTCGGCACAGAAGGCCCAAAGCGAGCCGGGTTGCGCCTCGACCTCAAGCGCGGTCCCCCGACCGATCACCGCGCTTTCACCTGGCTTGAGCTGCAGCGTCTGCCCTTGGCTGCGCAGCGTTACTGCGCCGGCATGCACCACGAGCGTCTCACTGAAGGGGTATTCATCGATGCTGAACAGCCCGCTCGCCCGGACCACGCCGGCAGTCATGCCATCCTCCCCGGCATAGGCGATGAGTCGGTCGAACGGATCCTTGGCGCCCAGTGAACCCGGGGTGAACGGGGTTGAGGCAAGACGGCCATCGGCGTGTGCCAACAGCACTGCAGTGGGTTCGAGCATGAAGATGATTCTCCAGGAAGCATTGAGGGACGTGTGGGTTTTCAGCCAATGGCCTGGGTCACCGGCGCAAATTGCCGAACCGCACCGGTAGCCTGCGGGGGCGTGCCCCGTGCCATTTGGGCGACGGTGTCGACCTGCTTGAGCCCGGCTTCTTCCAGCCAAGGAGCCAGACCGCTGTTTGAGGGGATGTCGATGCGAACGAATGCCTCCGGCACTTGGGCCAGAAGCACGGCGATCAAGTGCTGAGCCTGTTCCAGGGTCTGGGCGATGACCGGGCCAATGCAGCGACCACGGCCGAAGGGGCGCAGCAGGGCGAAAGCGCACAGGTGACCGTCCTGTTCGATACCCACGTAATGTTCAACGACACCGAACAGGTCATTGAGTACGGCGGTTCGTTCCAGCCCGCTCCCGGCATTGGCCAGTTTGATCAACTCGGCGTGATCGGCTTCGTCCAGCACGCGGCAGCGTTCGCCGGCGGCCAGTTCTTGCGGGGCCGGCACCAGCGCTTGCCCTTGATGCTGCTGGATATGCCCAAAATCCACGAACCCCTGGCTGGCATACAGCGGGGCACCGGCCAGCGTCGCATTGAGGATGGCGGTTCGCGAGCCACAAGCTTCGATTGCCAGTTCCATCAGTTTGCGCCCGATTCCCCGGCCTTGATATTCATCGTCGACAATCACCAGGCCGATCGTGGCGTAATCCCCCTGGGCGCAGGTGAACGCCGTGCCAATCAAACGGCCCTGGTCTTCCACGACAAAACCCTGGGCAACACGTTGCAACATCGCCCAGTCTTGCAGGCGATGGGGCCATTTCAATTGCACGGACAAGGCATGGGCCGCAGGCACATCGGCGGCGGTCATGGCGCGATAGAAGTAAGTAGGGCGTTGCGAAATGGACATGGCAGATCACCATAAAATAAGGGGCGAAATCGGATGGATGTGTGCGCTGAAAGTCTTTGTATCTCACCTGCCATCGGGCCTGGCAAGGGCGGCAAATCGATTCGGTATCTTCCGTAAGCAACGGCTCTGCCGGCCACATTTCTTGCTCAAATCAGACGCTTGGCCAGCAGTAAATACCGGGTCGTTTTTTCGCTGTTCAGATCGAAACCAGAGGTCATCGAGGGCTCAATAGTTACGCTCACGATCAACCAGGCCCAGCATCGATTCGCCCCGTTGATGCCGGCGGATGTTCTCCAACAACACGCCAAAGGCACTTTCAGGCTGAGTCATCGCCGCGATGTGCGGCGTCAACAGTATCTGTGGATGGTGCCAGAAGGGGTGATCCATCGGTGCCGGCTCTTGCTCCAGCACGTCCAGCACCGCGGCGCTGACCTGGCCGTCGGCAAGGGCTTCAAGCAGGTCCGCTTCCACCAGGTGCCCACCCCGGCCCATGTTGACCAACGCTGCGCCCTTGGGCAGGTGTTGGAACAGCTGGCGGTTGAGGATCCCCCGGGTCTGCTCGGTCAACGGCAGGACGCACAGTACAATGTCGCATTGACCGAGAAAGGCCGGCAATTGCTTGTCGCCAGCAAAGCACGCGACCCCCTCGATGTCATGCTCGCTGCGGGCCCAGCCCGACAAGGCAAAACCAAAGGTCTTCAAGGTGGCGAGTATCTGCCGTGCCTGCAAACCCAGGCCCATGACGCCCACCCGGCGTTGCCCGGCGGGCAGCAGCCGGTGCGCTTGCCAGCAACCTTCGGCCTGTTGCTGGCGATAGCGCAACATGTCCCGGTGCAGGCTGAGCACGGCGAAACTGGCGTACTCGCACATGCCCTGGGTGATGCCCGGGTCGAGCAAGCGCACCACCGGCAGCGTCGTAGGCAACCGGCTCAGGTCAAGTTGATCCACGCCGGCCGACAAGGCAAACAGCACCTGCAGATTCGGCAACAGCGTTTCGACGTCGTCCGGCGCCTGCCAGGCCGCCAGGTACCGGATATCCCGCGGGTCGCCGATGTCTGGCCAGGCACGCCATTCGATGTCCGGCGCGTGTTCGGCGAATAGGCGCCGCCAGTGTTCGCCGCGTACCGGGTCAGCTTTATAGAGCAGGGCCATGGGTCACTTCTCGCCTGAAATCAAGGAGCCCCTAGCATGCCTCAACGCCAGAGCAGGATCTGTCGAAAGGGCCGGCGTAGCAGCATCGCACTGCGTTGCAAGGTGCCTTTTGCGGCAGATTCCATGGGGCTGGAATGCCTCTGGAGGATTCTGCTGTTTGCCGGGGTGTAAACAGTCGATCCGAATTTCTCAACGACCAAGTTCGGCTTAGACAATCGCGTCGAACGCTTAACCTGTGAACACACCGCAGCCGCTTCCTGGGTGCGAGGCTCACGATGGGAAATGCCAATGAACAGTAAAGTCGAAGAAACCCCAAGTTTGCTCCGTCAGCGTGATCAATTCGTGCCACGTGGCCTGGTCACCGCGCACCCGTTGGTGATCGAGCGGGCCCAGGGCTCGGAATTATGGGACGTGGATGGCAAGCGCTACCTGGACTTCGTCGGCGGCATCGGTGTGTTGAACATCGGCCACAATCACCCCAAGGTCGTCGCGGCCGTGCAGGCCCAGTTGCAGAAAATCTCCCATGCCTGCTTCCAGGTCGTGGCCTACAAGCCTTACCTGGACCTGGCCCAGCGCCTGTGCGAAATGATCGGCGGCCAGCACGCCTATAAAGCGGCATTTTTCACCTCGGGTGCCGAAGCGGTGGAAAACGCGGTGAAGATCGCCCGGGCCCACACCAACCGCTCGGCCGTGATTGCCTTTCGCGGTGGGTTCCATGGCCGGACCCTGCTCGGCACCACGCTGACCGGCATGAGCCAGCCGTACAAACAGAACTTCGGTCCGTTCGCCCCGGAGGTCTTCCACACGCCCTATCCAAATGCCTATCGCGGCGTCACCAGCGCCATGGCGCTCCAGGCGCTGGACGAGCTGTTGGCCACGCAAGTGGCACCTGAGCGGGTCGCGGCCATCATCATCGAGCCGGTGCAGGGCGATGGCGGTTTCCTGTCGGCCCCCGCCGAGTTTTTGCAGGGCCTGCGCGCATTGACGCAAAAGCATGGCATTGTGTTGATTCTCGATGAAATCCAGACCGGTTTCGGTCGTACCGGTAAATGGTTCGGTTTCCAGCACGCCGGCATCCAGCCGGACCTGGTCACGGTCGCCAAGAGCCTCGCCGGTGGCTTGCCGCTGTCGGGTGTGGTCGGCAAGGCCGAGATCATGGACGCTCCACTGCCGGGTGGCCTGGGCGGTACGTACGGCGGTAATGCGCTGTCGTGCGCGGCGGCGCTGGCGGTGATCGAGGCGTACGAGCAAGAACAGCTGCTGGCCCGTGGTGAAGTCCTGGGTGAGCGCTTGCGCCAGGGTCTGCTGCATCTGCAAACGCGTTACCCGCAGATCGGCGACGTGCGCGGCAGCGGCTTCATGCTGGCGATCGAACTGATCAAGCTCGACGACGTGCGCACCCCGGATGCCGACCTGAACCAACGCCTGATCGACGAAGCCCGGGCCGGTGGTTTGCTGGTGATCAAGTGCGGGGTGTACCGCAACGTCTTGCGCTTCCTGGCGCCGCTGGTGACCAGCGAAGCGCAGATCGACGAAGCGTTGCAGATTCTCGACGGTGCCTTGGCACGCGTCCTGGGCTGATGCCCGCGTTCATGACGTTTGCCGGGGCAAGCATCAGTGGCGGTTAATGGAGCGTTGATCGATGGGACATCATCGGAGGCTTTACAGATGAGGCTGACTGAATATCGGGCGTTGTTGATCGACTGCGATGAGGTCTTGGTGGATCGGGACTCCGGCGTCTGGACGGCGTTGCAACCGTTGCTGGAAAACCATGGCGAGCCGTTGGACAAAGCACAGGTGCTAGCCGATTTTGACGAAGTACTGCAAGCCTTGTACCCGCGTTTCGGCGAATTGGGCTTCAGCGGCTTGCTGTGTTTCGCCCACCGTCAATTGGCCGAGCGCTGGAAGCTCAAAATCAGTTGGGAGGAGGGCATGAGCTTCGCCCGCTCGGCTGCCAGTTGGACGCTGTTCGAGGATGCGCCGGGTGCGATGCTCTACCTGCGCAAGTTCTATCGGTTGTTGGTGCAAGGGGATCGCGATGCCGAGGACCGGGGCGTGTTGTGCGAGCGCCTGGGCATCGAGCCTGATGATTTTATTTCGCTGGCGAGCGACCCGTTGCAGTATCACGATTGGCTGGCGGCCAATGGCCTGAGCGCCGAGACGATTCTTCAGGTGACCCGTCCTGGCGCCCGCCCACGGTCGGTTGGGGCTGTCTGCCTGATCTGCCGCAACGCCGATAGGTCTCCCGCGCCCTGTGCGGCGGACTACTGCATCAACAGCATGGCTGATCTGGTCGCTCAGCATCAGCTGTCCTTACGACGCTGATTTTGTTAGAAGATTGTCTTACAAACGGCAGGCAAGAGGTATGCGATGGAAGGTTTAGCGAAACTGGACCGGATCGACATCAGCATTTTGGTAGAGCTTCAAAAAGATGGCCGCATGACCAACGTCAGCCTGGCCGATGCCGTGGGCTTGTCCGCCAGCCCGTGCCTGCAGCGGGTCAAACGACTGGAGTCGTTGGGGTACATTTCCAGCTACAAGGCCCATCTGAACCTGGCCAAGATTACCGACTCGGTGACGGTCTTCACCGAAGTCACCCTGAGCGACCACAAGCGTGAGGACTTCGCCAAGTTCGAATCCAACATCCGCCTGGTGGATGAAGTACTCGAATGCCACCTCATCAGCGGCGGCTACGACTACCTGGTGCGCTTCATGACCCGCAGCATCCAGGACTATCAGGACGTGATGGAAAGCCTGTTGGACAAGAACATCGGCATCTCCAAGTACTTCAGCTACATCGTCATCAAGTCACCGGTGCGCAAGGATGAGATTCCATTGCGCAAGTTGTTGCGGCATTGAGTTCGGGAACCATCCTAAAACAACTGCGGGAGCGAGCTTGCTCGCGAAGGCTTCGGCAGATTCGGCATTGAGGCAAGCTGATCCACCGCCATCGCGAGCAAGCTCGCTCCCACAAGGGATCTGGGCTTTTATTCCTTGAGGAAGGTCAGCAGATCCTGATTGAGACGATCCTTGTGCGTCTCGGTCAAGCCGTGCGGCGCGCCAGGGTAGACGATCAGTCGAGCGCCCTTGATCAGCGCCGCCGAGGCCCGGCCTGAAGCGTCGATAGGCACGATCTGGTCGTCATCGCCATGGATCACCAGCGTCGGCACATCGAACTTCTTCAAATCGCCGCGGAAGTCGGTAGCCGAGAATGCCGCGATCGAGTCATAGGTATTCTTGCTGCCACCCTGCATGCCTTGCACCCAGAACGACTGGATCAACCCCTGGGATGGCTTGGCGCCCTTGCGGTTGTAGCCGTAGAACGGGCCCGAGGCAATGTCCAGGTACAGCTGCGAGCGGTTCTCCAGGGATGCCTTGCGCAGGCCATCGAACACCTCGATAGGCAAGCCACCGGGGTTGGTGTCTGTCTTGAGCATCAACGGCGGGACAGAGGACACCAGCACGGCCTTCTTCACTCGAGCGGTGCCGTGACGGCCGATGTAGCGAGCCACTTCACCGCCCCCTGTCGAGAAGCCCACCAAGGTGACGTTCTTCAGGTCCAGCGCTTCAATCACCGCCGCCAGGTCGTCGGCATAGTGATCCATGTCGTTGCCTTCCCAAGGCTGGCTGGAGCGACCGTGGCCGCGACGGTCATGAGCCACCACGCGATAACCCTTCGAGGCGAGGAACATCATCTGGCCTTCCCAGCTGTCGGAGTCCAGTGGCCAGCCGTGGCTGAAGGTCACGACCTGACCATCGCGCGGGCCCCAGTCCTTGTAATACAGCTGGACGCCATCCTTGGTGGTGATGTAATTGGCGGACTGAACCACGCTGCCGACAGCAGACGCGCTGGCAGCGGACTGGACAGGTGACGCGGCTTCGGCGCTGAGGGTGGCCAATGCCAGGGTGGCGACAGCGAGGGTGCGGTTGAATGTGTTCATCGTTTCTCTCTCCATAAGGTCAGTTTGATCTGCGGCGATCGTCGTCGATCGCGTTGGTGGGCAGATTAGAGAGAGAGGCCGAGGACGAGAACGGCGCCGGTATCGATAGCAACTATGGGAAAATCGGATAGCTGCGTTTCGCTTCGGTTGAGAAGTGAATATTCGTGGCGAGGGAGCTTGCTCCCGCTGGGTGGCGAAGCCGCCCCAAACGGTCACACGTGTAAAAGCGGCAGTGTCTTCAGGCCATTTGGCGTTTGAATATGCGCAACCAGGTAGGGAGCCGAAGACGCTTGCCGTGCATGAAGATGAACCGGGCCAGAAAAGTTCATGGCCGTCAGGATCGCGCTGACTTTTTCCGGATCCGTATGGAAGATCTCCAGCGCCAATAGCGCGCACCCCTTGTCCTGGAGCATGTCCGCAGGATGAGGCCCAGGCGCCCATTGAATGAGGGTGGGGACTGATCCAGCCATGGGAAGGCTTCCATCAGCCGGTATGGTTATTTGCCAATTCAATGCTCCTCTCGTCATGGGTTCGATATCTCCGACAAGGCCAGGGCAGGCATCACGAGCCGTATGGATATCATCGGTGCGTGCTACCCAGGTCGCCAGGCGTGCCGGCGAATCGGGGGCCAATTGATCGAGGCCGAACCAGCGTGCCCGGTGCGGACGTAGGGCGGACGGGTCCACGGCAATCACTTCGAGGTAGACCCCGGGGCCAAGGTGCAGCAGCCTGTTATGGGTGCCCATGCGTGAGTGGACGCCACCCGGCTGAAGGTCGACGCCCAGCGCGTCAGTCACGAACGCGCAGCCGGTATCGAGGTCCGTTGCCACGATGACGAGGTGATCAAGGGTGGTTTTCATGTGTTCATCCATCCGTGGGTTGGGAACTATCTGTCGTCATCAACCAAAAGAAGGCATCGGCCCCAGCGAGTGCAAGATCCACATGACCGCCGCCACTGCTGCCAGCGCGGCGACCACAATGCCGATCAGCACCCATTTCAGGATTTTCAGCCCTTTCGACGGCTGGGACCTTGGCCCGTGTGCCTCGACCATGTGCCGAATTTCCCCGGCGCATCGCGGGCAAACAGCGGTGTCGTAAGGGAGGAGGGACCCGCATTGATCACAGTTTGTCATGTCGTCACTTCGAGGCTCAAAGGAGGGGGTGCCCTTTATGGGCTCGTAAAAGCGGACCGAACATGTGTGGCGTCAGTCGCTTAATATTTGTAGACGATGCCCAGCCTGCCCATTATCTCCAAGGCATTGATCAGGCCCAGGCCGTTCATGGGCAGGCAGGCGAAGGCCTGGTATTCATCGAAGTGCGTGCCGATGGCCAACAACTTCAAGTCATGGGCCTCCAGCTGGGCGTTGAAGTACTGCAGGAGCGCACGCTCCCAATCGTTGGCGCGGTTGATGGCATCGATGGCGTTACGCTCGGGCGCAGGGATTTCAATGCCCAACTGTCGCAGCGGGGCGAGGGCATTGACGGCATCGATCCCGTAGGACGACCACTCCTTCCATTCGAACCCGGCCAACTGATGGGTCTCGGTGAGTGCTGACTCGATCTGCGTCCAAGCCCAATCCCACTGCCCGGTAGGCGCCGGGATGTTCTGAATGAGCGCCTGCGCGCGCGCCTCGTCGAACAGGCAATCAAACAGATCGGCCAGGGTATCGGCCAAATCGGGCTGCGGCCCGTGTCCCTGGGTGTCCAAGTCGTGGCTCAAGCGCTGCCATAGACTGCTCAGTTCGGCCCAGTCCTCGTCGTCCATGTCGTCATCGATCACCTGGGCCTTATGGCCGCGCAGGTAGTTATCCAGCCGTGTCTTGCGCACGCGTACGCTGCCCTCGGCGAGATCGACCTCATAGCTGCGGTAATCCAGGTAGTTGGTCTGGAAAACGATGCGGTCAGCAAACACCTCATGGGCGAGGCTTTCCTCAGCGTCGAAATACGCCGCGCCTTCGCAGTTGCCATGGGCGGTGATGATGCGTTGAAACGACAGTGGGTCGATCGGATTCATGTGGGCGGGTCACAGGGAGAAGGGCGAAACGGAAGCGCGGCGTACGCTGTCCGATATCCGGATCGCGCTGATCGTACACCAAGGCCTGGAGATTGCTAAGGGGCGGAATGTGGGCTGCGTCAACTGGCGGGCGCGTGTTTGGGTCTATGCTTACCTCGCCCCCTTGAACCAAGCCCGTCCATGCACAAACACCGAACAATCCGCCGGGAGAACATGTGAGACATTCGACACCGGTTGCAGCGCTGATCTGCCTATTGCTCGGCACGGTTGATGCCAGGGCCGAGGAGTATCAAGTCATCACCGAAGAGTGGGCACCGTACAACTATCAGGTAAACAATCAGCTCACCGGCATGACCACCGAGATCGTCCGGGCCATCATGGCGCTCACCGGGAATGACTTCGAGGTGCTGTTGCAGCCGAGTATGCGAGCCACCCAGGTACTGAAGACGCGACCCAAGACCATCATGTACTCCCTGTTCCGCACACCGGAGCGCGAGCCGTTGTACAAATGGGTCGGACCGATCGTGGAGGAGTCCATCCACCCCTATCAACTGGCCAGTACGCCGCCGGTGAACTCCCTGGAACAACTGCTGCATGCCCCGCAGATCACCACCCGTCACGCCGGCCTGGTGCCGCAGATGTTGCAGTCGCTGGGCTTCAACAACCTGGATAAAAGCGCCACCGAGAGCAAGTTGCTTTACCGCATGCTGCTTGCCGGGCGCACCGGCATCATCATCGGTGACACTGATGCGGGCGTGGCTTATTACAGCCGTCAGTTGAACATCGCGCCGGGCACCTTGCGACGGATTCCTATCGAACTGTATCGCTCATCGCTGTACATCGCCTTCAGCCCTGACAGTGAGGATGAAGTGGTGGCGGCGTGGGCCAGTGCGTTGGAGAAGTTGCGGCGTTCCGGGGAGTTGGAGCGGATTCAGCGGCGGTATGAGGGGGCGGTGGGGCAATGAGCGCGCGGAACCGGCGAAAGCCGGCCCCGCAGACCTGCACTCACTTTACGCTCTGCACATGCATGTCGATGGATATCGAGTCATTTTTGTCAGTACTGGCGTGATAGAAGAACCCATAGTCAACCAAGTAGTAATAGTGCGTCAGCGGCACGACTGTTGAGCTTGGGCGCTGTTCACGGCAGCTCAACGCCTTGGCGTTACCGCTCAAGGCTGGGTTCAGTCGTTTGGCTGGCCCTTCACTGTCGACGGTACAGTCGAAGGTTTTCGGTTCCTTGCCCACGGTGCCGATCAGATTGCTAGTGAGGCTGCCCTGGCGGGTAAAGCCCAACTGACTGCCCACAGGCATACGCTGCCAATCGCCACGGAAGCTCAGGCTGTTGACCATCTCGGTGTTCTCGGAACGCGTGGCCTGCTCTGTGCCCGATAGCCTGATCAGGCCGCGCCAGTTGATCTGGCGGCCATTGAGGTTTTCGCTTTTGTGAACAATGCTGAGCTGCCGGGTCACAGGGTCAGTGGACAGGAAGTACTCAGTACGCTCCGGCCAACTTTCTTGGGCATGACTGGCGGTGCCTGCCAACTCAATATAAGTCAGCGTCTTGACCGGGGCCGGCATGTGAAGTTGCTCAATGCTCCTCAATACACCTGGGTTGATGTCGGGCAGAGCATCCGCCGCGATCGGTGCTTTGGTACGAGACTTGAACGTCGGCAGAGTGGCAATGGTCGTAGGCGCGTTGCACACGAGTTCAAAAACCTTCAACTGATCCTGATCGGCCGCTGTCATCGCCTTGGCCTCGGGAAACATTTCGATTTTCCCGTCAGTGACCTCGTTATTGGCATTGAGGTAATAACGGGCCAACAGCGTGACCTTTCGCGCTGCGCAGTCCAGCGTGTACTGCTCGCGGGTCTGCGTGAAAGGAGACCTACTCAGCGGGTTCAGGCGGGTCTGCGGCTCGTCGTACGCCATCCAGAACTGCACCTGTTTACCGTTTTTGCGCACGCTGCTGTTATCCAGCAACAGCCACCGTTCAGCGTCCCCCTTCATCACCTGGCGCCAATCCGGAGCGGGGAGGTTTTTACACGCCTGGGTGAACTCCCGGTTGTTCATCAGCGTGGCGTGATAACGCTCGGGCAACGCTGTTGGCGGGGCATAGTGGCCGCTATTGTTGGCGTAGGAGCGGCGGAGCATGAACGAGTAAACCTGGTTGACCTGAGGCCTGGAGCAGGCCGCCGAAAACTGAACCGTTTGCCAGAAGGGTATGTTCGGTTCGCGGGGGGCGAACACCTGGAAGTTGATGACGTCGCCTTCGCGCATCAGGCTGTTGGGCGTCAACGGCTGAGCGAGCAGGGTGGCTTGCTTATCGGCTGATGGCTGTTGGCTGGCGCAGGCGGTTAGCAGCACTGAGGCGATGAGAAGGGTAGGGCGTTGCACAGATGTCTCCGGTAAGTCCATTGAGGGAGGCGGGGTGGGGCGATGTCTTGGGGCGGATAAGGATAGAGGGAGTGGTGGAGTTTGTCGCGGGGATGTTATTTGGATCGCTGCACAACGCGGGGCTGGAGACGAAAACGGTTTTACTTTTTTCCTAAAATGCCAACGATCCCAATTTCGGATATAGAAAATCGAAGTAAGTGTTTATTCGTCTCGCATAAAATCTCATAACAAACGATGGCGAAGTGCTATTGACTTTGGCTAAATTGAAGCTTGAATAAAGTAAGCGCATTCAGGTGGGTGGTTATGAGGGACGCAATGTTCCTTTGAAAAGAGAGGTGGTAATTGGCAAAAGTCTGGCGTTCAGATAGCTGTGCGGCACGATGGAGCGATGATGTTTTATTGGCTGATTTGAAAGTCTCAGGAGAGAGAATATGTCTCGCGCGTCTGCATGTTAGGGGCTGTGTCGGTCAGGGGCGCGACTCTCAAAACAGAAGAGGGAAGATTTAGCTGGTAGCTCATCTATCCCCTCAATTCTCGGCACGTGATGGACAGGTCAGAATAAAAATAGATAAATTTCTTCAGGGAGAAATGATATGAACCATATTCCACTCATTGTGCTTGTACTGTTTGTTGCAGGTTGCACTGCGGGGGCTGGGTTTTCTGAACGTGACAGAAATGTAATAAATACCCCCGACTATTTTGATAATAGAGTGTTTTATGTATCGCCAAATAAGAAGGATGATGTTTATAAGCTTTCACGTTCGGATACATTAAGCCCAGATGAATCCTCCGACATAAGTCATGGTAGCCCAATATCCGTAATTTTGGATAGCGTTACATTGCCGCGTGCTGATAGCTCCCGGACGATGGATATTGCTATCGTGATAGAAGTTGGGGCTTCGGATAATGGAACTAGCACCCCAATTGTCGCTTGGTACCAGAGAGGTGTTAATCCGGATCAAGCGCTAAATTTTTCAAATCTGTTGCTGTATTTTGAGCCGCGCTGGGATGCCCGAATAGCACCTCTATTTCACATTAGAGTTATAGATGTATACGCTGAAAAAAATCAGGAGGCCCGAGATGCATTGGCCCAAGTTAGCCAGATCTCCCAATCGTTAAGTCCAATAGCGTCAGGAGTAAATCAAGCTGCCTTTAGCTTGGGTGTAAAAGCAGCGGGGTTGATTCTTTCGAATCGAGATAACAGACAGCTTCTTGACTATACAGTGCAGTTTTATTCCTCCGAGACTATCAATAACTCATACGGCTCAGACCTTACGCCGCTGAGGAGAGGGCGCTTTATTCTTCTAAGTAGACCTATAGATAAAATTAACACGAGTTCGTATTGGAATACGTTCAGTGGAACCTTTGATCCTGCTTCAAAAAATGTCATTTCCCAAGGTCAAGTTGTAGCCTCTCCAACCGTCACTGTTACTGTTTCAACCGCGCAAACAATTGTCCCAGTATTGGTATCGTCTCGATCTTTATATCTACAGTCGTTGCTAAGTGATTCCCAGCAAAAAAATGCGGCAAGCATTGAAAGCGCAGCTGCGTCAGTTCTTGGGGCCGCAAAAACATATTCGAGTATAGATCGTCTTAGGCGGCTGCGTACTAAAAGAAGCTTGGAACAAGTAATTGCGTTAGAAAAAGATCAGTCTGTTGCTACAAAAGTTAGTGATGATGACAAGGCCATGATTAGAGCAACATTGAGCGAGTTAACCGGCTGTCATCTTGATTCTTCCGATAAGGTCACTCTGTGGGCGGACGCCAATCCAGAACCTGAGTTCGAGGAAAGAAAATTCAGATTGAAAGGGGGTGTTTGTGAATAAAATATTAGTTGTCGTGCTCATTTTTGCTTTGGGTCTCGGCCCCTACGCACGAGGGGGGGAAGTTACTGGGTGGGTTACTATTTATCCTTCTTACAAATCCCTCAAACTACCGGAAAGAGCTTCCGAGAATAGTGCTGTGATTATTTTAAGTGAGAACACTCCGTCCGGTGGCTTAGGGATTTCTGAAGTGACTACTAAAAAAAATGGTGAATTTTCCTGGGAAATACCGAATACTTTGTCGACCGAACTGTCCCTCATGGCAAGGCATCGG
Organism: Pseudomonas sp. 3JA; assembly: GCF_036961705.1. Taxonomy (NCBI): domain Bacteria; kingdom Pseudomonadati; phylum Pseudomonadota; class Gammaproteobacteria; order Pseudomonadales; family Pseudomonadaceae; genus Pseudomonas; species Pseudomonas sp. 3JA. Next base: position 202,639 of record NZ_JBAMDJ010000005.1, read on the forward strand.
GAGAAACCAAATAGCTATGAAATGAGGTCTTCATACAAGTTTGAATTGGTCGATAAGGGCGTGAGTCTCAATGAAATTGCCCTGGTAGAAACCAATCGATTAGCATCGGATCAATATTCAATGGCTAATGTTAAGTTGAGCGATCTCGCTGCTCAATACCCTTGCTTAACACATGGTAAAAGTCACGCAGCAATAGAAGCCTGCTGGAGGCGAGATCCTGCGGCGTTCGAGGGAGCATATCCCCAAGCGCGTAAGATTCTGGCTGAACTTGAAAAAATCAAAATTAAAGATAATTACAGATATGTGTTTTCTGAAAAAATACATCTTATGACGTTGCTGACAATGTACTGTGCACAAAGTAAGCTTTCTGACTTTGATCAGGGCTGGATAGATCAAGAAGACCATGCGAGAGAATTGAGGGAGCAGGTGTTTTCCCTGTATGAGTGCGCCAAGGGGAAGGGGGTGGAAGTGGAGAGCTTTTCATATCGAGATGTTAGAAACTATATAGCAAGTCGAACTGGCGAGCGGAATAGTGACGCTGTCAGGGGGTTGTTAAGGGTATGGCTTGATACTTATTACTCTGAAGCGAATACTACAGAAGCGACAAAAGTTGCGGATTTTATAAGGCTAAACCATTATGTAACAGAGTGGGAAGGGTTTGTTACTTTATTGCATGGTGTCGCACGCGGACCGTTTCTTCATTCCGCAACAATGCTTACTCCTCAAAGTGTAGACGACGCAAAACGTGAGCTCATGAGCCTTTAGCTAACTTCAGTCAGACGTATGGGCAGGCACAACCCGTGCGTGAAGTAAGGGGGGAAATCGGGGGGGGGGCAGGCCACGGTTATAAAATTGTGGTCTGCTCCCGGTTTTCTGGCGATTTCACGCCGTCTGACCGAAAGCGACCATCCAATAGATAGGAGGGCGTGGCATGGGGCTTAACCCTGCCGTGGGAACCCCCCAGTAAATCAGCCACCCCCCCGCCCCCCCAAAAAAAGATCGCTGACCTACAGCTTGTAACCGCTACTTACCTCAATCACTTGAGCTGTCACCCAACGGCTTTCATCGAACGCCAGATACGCCACGACGGCGGCGATATCCGAGGTTTCTCCGAAGCGTCCGAGTGAGGTGTGGTCCTTGATCATTTCATTTTCACCAGGTCGGCTCTTTCGCGTATGGCGCGTTCATGTCTGTTCGCTCCCAGCCCGGCGCAACAGCGTTAACTGTGATGCTATAGGGGTCCAGTTCTTGGGCAAACGCGAGAAAAAATCGGGGGGCAGACCACGGTATAAAGCGGACCCATTCATGTATGAGTTTTATCCTCTACCGTCTTCAAGTAGGCCGCAGGTACCGACTCCACAAGCCAAACGCCATTGTCCGCCTGAAAGAACCGAACCCCTGCCTGTTTCATACCCTGTACATCAACAGCGAGTAGAACAGGTTGTCCATAGCGCTTGCCGACGGCCATTGCCGTTTCGGGACTTTCAGTCAGATGGACATGGTGCCGACTGCCTGGGATCAAGCCCTGCACCTCGATGGAGGCCATGAAGCGGCTGGCGGTTCCATGATAGAGCTGGGCAGGTGGTGTTTTTTCGACGTGTTGCACCTGGACTTGCCCGGTGCTGTGACCTTGTGCGGCTCGAATGCGTTGGCCATCTTCAGAGAGCGTGAAACGCTTCTTTTCGTTGGTCTCGACCACCTCGTGCAGCATCTGGTAGTCGAAGGTATGGCCATGTTGGTGGGCGTTCGAAATCAGATTATCAATGTCGGCCCAACCGTCGCGGTCCAGGACTAGCCCCATGGATTCGGGGGCGTGGCGTAGTACGTAGCTGAGGAGCTTGCTGATGTCGTCGCGTTGTTTCTTGTTCAAGGAAAGGTCCGTTTTCATTAGCTGATTGCAAATAGTACTGTGCTTGGTTGTATGGCGGCACTCAAACGAACGTTGCCCGCAGGCCGCCGCGGGCAGTTTCGTCGGCTTTGGCGCACAAGGTAAGGGATTCCCACGGCTTCGCAGGCGTTGTGATGGCTGCGCGGGGAAACGGCGTATCGACTGATTTCGGGGGGCGTGAGGCAGGCGCATGATGAAATCACTCGCGGCAGTCTTTCTACCGCGCTTGATAGTACTGCGCTCTACGCCTGGCTTCTTCTCGCTCCATTTCTTCATAATGCTTGCGTTCTTCCCGCTCCCTCGCTTGATGGCGCTCGCGGTGTTTCCTGTCTGCTGCTCTGTCCATTTCGCGCTGGTGTTCCCAGTGGCGCCTGTTTGCCTCTCGATAGTCCTGGTTCCGATCACCGGCAAATGCGCCCGCTGAGGTGAAGCCAATCCAGGTGAGTACAAAAATGGCAGTCATTTTCATGTGATTGTCTCTCTAGCGCAGAGGTAGGCAGGGGGGCCATTTGCGGCTTCCGGTAGACCATAAGGATGGTCGCAAGTGCACTGCTTTGGGTTGAAAGGGGGCGCTCCAAGTTACGTCCCCTTTTTCTGCTTTCTAGAAACTGTACTTGGCGGTCAACATCATGTTGCGAGGGTTACCGTAGGAATCACCGCCGTAGCTCACGGAGTTGGCGATGGTCGAGTAGTACTTGCGGTCGAAGATGTTGTTGGCGTTGACCTGCAAGTCCAGGTTCTGGCTGACCCGGTAGCCGGCCATCAGATCGGTGATCGCGTAGCTGTCCTGTTCGAGGCGGTATGTGCTGCCATCAGCCAGCGAGATGTCGTTGTACATACGGCTCTGCCAGGAGACGTTACCGCCCACGCGCAGTTTTTCCAGCGGGCCCTGGAAGTGGTAGCTGGTGGTCAGCTTGAACAGATGCTCCGGCGTGTCGGTGTCGAACTGCTTGTTTACGTTCTGCGGGTTCGCGGCATCCTTGATGGTGTGAGTGCGCGCGTAGGTGTAGCCACCGCCGACTTGCCAGTTTTCGGTCAAGACGCCTTGCAGTTCGAAGTCGATACCCTGGCTGCGAATCTCGCCGGAGGCGTCGTAGCAGGTTGCCTGTGGGCAGTTTGCGGTAAACAGCTGCACGGCGCGGTTTTCCTGGTCGACGCGGAACAGCGCCACGCTCGCATTCAGCGCGCCATCAAAATATTCGCCCTTGATGCCGACCTCGTAGTTTTTGCCGACGATCGGCTTGACCGGGCTACCGGAAGTATCCTTGGAACTCTGCGGCGTGAAGATATCGCTGTAGCTGACGTAGACCGAATGATGTTCGTCCAGGTCGTAGATCAAGCCGGCGTAACGGGTGAGGTTACGGGTGACCTTGTAGTCGCCGTCGCCATCGCGGTTATCGTAGTCGTACCAGTCCAGGCGCCCGCCGAGAATCAGCTTCAACGGGTCCGCCAGGCTCAGGCGTGTGGTGAGGTAGACGCTGTCCTGAGTGGTCACTTCGCGCTGGTTGCTGGTGTGGACGAAGTCCGGTTTACCCGCATTGAGCGGCCAGTTGGTGTCGTACGGGCTGTAGTTGTGGGTGGTCATGTCGTAGATGCGCTTGCTGGCGCCCACCACCAGTTCATGGGTACGCCCGAACGCTGCGAAGGGCCCACTGGCAAAGGCGTCTACGCCGGCCTGGTTTTCATCGAAGTCGGCCTGGTAAACCGTGCGGGCCAGTGTGTTGTTGACCCAGCGCGATTGGTAAGAGCCGGAGAATAACGCGTTCTGTTCGGCGTAGTTGGCGTTGATCTGAAGGTTCCAGTCGTTGGCCAGGCGATGACGGACTTCGGCGAATACGGTGTTGATCTCCTGATCCTTGTTCTCCCAATCCGTGCCCGGATTGTAGGAGCGTGGCAGATCCAGATGATGGCCGTCCTGGCCGATCATCGAAGAGCCCCAGAAGTAATTGGTCTTGTCCTTCTGGTGGGAAAAACCCAGGGTCAGGGTGGTGTCTTCGCTCAAGTCCGCTTCGGTGACCGCATAGAACAGGCCGTGATCTTCTTCGACATTGTCGATGAAGCTGTTGGCGTCCTGGTAAGAGGTCACGACCCGGCCGCGCAGCGTGCCGCTGTCGTTGAGCGGGCTGGAGGCATCGACCTCGCCACGGTAGTCGTCCCAACTGCCGGCGGCACCGGTCAGGGTGACTTTTTGCTCGGCCAATGGCCGCTTGCGAATCAGGTTGATGGCGGCCGAAGGGTTGCCTGCACCCGTCACCAGGCCGGTGGCACCGCGCACCACCTCGACCCGATCGAACATGGCCAGGTTAGGCTGGGCGCCAACGTTAACGCCGTTGTAGCCACTCGGGATGCCGTCATACATCAAGTTGTCGATTTCAAAACCGCGCGCCTTGTAGGTCTGCCGACCAGGACCAGAGGAAAAGTCCAGGAACAAACCGGGCGTCGCCTTGACCACGTCGTTGATGTCGGTCATCACCTGGTCATCCATGCGCTGGCGCGTAATGACGGTGACGGCCTGTGGGGTTTCACGCATCGTCAGTGGGAGTTTGGTCGCGGTCGACATCGCGCCGGTGGTATAGGACTCGGTGCCTTCCGTGGTATTCCCCAGTTGGCCACTTCCGGAGACCTCGGTTGCGTCTAGTTCCAGGGTGGCGGGTGGGGTGATGGTGTTGTCATCGGCGTAGGCGGGGGCCATGGAGATCATGCAGACAGCCATGGCCAGAAGATTGCGGGCAGGAGTGAAGTGACGCGGCGGGGTGGTGCGAGTCGACATGAATAAATCCTTAGATGCTAATGCGTGCGAGAGTGATTCGCATTAATTGTCTCAGGATTCATCTGAGCGATAAAGTTTGTTGCGGTTGGAGGAGGCGATGCGCAAGGCCGGCAATCGACCCATTTGTCGCCTTCCGACTGATCACACCTTTTAGGGGCTTTACTTCCAGTTAGGCCCTGTAAGTAAAGTTGGGAGCGCGCGATGAGCAACGAACAGGTGGCGCCTGAGACGAAAGGGGTGACGGTGACGTTATTGTCGACGATTGATCTGGGGCCTGAGATCGAGGGTATGGCAGGGCGCCAACTCAGGATGCGCAGGGTGACCATCGAGCCTGGAGGCGTCTTCGGGCCGATTCACAACCATGTAGACAGGCCAGGCACGGTCTACATTCTGCAAGGAACGATCACTGACCATCGAAATGGCGTCGCCACGGATTACGGGCCGGGAGTGGGCTGGCCCGAGGACAGGAACACCACGCACTGGCTCGAGAACAGAGGCACGATTGCGGCGGTGGAAATCTCGGTCGATATTGTCAGGCAAGGGTAAGTTGACTTCACTTGAGCTGAGCAACCAATCAGATCGCGCTGCGGGTCAACGCTGAACAGGATGTCTTTCTGCGATACCAGGTCGATGAAGTGCTTGAGTTTATACGGGATGTCACACCATCGCAGTTGCAATCGCCCTGGAGCGCCAGGCAAAAGCCAGCACCATCAGCAGCCCCCAGACCCGCCATCGCCGCTCCGGCCAGGGAAATCGCCGGATAACCCTGCCCGGCATTGATCACCGCTCCGCCCAGCGCCGCCCCCATTGCGTTGCCGAGATTAGAGGCAGCAATGTTCGCCGCCGGGGCCAGAGTTGTCGATTTCAAAACCACGCGCCTTGTAGATCTGCCGACCAGGACCAGAGGAAAAGTCCAGGAACAAACCGGGCGTCGCCTTGACCACGTCGTTGATGTCGGTCATCGGTTTTCATGTGGTGGAGCGAGGGTTTCCGATCCGTCGGGGTGTAACGCATTGAGAATGCGTTGATGCGGAAAAACCTGAAGTGCGGAGCATGAATGCCCAGGGGAGCAAGTCTCTGCGGCTAATTAATCCAGATGCGTTGCATCTGGGCTGAGGTACTGAGACCAGGCACGGCGGTCAGTGAGTTTTTGTGACAGCCGCACGAATTTTTATCGATTGCTGGATTGACAGCGCCTTCTTAGGATTTCCACTGACCAACTGGGCTTGGCAACGATAATAAAAGAGGAATTCTCGATGACGCTTGCAAACAAGAAAGTCGCCGTAATTACCGGCGGCGCTATGGGTATCGGAGCGGAAGCGGCAAGTGCGCTGGCGAGTGATGGCCACCATGTGATCATTTGCGACATCAATACCACCGAGGCCGAACGTTTCGCGCAACACCTGCGCGACCAAGGTTTCTGCGCCGATGCCTTCCAGATTGATGTCGGTACACCTGCCTCTGTGTCTGCTGCGTTCGAATGGGTTGAGGGCAAGTTTGGGCGCTGCGATGTGCTGGTCAATTCTGCAGGCATCGCCAAGACCATGCCCTTCCTGGAGTTTGATGCCGATGTCTTCAACCGGACAATGCTGATCAATGTCACGGGCACGTTCTTGTGCTGCCAGCTGGCGGCACGCATCATGCGTAAGCACGGATTCGGCAGGATCATCAACATTGCCTCCGTTGCCGGGATGCGCGCAGTGGGCAAAGGCCGGACGGCCTACGGCACATCAAAAGGTGCTGTGATCGCGCTGACAAGGCAGATGGCCGTCGAACTGAGCGAATACGGAATCACCGCAAATGCCATCGCCCCTGGACCGGTCGATACGCCGATGACCAAAGAACTGCACAGCGATGAGTTCCGTAAGGCTTACAGCAACGCCATCCCAGCGAAACGTTATGGCACCACGCGTGAAATCGCCGGAGCAGTCAGCTATCTGGCGTCTGACGTCTCAGCTTACGTCAACGGAATTGTCCTACCCGTGGATGGTGGTTTCCTTGCGTGGGGCGCTGGCGATATCTGAGTAGCGCTGATACGAACAAAGGGGGCGCGTAATGAGCAGGCACTCCCTGTGCGGCTGATCATTCGGCCGCCATTTCTTCTACGATCCACTTCACCAGGTCTGCTGTGTCGGCCCGCGCTCTGGCGTTGGGCGAGATCCACAGCACCAATTTTTCCGGGCCTTCAACACAGCCAAACGGGGCTACCAGCGCGCCGCTCTCCAGTTCCGCTTGCACCAGCATCCGCGGCACACAGGCAAATCCCAAGCCGACCTTAGCCGCTTGAATCAGCAGATAGAAATGCTCGAAGTATTCCAACTCAAGGGAATCGGGCGTGGTCATCTGCAACGCTGAATACCATTCTTTCCAAGCATGCGGGCGAGTCTTGGTAGCCAGCAGCTTTTTGCCGCTCAGGTCGCTCACTTGCTGCACACCTGAAGCCTTAAGGTAATCAGGCGAGCATATAGCCCCAATCCATTCATTGGCCAACGGGATCGGCGCGATGCCGGGAGGTGGGTCAATGCTTTCCAAGCGTATTGCCACGCTGACGCCATCTTGGACAAAGTCGATTGGACCGTGTCCGGTTCTCAAGCCCAGCTCCATCGTCGGAAAGTTGCTGTGCAACCCGGCAAGCCTGGGTAGCAACCAATGCATCATGATCGACGCCGAACATGACAGCTCCAGCGGTTGAGGGCGCACTTCGTCGATACTTTGCTGGATCAAGTTGAATGCGCGGCTCAAGCCAGCGGCAAGGCGCGCGCCTTCTGGAGTCAGTTTAGTGCCATGCGCATTGCGCGTGAGCAAGACGACCCCCAGCACATCCTCAAGCGTCCGAATGTGTCGGCTGATAGCACCGTGAGTCACGGAAAGGGCATCAGCGGCTTCGCCGAAGGTGCCTTTCCTCGCAACCATTTCGAAAGCTCTGAGTGCATTGAGAGACGGTCGCGGAGGGGATGACATGTGCTGCACCTCATGAGCAGGCCATGGCGACCAGAACGCCGGTCGAACCAGAAGCCTAATGTGAGTTTTTCTCAACTTAGCGGGAAATCATATCGTTAGCCCGTCAGCAGGGTCAATGTATATTCGAGGTGAAGGCCGCCCCTGCAAAAGCGGCCAATGAATATAAAAAAAGTAGAGCCAAGGTGATTATCGATGGTCGATCAAACAGCCGGGCGCGAAGAGTTTACGGCCCGTTTCTTCGTAGAGAGCAGTTACCCGATTGAACGGGTCGGCGAGGTCATCGCTGGCGAGCAATCCAGCGGTACATTCATTGCCTTACCCGGTGAGTCAGCTGAGTTGAAAGAGCGTTCACGGGCCCGTGTGGTGTCGGTCAAGTCTCTTCCAGCGGTCACCCGTGCTTCGTTACATAGCGAATACCTGGCTAGGCACAATCCTTCGGCGACGTACTATCGCGGCGAAGTTGAAATCGCTTTTCCAACGGCCAATATTGGTCCGAATCTTCCTGCACTGCTGACCACCATTGCAGGCAATCTATTCGAGATAGGTGAAGTCAGCGGTTTAAGAGTGCTCGATGTCGATCTTCCGGCAACATTTGCCGCTGGCTTCTTGGGCCCACAGTTCGGGATTGAAGGGACTCGTAAACTGTGCGGCGTTCATGACCGTCCAATCATTGGCACCATCATTAAACCCAGCATCGGCCTGACACCTGAGCAGACTGCGACCGTGGCCGATGAGCTGTGTGCGGGTGGTATTGAGTTCCTCAAAGATGATGAACTCTTGATCGACCCGACCTATGCATCCTTCGATGCGAGGTTAAATGCTGTCATGCCTGTACTTCACAAGCATGCAGATCGCCTCGGCAGGATGCCAATGTACGCGATCAATATTTCTGGGAGCATTGATGAAATGCTTCGCCGCCACGACGCCGTACTGGAGTCGGGGGGGACCTGCGTCATGCTCTGCCTGAACTGGGTTGGGCATTCGGGGGTCGAGCACATCCGCAAGCATTCCCAACTACCTATTCACGGCCATCGCAACGGCTGGGGTGCCTTTACCCGCAATCCACAGCTGGGCTTTTCGTTTGAGGTCTACCAGAAAATCTGGCGCCTGGCTGGCATCGATCATCTGCACGTCAATGGCATTCAGAGCAAATTCTGGGAACCGGATGACTCAGTCATTGCCTCGGCACTGAGCTGCCTGACCCCGTTTTCGGGCGTCCAACCGATCCTGCCGGTCTTCTCTTCCGGCCAATGGGCTGCGCAAGCGCCAACGCTGTTCGAAAAGCTGCAGTCGGTGGACCTCATGCATCTGGCGGGTGGTGGAATTATCGGCCATCCCCTAGGTATCGGTGCCGGCATTCAGAGTATGCGCGAAGGATGGGAAGCGGCAACTCAGGGCATACCCCTGCAACAGTATGCAGAGGGCAGACCCGCACTAACCGCCGCCTTGGCAAAATTCGGAGGCGTATAAATCATGCGTTCAGCCAATACGCCCAGGCTTCGTCTGGTGTTTTACGGTGATGATTTCACCGGCTCGACCGATGCTCTGGAAGTCCTTACCGCAGCCGGCCTGAGATGCGCACTGTTTTTGGCGCCACCGTCGCCCGAGTTGTTAGAAGAGCTGGGTGGTTTTGACGCCATTGGCATCGCTGGCGATAGCCGCGCGTTGTCCAATGCTGAAATGGATGAAGTACTTCCAGACATCTTTGAAGCAATCAAGCGCCTGTCCCCCGATCTTGTGCATTACAAAGTTTGCTCCACGTTCGACAGCGCTCCCGACGTGGGCAACATTGGCCATGTCATTGAGCTCGCATCACGCGCCTTTGGGGTAAAAGGAGTGCCAATCGTCGCGGGTAACCCGGCCCTGGGTCGTTACTGCGTGTTTGGCAATTTGTTTGCGTTGTCCAAGACGGACCACTGTGTACACCGGATCGACCGCCATCCCGTCATGCGGGCGCACCCCATCACGCCTATGGGAGAAGCCGATCTGAGTGTCCATATCGGCCAGCAAAAGCATTTATCGATTGCCAAAATCGACATCCTTCAGCTTGACCAAACTGCCGACCTGGCGTCCTTGGTCCGCCAAGCCGCTCTGAGCCATGACTCGGTTCTGATCGACGGCACTACCACTGCTCATATGACCCTTGTAGGAAAAGCACTCACGGAGATCTCTAGCCGCTCGGCGCCGTTATTCGTGGTTGGCTCTTCAGGTGTCGAGTATGGATTAACGCAGCACTGGCATTCGGTGGGGCTGATAGATGCCTACCAAACTCAGGTCATTGCGCTGCAGCCCGCCAGACAAGTGTTGGTCATTTCTGGAAGTGCGTCCCCGTTAAGTCGCGCTCAAATCGATACCGCTATCGCGAGTGGATTTGTCGAACTGGCGGTGGATGCGGCAGCGATCCTCGCAGAGTCACATAAAGGCGGGAGGGTCCAGGATGTGGTGGCGACGGCAGTCGCGCACCTCAAAAGCGGACGCTCCGTGCTGATCCACACGGCAAAAGGCCCGGACGACCCGAGAATCGAACAGATGATCGAAGCGATGACCGCCAAAGGACTGCTTCGTGACGAGGCAAAAATCCGCGGCGGTAAGCAATTGGCTGTCGAAATGGGCTACATCGTTCTGGACATTCTTAAGGCGTATCCGCTCGAAAGACTGGTTATATCCGGCGGTGATACGTCAAGTCAGATCACCAAGATTCTCGCCCCTGATGCATTGGTCATCAAATCCGATCTTTCTCCCGGTGCGCCCCTCTGCCAGGTGCGCTCAAACAAACCGTACTTGGACAACTTGGAAATCGCCTTGAAAGGCGGGCAGATGGGTGACCAGGACTACTTCGTAAAAGCGTTCACAGGTAGGAGCTAACTTCCGTTCCAGGACAGGAACACGCTTGCATATTTACAATAACAACAGGTGAAACTATGCAAACTTCATTCTTAAGTAACAGCGAGACTCATCATGAACATGTTGATGATGAGAAGAAAAAATCCATGAAAAATGTTGTTGCCGGAAGTCTCTTCGGCACAGCGTTAGAAACCTATGACCTCTATTTGTACGGTACCGCGGCGGCGCTGATCTTCGCTCCTCTGTTCTTTCCTGGCACCGATGAAGCTGTCTCAAGACTCGCCTCGCTAGCGTCCTTCGCCATATCATTTGTCGCACGGCCGCTGGGTTCGCTGGTGCTTGGACATTTCGGCGACCGGATAGGCCGCAAGAAACTGCTCTACCTCACGTTGATCATCATGGGCTTGAGCACCGTAGGCATTGGCTTGCTGCCTACCTACGCGAGCGTAGGAATCTGGGCACCCATCATGCTGTGTGTGCTGCGCTTCATCCAGGGCTTCGCTTTTGCCGGAGAATACAGCGGTGCAGTGCTCATGCTACTTGAGCATGCGCCCCGGCGAAAACGTGGCTTTTATGCAGCCATCAACAATATTGGTCCGGTGTTCGGATTCATCGCCTCGGCGGGGTTGCTGCTGATCGTCAGCAGTTTATTGTCGGTGGAGGATTTCTATAAGTGGGGATGGCGCATTCCATTCATTGCCAGTCTCGCCCTGTTGGTCGTTGGCGTCTTCGTACGGTCTAAAGTTGCCGAATCTCCGGTGTTCGAAAAGACCGCCGAAAAACGCGCGGTAGCCAAGGGGCCGGACCTATCACCGGCCATGCGCCTGTTCACCAAGTACCCTAAACAGTTACTTTTGGTCGCAGGTGCCAACATTTGTCATTTTTCGACATTTTATCTTTTTACCGTGTTCGCATTGAGTTACGGTCAGAAGGAACTGGGCCTTTCCAATGCCTTTGTGCTCGCGGTAGCGATGGTAGCCATTTGCACGCACCTGGTAATCGTTCCCTTCGCCGGCGCAATGGCCGATCGACTGGGTCGACGCACCATGATGTTGATCGGCTTCGCGGTGACTGCGCTGGCCGCGTTTCCCTTCTGGCACCTATTTTCCACAGGCCAGTTCCTACCCATGGTCTTGGGCTCATGCCTGTTCATGGCCGGCTACGGCCTGGTATACGGTGCTGTGCCTTCATTCACCGGCGAGGCATTCGGACCCAGCGCACGATTCACCGGGTTCGCCATGGCCACCAATGTCGGTGGCATCATCGGTGGCGGCACGGCACCCATCGTCGGCGCCTATCTGCTCAGCCATTATGGCTCGCCCTATGCCATCTCGGTCTACACGGTAGTGCTCGCGGCAATCTCTGCCTTGTGCGTCTACCTGTCAGCCGAAACCAGAACGATCAATATCACTGACGAGTAATGACCCCCGCGTGCGGCTTGTCCACATGTGCCGCGCGCTTGTTCGACTCGGCAAGCGTAACGCCCTCCAGGCATAAGCGGGTGCAGACCACATTTATCAGTAAGCGGGTCAGACCACGTTCATGAATCGTGGTCTGACCCATACCCTCCTGGCGAATATGATGATTCGAACAGCACCGGTGGCATAGGAATCCGGTGTCTCGAGAGGTTCGTGGTTTTAACTGGCCAGAGTGATCACACCCTGGGCAGCGAGGACGAGGTCTGCTGCCCGCTCGCCAATGACCACGCAAGGCGCCATGGTGTTGCCGACGGTGATTCGGGGCATGACCGAGGCATCCGCGATCCGCAATTTCTCGATGCCATACACGCGCAACTGATGGTCGACCACAGACATTTCATCTCGGCCCATTTTCGCGGTGCAGGACGGGTGCCAATAGGACACGGCGGAATTGCGGATGAACTGCTCCATGGCGCGGTGCGCTTTCGGCCCGGGCACCACCTCGCGTTTTACCAGGTCGTTGAAGGTTTCGCTGTTCCCGAGTGCCCTGCAGAGGTCGATCGATGCAAACGCCGCCGCCATGTCCTCGGGCGCGCTCAGCGAGTTCGGCTCGATGAGTGGAGCATCCGACGGCCCGGCGCCCGATAGGCGCAGGCGCCCTCGACTGACAGGCCTGGCCAGCCCTGCGAACATCGTCCAACCCTGTTGCGGTGGCTGGATACCCACTTCAGCAGGAGAGGGCACCGCAAATTCAAGCTGGCAGTGCAGCAGGTCTGGCGCGTCCAGGCGACTGTCGCTTTTCCAGTACAACGTGGTTTCACAACCGCCGCCACCAACCGCCTGGGGTTGCAGGTACTCCCAGGTACAGCCAAAGGCAACATGATCCTGAAGATTCTGACCCACACCGGGAAGGTGACTGATCGGGACGATGCCATGGGTGCGCAGTTCACTCTCCGGGCCGATGCCTGACTGCATGAGCACCTTGGGCGTGTTCACCGCGCCCATGGACAAGACGACTTCGGCTTCGGCATAGAAGCAGTGCCGTTGCCCTTCGATGATCACTTCGACACCGACAGCTCTTGTGCCCCTAAGCAGGACACGGGCCACCAGCGCGCCGGTGAGGACGGTCAGGTTCGGTTGGTGCAGCCGTGGTCGGACATAGGAATCGTAAACGGATTCGCGCCTGCCCTGGTTGATGCGTAGATCGGTGATCGCAGCCCCGCCGGGGCCTTCCATCATCGCTCCGTTGGGACTGTCATATCGGGGGATACCCAGGCGGCTGGCCGCTTCCAGGGTTGCCCAGGCGAGGGGTTGAGGCGAGGCCGGCTGCTCGACATGCACGGGGCCACCTGAACCACGCCGTGCGGCATCCGGGCTGCCGTGCCAGTTCTCGATCCTGCGGTAGTAATCCAGCACCGAATCGTATCCCCAGGCGTAGTCGCCGGACTCGGCGGCGAAGTGATCCCAGTCCGATCGATGCCCGCGTGCCCAGACCATCACGTTGATGCTGGAGCCACCTCCAAGCCCCTTGCCCATGTTCAAGGAAAGACGACGCCCGTTGAGGTGCGGGTTGGATTGTCCTGCGAATGCCCAGTCGCGCTCTGAACCGAGGTTCAGCGGCCACTGCGCCGGCTCTGCAACTTCAGGGCCGGCGTATTCGTTGCCTGCTTCAATCAACAACACGCGTGCGTTGTCCTGTTGGGCAAGGCGGGCCGCAACCACGCAGCCGGCCGTACCCGCACCACACACGATGAAGTCGTAGTTCCGATCACGCCGATGATTCATGCGTCCGTCCATATCGATGCAGCGGCTGGGTTCAGGGTTATCCGGGGGGCCGCGGCGATCACTGTTCGCCAACGCTTTTCACGGCATCGAGAATCACCTTGGCCACTTCGGCTGGCTGCGACTGCTGGGGCACGTGGCTGGTGTGCACCTGCGCCAGGGTGGCGCCGATACGCTTGGCGGCGGAGCGCTGGACATCGGGATGGATCATCCGGTCCTCGGTGGCGAGCAGATACCAGGACGGTTTGGTCTTCCAGGCAGAGACGGTCGTTTTGTCCTCGAACGCGGATGCCTTGATGGGGCCTTGCGTCGCGGTCATCACGGCGGTCTGCGCCGCTGGAAGATCCTGGGCGAAGTCCTTGGCCATGCCTTCCGGGGTCAAGTAGAGGAAACCGTTGCCGTCAGCCTTGATCTGACTGATACCCGGGGGAGTGGGCGCGCCTTTGCCTTGTTCGCCGCTGGTTTGACCGGCATCGGGAGCGAAGGCGGCGACGTACACCAGGGCACGGACTTTCTTGTCGCTGCCGGCCTGGGTAATCACGGTGCCGCCCCAGGAATGACCGACCAGCACGACCGGGCCCGGCTGATTGTCCAGCGTTCTTTGCGTGGCAGCGACATCGTCGGCAAGCGAGGTGAGCGGGTTTTGCACGACCGAAACGGCGACCCCCTTGGCCTGCAGAAGCGGCACGACCTTGGCCCAATCGGAGCCGTCGGCGAATGCGCCGTGTACGATGACCACCGAAGGCGTTGTATCTTGGGCCTGGCTGATACCGGCGGCCAATGTGCTTGCAAGGGCGAAGGCGACGGTGACGGCTTTTGATCTGAATGTTTTCATGGCATGAACTCCTGTGTGGGGGCTCAATTCTGCTGACTGGCCTGCTTCGTGGGCATCGGTCATTTATCCGACCCCAAGGCATTTTTCATGGATAGTGCGTTGCAACTGGACATTTCATTGAGCGCGGCGCTGCAGGCGATCGGCCAGGTCGGGGACCTCAGCATGGGCCAGCCACTCGGGCATTCCCGACGCGTTGCCGCACTGGCGCGCAGTCTGGCGCAGGCCTCACACGGCGATGGCGAGCACCTGAGGGTGGCGGAGCAGGTCGCCTTGCTGCGCTGGTCCGGCTGCACCGCCAACGCCGAAGGGTTTGCGGATCTGCTCGGTGATGACGTCGATGGCCGCCGCGCGATGCTCGACCTGACCCTGGGCAAAGAGGCCATGAACGCGGTGCATCAGGCGACCCCGCTGGCCTTTGTGCACTGCGAGGTCTCCGGCGAAGTCGCGAAAACCCTCGAACTGGGGGCCGCTGTCGAGGCAGGCTTGTGCCGCGTATTCGAAACCTACGATGGGACTGGCCGGCCGCTGGGCTTGACCCATGAGCACATTCCGGAGGTCGCCTATCAGGTGGTGCTTGCCGGTGATCTGGATATTCTCAGTCGAGCACATGGCTTGGACGCGGCGCTGCGCTGGATCCGCGACCAGTCGGATCGGCGCTATCCCGCTGCCCTCGCGTCGTTGCTCATGGATAACGCCAGGGCGTGGCTGGCAGACCTGGATGGCCGCTCTCAAAACCCGGTCCATGGGGAGGCCGAACGCTCCGTCTCGCTGACCTTGGTGGGGGACGTGATTGACTTGAAGCTACCCTGGCTGGCGGGGCATTCGCGGCGGGTGGCGCATGTCGCCATGGAGACTGCGCGCTTGTGGGGGCTAGGTGAACCCACCCTGATAGCGCTCGGAAAGGCGGCGCTTGTCTACGGTCTGGGTCGGGCAGCCGTTTCCAACCAACTCTGGAACACCGCCGGGGCGCTGCCTTATAGCGCCGCGGAGCGGGTGCACCTGGTTCCCTACTGGACGCAACAGGCGCTGAGGCCTATCAGTGAACTGGCCGTGCCTGCCGAGATTGCCGCCCATGCCTACGAACGGCTCAACGGCAGTGGCTACTTTCGAGGTGTGATGGGGGATGCACTGTGTGCCGAGCATCGACTGTTCGCCACTTCCGTAGCCTGGGTCGCACTCAGGGAAGCCAGGCCCTGGAGGGCGGCCTACGGCGAATCGGAGGCGGCCAGACTGCTGGAGCAGGATGCCGCCAGTGGTTTGTTCGACAAGGCTGTATGCGAAGCGGTTATCGCCGCTGCACGTGGCGAGCGGCGGACTCATCAGCCGAAGAGTTCGTTACTCACCGCACGGGAGTGTCATGTGCTCCTGGAAATCAGCCGTGGCGCCAGTAACAAGCAGGTGGCGCGACTGCTGGACATCAGTCCGAGCACCGTTCGCACACACATGGAAAGCATATTTCGCAAACTGGAATGCTCGACCCGAGCTGCCGCGACTCTGAAAGCATTGACGCTGGGCTTGATCTCCTGATGCCAAGGCGCGGCAGATCGATCATTCTTGGGCGGACGGATTGGCGCGAGCCAGGGCGATGAATGCCTTGACCGCGGCAGAGGGGTTGCGACGGTTCGGGTAGTACAGGCAAAGCTTGTCCCTGGGCGGTGTCCAATCTTCCAACACTCGCTCGAACTGTCCGGCCTGGATTTCATCCTGAACGTCCTGCTCCATGAAAAAGCCGAGCCCCATGCTTTCCTGCACCACTGCCTTGACGACGCTCGGTTCATCGAGCGTGAGCGGGCCGCTCACATCGAGCCTGGTCACTTCCCCATCGCGCTCGAAATGCCAAGGAAAAATCGCCCCATTCGGCAAACGAACACGCAGGCACCGATGGTTGAGCAGATCAGGCGGCGTCCGTGGCCTACCGTATTGCTCGAAGTACGCCGGTGTACCGACCACGGCATACCGCTGCGGCAGGCCGAGGGGGATCACGATCATATCGCTCGGTACGAGGCTCGCGGAACGGACGCCGAAATCGAAGCCGTCAGCGACGATATCCACCAGGCGGCCTTCGGTGACAAGGTCGATGTGTACCTTCGGATGATGCCGCAGGAATTCCATCATCAACGGCAGCAGTGCCGCTCGAGCTGCGCTGGCGAACGCATTGATGCGCAGCGTGCCCGAAGGACCGGCATTGTGAGATCGCACCGCGTCGAGCGCAGTACGCAAATCCTGCAGGGCCGGCCCCACCTGCTCCAGAAAGATCCTGCCCGCTTCGGTGACGGCCACGCTACGCGTCGTACGATTGAACAACCGCGTTTCGAGGCTCGCTTCCAGCTTGGCGATGGTGCTGCTTAGCGCGGTGGTCGAGACATTGAGATCGATGGCGGCTTGTCGGAACGAAGCCCTGCGGGCAACCGCTAGGACAGCGTCCAGCTCGCTCAGGCCTAGACGAGTATCTGACATGAATTATCCTGAATTTTGGGATAGGCCATAAAGTTTATCCCAGTTGAGCAAACTATCGGTCAGGTAGCAAGATCGCTCCCAGCAATCCATCCAGGAGACCGGCCAATGAGCCTTCAGCTTCCCGACGTCGTTGAGACGTACTTCAATATCAGCAATGGCGGCGACGTATCACAGCTTGCGAGCTGCTTCTGCCCACAGGCCACGGTGTTCGATGAAAACCAGACGCATGAGGGCATTCAGGCCATCGAAGCTTGGCAACAGGAGGTCCGGCGGACGTTCTCCTTTGACGTTCAACCTTTGCAGGCGCTGCTGGGGGAGGGCAAGTTGACTGTCATCGCACGGCTTACTGGCGATTTTCCTGGTAGCCCGGTTCATCTGAGTCACGTCTTCACTCTGGAGGGCGATCGAATAGGTGCTCTGGAGATCACGCCATGCTGAACCTTGGCTTGAGTGGTAAGCGAGTCCTCGTCACCGGAGGCACCAAAGGCATCGGGAAGGCTGTAGTCGAGCTGTTCCTGGCGGAGGGCGCGCAGGTGCTTACCTCCGCTCGGAAGGCAAGCGGTACGCTGCCGGATAACCTCTTGGTCCAGGCCGATCTTTCGACCCGGGAAGGCTGTGATGCGGTCGTCGCCGCGACCAGGCAGCGATTGGGCAGTGTGGACATCATTGTCCACGTCCTGGGTGGTTCCTCGGCACCCGGCGGCGGCTTCGCGGCACTGGACGAAGAGCAGTGGCAACGTGAGCTCAATCTGAATCTGTTTCCGGCCGTGCGTCTGGATCGCGCCTTGCTACCGGATATGCTGGAGCGAAAGGAAGGGGTCATCCTCCACGTGACCTCCATCCAGAGTCGGCTGCCGCTGCCGGAAGCTACGACAGCCTACGCAGCGGCCAAGGCTGCGCTTTCGACTTACAGCAAGAGCCTATCGAAAGAGGTTTCGCCCAAGGGCGTCCGTGTTGTCCGGGTTTCGCCGGGCTGGGTGGAAACCGAAGCCTCGGTCGCCTTGGCCGAGCGACTCGCGCAGGAAGCCGGTACTGACTATCAAGGCGGCAAGCAGATCATCATGCAAGCCCTGGGAGGCATCCCGCTCGGGCGCCCCTCGACCCCGTCAGAGGTGGCCGACCTGATTGGCTTTCTGGCTTCGCCGCGAGCTTCATCTATCACGGGAAGTGAATTTGTGATCGACGGCGGAACGGTGCCGACGGCCTAGGCGGTTGTTTCGGCCGAGACATTACGATGCATCCCGGCGCTGAGCGAGGACGCAGGAACCAGTCAAAGTGTTTTGTGATCAACGGGCTCACGATAAAGACAATGAGGCTTACGGTGATCGGCGTTAGAACCAGTGTTCGATGCCACACAGCCCAGTTGTCGGCCAGCGGACTCAATGCGTAGAGCAGGAGCGTCACGATGGGGTAAACGAATACAGTCATGACGATTGCCATTCTGATTCTGGAGGGTCTGATCGGAACGAAGACGGGGCCGTCGCTTGCCTTCAGTCTCTTTGAGTTGCAGTTCATGGCCTTGGGCGTGTTCAAATCACTGGCCTCTCAGTAGTCGGCGCTCGGCCGCTGGCGAAACTTCTTGTACCAGGCGTCAAGGCGCGGATGAGCGGAGCCGAAAGGGTGGTCGAATCTCTCCCGGCATGTTTGAAAAATTGAAAATACCGTGCAATCCACGATCGAAGGCTTGTCTCCTGCCAGGAACTCGTTATCTCCGATCGTCGTCTCCAGGACATCCAGTATTTCGGTGACGTACCCAAAGAGCTTTTCAGCAACCTCCGGTGACGGGGACGGCTCCTTGGCAGGAAAGGATGGGGTCACGTTCCACAGCCAAAGCTGAGCCCGGACTACCAGATCAGTGCCCAGGCGTTCAAGCGACCGTATTTTTGATCGAGAAATGGCGTCCGTCCCAATCATTGGCGTGTCGGGATACAGCTCCTCCAGATATTCGACGATGGCGGCGGAGTCGGTGATGGGCACACCCTCATCCGTGAGGAGGGTCGGGGCTCGTCCGCTGGGATTGATTGCGAGGTATTCACGCGACTTGTGCTCTGCGCTCGCGTAATCAAGTTCATATCGCGGAACGTCAATCCCCTTTTCGCTCAGGTAGATGATAACGCGCCGCGGATTCGTGCCCTTTTGAAATTGGTAGAGGAGCATACGATCCAACCTCCCGAGTTTGGCATTCGATCACTTCGTGCCCCAGAGATTACCCGCAATACATCCTGTTACAATGGGGCATTTATGCTGTTACTAAAGTGATGCTTTAGGAGGTGTGAAGTGACGTCTGATCGATTAACGCGCGTGCCGGCCAGACAGGCGCTTGCGGACTTCATCCGCCAATGTCGCGAGCGCACGTCTCCAGAATCGCTTGGCCTGCCGCAGGGGCGCCGCCGTCGAACAAAGGGCCTGCGTCGTGAAGAAGTCGCCGCGTTGGCGGGTGTCGGCTTGACCTGGTACACCTGGTTTGAGCAGGGACGCGACATTGCGGTATCGGACGACTTCCTCCAGCGATTGGCGCGAGGGCTTCGGCTCGACCGAGCCGAACGGGAGCACCTTTTTGCCCTGGCTGGCCGTGAGACATTTGCGGATGGAGCTGAAAGTGCCGAGCTTCCTCAGTCACTGGTCACGATGATCAATGCTCTCGATCAAACCGCCTACATAATGGACAGCTCTTGGAATGTGCTGGCCCATAACGACGCGGCAAGGAACCTGTTTGAAGACTTCGCATTGCCGCGACCGAATATGATCCGCATCGTTTTCTTTTCCGACCACTACCGGCAAAAGATTCAAGACTGGCAGTTCGCCGCGAGGCTTGTCCTGCTCAAGGCGCGCCATGACTATCTGACGGGAGGGAAGAGCCCGATTCTAAAGTCCATCCTCAACGAGGTTCTTCAAGCCGTCCCACAAACGATGGAATGGTGGGATGACCCCGAAATCCTCCCCATCGGCGATACGGACATTACGCTGCGCGATGCACAGGGCCGTTGGCAAAGCTATCGCATCAATATCCTTGTCTCCAAGGACAGGCCCGGACTTCGCATCGCCTTCTACGATGAAAACGTAGCTTAGAGCGGAATGTACCGAACGGATCCCTTCTTTGAGCGAAGAGGTTCGCCACGGCTTTAGAAACAGCCCTCGCCAAGCTCACCATCATCACAAGAAGCGAAGACCCTGATAGCGCCTCAGACCGCTCGGGATGCGGCCCAAGGCAACCAGGCTTGCGCTCTACACCCATAAGTCAGCCACTCCGATCAACTGAAAGACCTCCTCTGCCGGGGGCTCGGCGAAAGTGATGTCCAAGTCACGGTAACCGGAGTGGTCCCCGACCAAGCTCAACTCGAATCGAGCCCCATCGGCGTCGGCTTCGTAGCTCTTCAAGTAAGTCAGGTTCTTGGTTTCATTGAAAACCACGTCCAGCGTGCCGTTGTAACCATTTCCCAGGCGGGTAAAGCCCAAGGCGGACAAATCGATCGTGTCTTCACCCACGGTGTAGTCAACCAGGCGATCAGTGTGGTTTTCGGTGGCGGTACGGTAGCTGTCGCTCAGTACGTCGAAGCGGAACACATCGTTGTTGCCGCCACCCGTCAATAGGTCCCGGCCCTCTGCGCCAACCAATACATCATTGCCTAGCGCTCCATAAAGGCGATCATCGCCCGCGAATCCTTCGATGATTTCGCCGCGAGCGTTGCCTTGTAAACGATCGGCCTCTTCGGTGCCCATCAGCCTGGCTGGCTGAAACAGGAGGTTGGTTTCATTCAGCGCTTGGCTCAAGTCACCGTCGAAGACCACTTCGAAGCGTTCCCCATCCGCGTTGGCATCGAAACTCTTGAGGTAGGTCCGCGTCCCGCTTTCATTGACTCGAATCGCCAGCGTTCCGTCATGTCCATTGCCCAGCCCGAGGAAGCCCAGGGACGCGAGGTCGATCGTATCGGTGCTGGGATCGAAGTCGGTGATGCGGTCGCTATGGGCCGTGGTTGCGGTTCGGTAGCTGTCTGTGACTGACTGGTAACGGAACGTATCGGCCCCGGCACCGCCCGTCAGCAGGTCACGACCTTGCTGGCCATCGAGCAGATCGTTACCGGCCCCGCCGAAGATCGCATCGTCGAACGAGGCGGTACCGAGCAAGAAGTCATCATCGCGGCCACCGTCAAGGTGGTAATAGCCGTCGTCGGGATTGCCAAAGCTGTGGTCCAGGCTACCGTCGGGGTTCAACTGGACCAGGGCGGCCAGATAGCCGTCCGCGCTGGTACCTTGGCTTCCGCCAATCAACAGCTTGCCGTCGGCCAGTACGACCATGTCGGCTACGGCGAAAGGCGCGCTTTGCGAGCCCCAACTTACCCGACCCTGATTACCGAAATCGGTGTCGAGCGAGCCATCGGCGTTGAGCCGGATGACGGTCGCCACGCCGCCCGAGGCGCCCGCCAGGAGGATTTTGCCGTCATCCTGGAGGACGAGGGCGTCTGCGTGAACATCCAGGGCCAGGCTGCCGCCGTTGGCAAAGCTGCTGTCCAGGGTGCCGTCCTGGTTGAGACGCGTCAGGGTATCCTGCCCCGTGACCAATACCTTCCCGTCTCCCTGCAGCGAAACGTCGATCGTGCGGCTGGGTTGAATGCCGACGGACGCTGGCAGGTGCAGGATCCCGGCCTCTGCGAAAGACGAGACCAAGGCCCCCGTCGCGTCGAAGCGGGCGATATAGATCTCCCCAGAGGGATACGCGGCGCTGGCGAAAAAACTGCCGTCGCGTTGCACGGAGAACGACGCTTGCTGGCCTAGAGAGTCATTCCAGTAGAAAGGCACTGTCGCGGTGCCGCCATTCCCGAAACTCGTATCGAGGCTGCCGTCAGCCAAGGTACGGCTTACGCCCGACACCCAGGTGTCGCCTACTTTCACGTATTGCGCCACCAGGTAACCCCCTCCCGGCTGCACCGCGGCATTACCGCCGTCCTCGATATCGAGCGCCACAGGCAGGAGGGATTTACCGTCGCCACTGAAGTGGCGGTCCAGGCTACCGTTGGCATTGAACCGGACCAGGCTGCCGGTGAAGCCTGAATCCTCTTCGCCGCCGAGTCCCAGGCGACTATAAGCGCCAAGCCAGATAGCACCGTCCGGATCGACCGTGATACCGCCGATTTTGTCCGAGCCCCACAAGGACGTGGCGACCATGCCTGTTTTCCCCACGGCTGAAGCGGCGGGCGAAATGCTCTGATTCATGTCCATGCCTCCGATAGCTATTCCGTCGCCAAAAACAATAGACAGGGTTCAGTCTGGTTGCCAGCAGCGGCTAGGATGTGGTCTTTCGCAGACGTCTCACTAATTGAAAGTCATTATCATTTGATATATTCTCGCGATTCTTCCTCGCTTGAGTCGCTTGCGTGTCCAGGCCATCCGATCCTCATTCCACCGACGGCCAGTTCGAGAGCCATTCGAGCGAGCTGCTGCACTTCCTCACACGGCAGGTGAAGTGCGCAGAACTGGCGGCCGACCTGCGCCAGGAGACTTGGCTGCGCTTTCGCCGGCGCGAATCCGGGCAGGAGATCGGCAACCTTCGTGCGTTCCTCTATCGCATCGCGCGCAACCTGATCATCGACTACCGCCGTCAGCAAAAATCCCGTCCGGTCGAGGAGGAGCTATCCATCGAATTGGTCAGTGCCCAGCCGGGTCCGGAGCGAGCGGCAAGCGACGCCCAGCGCCTGGAGCGACTGCAGCGCGTGGTCGAGGGTTTGCCCCCGCACCTGCGCCAGGCGTTGTTGTGGAATCGCCTGGACGGGCTGACCCAGCGTGAGATCGGCGAGCGCCTGGGTGTCTCGGAAAGCATGGCCGGACGCTATATCCTGAAGGCCCTCGAACACTGCCAGCAGCAGATGGACCCGCAGCCGTGAATCATCCTTCGCTTCTCGACCAGGCCCGACAATGGCAGGTGCTGCTGCATTCTGGCCGCGCCACCGCTGCCGATCGCGATGCCGCGCAGGCCTGGCGCCAGGCGGCGCCCGAGCACGAGCAGGCGTTGCGTGAGGTGGAAGGGCTGTGGTCGTTGCTCGGCCAGATAGAACGTCCGGCCGAGCAGCCCCAGGTGCGCGTGCTGCGTCGTCGTCGACTGTGGGCGGCTCCACTGGCCTGCGCCGCGATGCTGTTGCTCGCCTTGTGGCTACCGCGCGGCACCTGGATTGGCCTGTATGCCGACATCAGCACCCAACCGGGGGAGGTGCGCGAGGTGCGGCTGGCCGATGGTTCGCTGCTGACCCTCAACGGCGATTCGGCGCTGGACTGGCAGTTTGTCGACGGTCGCCGCGAGGTCAGGCTGTACCGCGGCGAGGCGGATTTCCAGGTCGCCCATGACCCGGCTCGACCGTTCACTGTCAGGGCCGGCGAGGCGCGCATCCGCGTCACTGGTACGCGCTTCGATGTGCGTCTGGAGGAGGGCGGTGTCGACCTTGCGGTAAGCGAGGGCCGCGTGTTGGCCTCCAGCGAGGGAAGCGAACCGCTGCCCGTGGTCGGCGGGCAGCAGGTGCAGTGGCGCGGCGGGGCGCTGCAGGCGCCGCAGGCACTGGATGCGCGCCAGCGCTTGAGCTGGCAGCGCGGCAAGCTGGTGTTCCGCGACCAGCCGCTGGAGCAAGTGTTCGCCGAGCTTGAGCGCAGCCAGTCTGCGCGAGTGCTGTTTGTCGACGAAGCCGCTCGCCGGCTACAGGTGACCGGCGTGTTCGCCCTTGACGACCCACAGGCGGTGTTGAGCGCTGTGGAAAGCACCTTGCCTGTGCGTCTGGTGCGCCTGCCGGGGTTGATCCTGGTCACGTCCCGCTGAGCTTCGCGCCGCGCCTGTACCTTCAAAAAAAAGAAAATATTTAGGCGGCGATGGTTCAGAAATCATCGCCGCCTTCGTCTTCCGTTCCTGCAAATGCGACTTCTTCGTATTGAAAGCCAAGGACATCAGCATGCGGTCGACTTCCTTCCTCGCGGCGCTAGCCGTTCTTCCCCTGGCCATGGCCGCCGCACAGGCGCGAGCCGTCGAGCTCGACGTGCCTGCCCAGCGGCTCGACGCGGCACTCACCGATTTCGCCGAGCAGGCCAACGTGCGGTTGCTCTATGACGCCGGCCTGACTCGTGGCAGCGCCATGGTGCCGGCGCTCAAGGGCGACTATTCGGTGGTCGACGGCCTGCAGCGGTTGCTGGAGGGCAGCGGCCTGACCTTCCAGGCCGGCAACGACGGCACTATCACCCTGGTGCCGCTGCCCGAGCAGGGCGTGCTGGAGCTGGGCCCGACCACCATCAGTGGGCTCGCCGAAGACCGTGTCGACCTGCCGGCCGAGTACGCCGGCGGGGAGGCGGCGCGCGGTGCCCGCATCGGCGTGCTGGGCAACCAGGACATGCAAGATGTGCCCTTCGCTTTCTCCAGCTACACCTCCGAGCTGATCGAGAAGCGCCAGGCGCAGACCCTGGCCGATGTACTGGCCAGCGATCCGGGCGTGCGTCAGTCGTTCGGCTTCGGCAACTTCTCCCAGGTGTTCGTCGTGCGCGGGTTCCAGCTGTTCAGCGACGACATTGCCTTCAACGGCCTGTACGGCATTCTGCCGCGCCAGATCATCTCCACCGAGTCGGTCGAGCGGGTCGAGGTGTTCAAGGGGGCCAACGCCTTCGTCAATGGCGTATCGCCGTCGGGCAGCGGTGTCGGCGGGGCGATCAACGTGGTCTCCAAGCGTGCCGAGGACACCCCCACGCGCAGCGCCACCCTGGACTATGCCAGCGACAGCCGGGTAGGCGGGCACCTCGACCTGGGCCAGCGCTTCGGCGAGGACAACCGCTTCGGCGTGCGGGTGAACCTGGCCCAGCGCGAGGGCGAGACCGCGGTGGACGATGAGCACTCGCGCTTCAGCCTGGCCACCCTCGGGCTGGACTATCGCGGTGACCGTCTGCGCCTGTCCGCGGACCTCGGTTACCAGAAGCAACGGGTCAATGAGGGACGCTCGGTGGTCTATCTGACCACGACGGGGCCTACCAGTACACTCAACGGCAAGACGCCGTCGGCACCCGACGCCGACCACAACTACGCGCAACCCTGGAGCTGGTCGCAGCTCGAAGACACCTATGGCATGTTCAGCGCCGAGTACGACCTGTCGCCCACATGGACCGCCTACCTGAGCGCCGGCGGCAAATACACGCGGGAGAACGGCGTCTACGCCTCCAACTACGTCTATGGCGCGAATGGCGACGCCCGTATCGGCCGCCTCTATTCGCCGCTGGACCAGGAAACCCTCAGCGCCGTCACCGGGCTGCGCGGCGAACTCGCCACCGGGCCGGTCAGCCACCGCATCAACCTGGCCGCCAATGGCATCTGGCAGGAGAAGCGCAACGCATTCGAGTCCACTGCGGCGGGCAGTCGTGGCTTTGGCAACCTGTATGAGGGCCAGCCCGTGGCTGAGCCGCCGGCCACCAGCGTTTCCGGCGATATCCACGACCCGGACACCACCGCCAAGGTGCAGAACCGTAGCCTGGCGGTGTCCGACACCCTGGGCTTGCTCGACGACCGCGTGCTGCTGACCCTGGGCGTGCGCCGCCAATCCATCGGCGCCGATGCCTGGAACGCGGCCAGCGGTGCCCGCACCTCCAACTATCAGGAAAGTATCACCACGCCGGCCTATGGCCTGGTGATCAAGCCCACCGAGTACCTGTCGCTCTATGCCAACCGCGTCGAGTCGCTGCAACAGGGCCCGACCGCGCCGGCCGCCGCGCTCAACAACGGCGAGATGTTCGCACCCTATCGCTCCAAGCAGACCGAAGTGGGCGCCAAGCTCGACTGGGGCACCTTCGGCGGCAGCCTCAGCCTGTTCCGCATCGAGCAGCCCCAGGGCGTGCTCGGCGGCGACGGCTACTACCGAGTGGATGCCGAGCAGCGCAACCGCGGCGTGGAACTGAGCCTGTTCGGCGAACCGCTGGACGGCCTGCGCCTGCTGAGCGGCGCCACCTGGACCAAAGCCGAACTCAGCGGCACCGCTGGCGGGCGCGACGATGGTAACCAGGCGGTGGGGGTGCCGAAATTCCAGTTCAATCTGGGCGCCGACTGGGATGTGCCCGGCTTGCCCGGAGTGAGCCTGAACGGCCTGCTACTGCGCACCGGCGGCCAGTTCGTAGACAGCGCCAACGAATACAGCATCCCCGCCTGGACCCGCGTCGACTTGGGCGCGCGCTATCGGACGAAAATGGATGGCCGCGGGGTGACCTTCAACGCGATGCTGGAGAACGTTGCCGATGAGAATTACTGGGCCTCGGCTAATGGTGGTTATTTGACTCAAGGGGCACCGCGCACGTTGAAGGTGTCGGCTACTGTTGATTTCTGAGGTTGTTCACGATTAAGGAGGTGGCGTGGCACGCTGCTTGATCACGCTAAGGCGATTTCACCAGACCCTCCGAGAGGCTGCATTTGCGGCCTCTGTTGTTATTGATTTGATTGCGCCAGAGCCAGCCATGGGTATCGTCAAAGAGGGCGGTGAATTCAGTCTTATTGCCGCGGATCAAATGCATCGAGAGCTGAATGCATTATCCCCACTGGGGGAGGCATTCTGGGTGCCTATTCCGGCCTGCTATCAGGCATTAGTCGGAAGAGGTTACCAGGCTGGTTTCCATACGAAACTCCTCCAGGAAATGAACTCAATTTTAAGGTGGGCCCCTCGGCAGCAATTCACTGGAGATTCATCGCCAGGAATCGCTCGACATCGTCGATCATGCCCTTTACGTCTCCGGTGGTAAATTTATCTGCGTCCCCATGGGCGGCGGCGTTACGGATGCCGGCCATTGCTGTGATGCGCTTCTGCTGGAGCAGGTTGTAAACGCCAGCTCTCGCCAGGTCCGCATTCATCTTGTCGAGCTTTGCATGGCCAATCTCGTTCTCCGTGCAAAGGTTACGAATAGTAGTTTCCAACACCACCCCAGCAATCACCGCCGCAGCCGACGAATATCCCGCTGACAACAGCTCGCTGGCCTGCTCAAGCTCGCTTCCGAATACTTCCGCTTGCACCAGATTGCGGACGGTATTGAGGTAGCCGCCCTCGTAGTCTTCTTTGGCGGCTAAGAAAACCGCTTTAACGCGACCAAGCTCTTCGAAGTTATTCGAGAACGAGACAGGCTTTTCCGCTTCGATGAACGCAGTCATATGGTGAGATTTTTCACCGCACACATTGCTCAGAAGAGACTTTGCCTTCACCTCCCACCCAAGAAGGGAATTGGAGTCGATGTGAGGATAAGACCCTCTTAGCTCGCTGTGTCTCATCGTTTTTGTGGCCTCAAGGGCCAAGATCTGTGTCTCAAGCTCAGCAAATCGCCTTTCGAACAACTTTGCCATTTCGACTTCCTTCTCTAGGTCTGGGACATCCCGCTCTGATAGTCACCAAGGGGAGCGACGTTAGCAATAGTCGCCACCAATGTGAGCAGGCATGCTCACATTTGAGCGCACCGTTTCGGCAATTTTGTACAGATCAGTACAAGGAAACCTTCCAGGTATCAATCGGCTGAATATCAAATCCTACTGGACCCTACTTAGCTTTGATGCACGTAGAAATTCTAACGCTTCCAAAAAGACATCTGATAGCTCCTGTCTAGATATCACCTCGCTCTCATTTAACTGCCAAGCAATGCCGCACTTGAGGTCCAAGCCGGGATAGGCAACGTGATTGTCAGTCGCTTTATGCCTGCCTGCGGCTTCAAATTTAGCCAGGGGGACCCGCAATCTGGCGAAGCGGTCGCGCGCTTGGTTAACTCGTGCCCCAACTTCAGGCGGATCGTCGCTCTGCCCCTCCCTTATACGCTGAGCCAGGGTTCGCAGGATTTCGTAAGCCCCCAGCACCCACAGGTAAGACTGAGTTCTGTGGTGCTGAATCGAGTCGAAGTCAAAAATTGAGTTCAACTGCGCAGAATCGGCTTGGACAACTCTCGCATCAGCCGCACAGAGCTGTGCATCCAGCTGTCCCATATCCTGCATCAAACTCACTAGGTGCTCTTCAAACCTTGCCAAGCCAATTGACACTTTCAACCACCGTTCGAAGCGCTCTTCCATGGATCTACTTTTCGGTTGATATTATGAAAATGGACGGATTTATTTGCTTGAAATAGTTCCGTTCCCCCATTGGGTATGTTGAGGTAAAAAGCCCAGTCATGTAAGGCGGGGCTTTTACGGGTTATTTACCTTTTTTGTGCTTGTGTACGTCTAGATCGGGATGTTTAGGTTTATTCTCGGGAGTAACACTACGACGCTGGTCTGTTTTGCCAGTCGAGTCAGCTATCGGTTTTGGTCCAGGTTTGATACTCATATGGATATCTCCTTAAAATTAATATTTATATGCCTTTGCAAACTATCACCGTATAGCTATCCGCTCAGCACGGCACATGATCACTGGCACACCTCACACTGTAGCTTGCATTTCTTCTGCTAGTGATGATTCTTATCAACCTTCATACCTGTTTCTTTCCTCCCGGCAGGCATACCTGCCCAGCTAATTCTTGGGTAATCGCTATCCCGCGCTCTGACTGGTCAATTTCAGGTTGGCCTCGTCGTACTCAAGGCTGTGTTGGCCGCTCTCTGGGATAGTCTGTCCGCTTGCGAGCTATAGTGCGTGCTGCAAGGGGGCTCTTAAGTCGATCTTCTCTGTGCCTAAGTCCAAGTGCTAACGTTTGGCCATATCGATCAACTGCACTTGATAGCGATAGCGTGCAGCGATATGCCTGATCATGACGGCGCCAAGCGAGAGCCCGACAACTCCTGCACCAATTGCCATCAATGCCATGTTGGGAAGATTTTGTAAGGTTATTCCGGAGCTAATTGTGCTGCCGATCCAGTTCAGGCCGCCGGTTTTTCCCCCAAACTCTTTGGCAAAGAAATACCCAGATGTGAGAAGGCCTAGTACGGCGCTTTTGTCACCAAAGAAATGAGCGACTCGGGCCTCTACGCGCTTGATCTTCAGCTCCAGCCAGCATTTTGCATCGTTCAAAGCTTCATCATCGTGCTTGGATAAGGCATAGACCATAGCTTGCTCGTGTTTGATGTCGTCCAGCAGATTTTGAAGCGAGATCTCTTTCCATCGAAATAATACGTAGCCGGTTGCCAGAATAGGTATCAACAATGCCAAGATCGCCAGCGTGCATGAAAGGATCACGATGATCAGCGCACCGAGTTTTACCCACTCATAGAGCGAGCCTCCGAAATATGCCCATGCTGCCAAGCTCCATGCTGGAATCATAAGCACGACAGCGATTCCCATACTCCAATTGGAGATACGTTCTGCTTTTGATTCGAATCCGGTGCGCCGCTCGGCTGCTGATAGAGGTTCGCATTGGCTGAGTTCTGTGAGGACGCCCAGCGTTTCGCTGAGATGGCTGTTTTTATACGACGCATTCATGCAATAGAGCCTCCTTGAGGCGTGGTTTGAAGGAAATCGATTCTCCGAATAACTTTCTGTCCCGATGTTTGCAGGTTCATTCGAAGGTGGAAGCTGTGACCGCCTTCCTCACACAAGTCGGCCTGCACAGGTATCAATACCCCAATGGCCGAAATCAAAAAAACGGGCGCTTCAGACGCCCGTCGCCTCATCAGCTTTCAACCTGCGCCTGAAGCCGTCGACCAATCACCTCCAGCAGATCGCACCCATCACGCAACGGAATCACCAAAAGCTGTGCGAAGTCCGAAAGCACTACCGTGTCGCTGGCGATCTCGGAGCGAAACGCGATGTTTTCTAGTACCTGGGTCACCACGCGGATCCGGTAGTCAGCCGTTGCATGCAGAACGTCGAGCGGGGCTTGTGTATCGATGAGCAGTGAAGCGGGGGTGCAGTCAATGCCAGTGATGGGAACATACCTTTCCATGTTTGAAACTCCGATCTAATGAGGTTTTAACCACTCAATCGTCGCCAAACAATTGGGTGGCAGTTGCACGCAGGTTGGCGAACCGGGATCGAAAACCGGCAGACCCGAA
>NZ_JBAMDJ010000050.1:0-43208 GCF_036961705.1 Pseudomonas sp. 3JA
CCACGGATGCATTCCCACGCAGAGCGTGGGAACGATCATCAGTGGGGCGGTAAGGCAGGCGCTACAAGGCCTTCAGCCCAGCAGCTCATTCATGGCAATGATCTGCTCCGCCACCTGGATCAGCTTCTGTTGGCGGCTCATGGCCTGGCGGCGCATCAGGGTGTAGGCCTGTTCTTCGTTGCATTCTTTCATCTTCATCAGCATGCCCTTGGCCAGTTCGATGCGCTTGCGCTCGGCCAGTTGCTGGTCGCGGGCCAGGAGCTGGGCGCGCAGGGCCTGGTCGCTTTCGAAGCGGGCCATGGCCACGTCGAGGATCGGTTGCAGGCGTGCGGCGTGGATGCCTTCGACGATGTAGGCGCTGACGCCCGATTTGATCGCCTGGCGCATGACATCCGGGTCGTGCTCGTCGGTAAACATGACGATCGGTCGTGGTTGGTCGCGGCTGACCAGCACCACTTGCTCCATGACATCGCGTCCGGGTGACTCGGTATCGATCAAAATCACGTCCGGACGCACCGTTTCGACGCGCGCCGGCAGGTCGATGGTCAATCCGGATTCATCGATGACTTCGAATCCGGCTTCAATCAGGGCGGCTTTGAGGCGGCCGACTTTTTTCGCGGTGTCGTTGATCAGCAGGATACGCAGCATGGTCGAGGCTCCTGTCAGCGGCTGGCGAAAAGGGGAGCCGCATCGCTCAAGGCGTGCAGTTTGAAGCTGCGGGCATACTTGGCCGGGTCCGAACCGTCCCAGAGGGTGCCATCGATCAACTGGCTGCTGCGCATGTCCTGGCACGGGGACGCGATGCCCAGTGCGCTAGCGGCTTCACGGTACAGCTTGAGCTGCTGGACGTCCTGGGCCACGGCCAGGTAATCCGGGTCTTCGCGCAACAGGCCCCAGCGGCGGAACTGGGTCATGAACCACATGCCGTCGGACAAGTACGGCAGGTTCACCTCGCCATTGCCATGAAAGCGCATGGCATGGGGATCCTGCCAACTGTTGCCCAGGCCATCGGCGTAGATCCCCAGCAAGCGCGGCTCGATGCAGTCCAGTGGTGCGTCGAGGTATTCGGGCGCGCTCAACAGTTGTGCGGTGCTGCGACGGTTTTCGCTGCTTTGTTCGATGAAGCGGCTGGCTTCGAGGATCGCCATGACCAGGGCCCGGGCGGTATTGGGGTACTGCTCGACGAATGCGCGGGTGCAGCCCAGGACTTTTTCCGGGTGATCAGGCCAGATGGTCTGGGTGGTCGCCAGGGTGAAGCCCAGGTTCTGCTTCACCGCGCTGGCGCACCAGGGTTCACCGACGCAAAAACCGTCGATACGTCCGGCTTGCAGGTGCGCGATCATTTGCGGCGGCGGTACCACGACGCTGTCGACATCCGACAAGGGATGGATGCCCTGGGCCGCAAGCCAGTAATAAAGCCACATGGCATGGGTGCCGGTGGGGAAGGTCTGGGCGAAGGTCAGTTTCGGGCGAGTTTGGTGCACGTGCCGTTCCAGTGCCTCAGGACTGGTCACGCCCTGGGCCTGCAAGCCATGGGACAGGTTGATGCTCTGGCCGTTCTGGTTCAGGCCCATCAGCACGGCCATGTCGGTCGGCGCGACGCCGCCGATCCCCAGGTGCACGGCGTAGATCAGGCCGTACAGGCTGTGGGCGGCATCGATTTCACCACTGACCAGCTTGTCCCGCAGGTTGGCCCAGGACGTCTGGCGCTTGAGGTTCAGGGTCAGGCCGTAGGGTTGGGCGAAGCCCTGGGTGGCGGCCACCACCACCGGGGCACAGTCACTCAAGGCCATGAAACCCAGGTTGACTGCGCTCTTTTCCGGGGCATCGCTGCCGTTGACCCAAGCCAGGGGGTTGGCTGGAACTTCATTCATCGCGCATCACCTTCCACGTAAAAAAAGCGCCGTACCCAGCGCTGCCAGGGCAGGGCCGGATGACGACGCCGTTGTCCTTTAAATCAGTGTGGCACTCATTCCGCCATTGGCATGGGCGCCGATGAACGAAAAGGGTGCAAGGCATATGCCAGTGCGTGCCCCATCACCTTTCCATCAAGATTCAAGACGCCGGGTCTTTCATCCTGTCGGCCCTTCCAAGGCTACGTAGCAAAGGAGACCGGTGTGCAGGACAAATCATCTCGCTCCACGGCATTGCCTGAACAGCGCGAACGGGTGCTGCACCTGCGTGTCGCGCAAAGCCCGGTTCAACTGAGCGCTGCGAGGTTTGGCGTCAGTCATCGCCTGCCGGTCGGTTGGCAAGGGTTGGTGGTGGCGGGTGATTCGCTGCGCTGGAGTGGTGGCCCGTTGCAGGTCCAGCCTGTGGCTGCGGCGCCGCTGGTGAAGTTGCAGGCTTTTTTCGACATGAGCAATGCCTTCGTCGAGGTCGGGCAACGGGGGGCAGTTGGACCGTGGGCCATGTTGCCGGTGACCGAGGAAGTCGTCCGCTCCCAGGAACGATTCGAACGCTGGTTCATCGGCCAGGCGCTGGGCGGCACCGCGGCCTATCACGCGGCTGCCAACCTGTTGCGGCATCACGAGAGCTACGGGCTCGTACGGTTTTTATTGGAACAAGGCACCCACAGCGAAAAGCTCAACACGCTGGCCCAGCGCTACGGCGTGTCGGTTTCGCATTTTCGGCGGCTGTGCCAACAGGCCCTGGGTAGCGCGGCCAAACCGGTGTTGCGCGGCTGGCGCACGGCCCAGGCGCTGCTGAACATGAGTCTTCAGGACGGCTCGCTGACCGACGTGGCGCTGGAGTTCGGCTTTGCCTCCTCTTCACACTTTTCCAAGGAAGTCCGCGAACTGGTGGGTTTCGCGCCCAGCAGCCTGGCGGATATCACCTACCTGCCAGGCAAGTGAGTCGATGAGCCAGCGACGATTTTCCCTGACCCTTTCATGGCTGTGCCTGAGTACCGCGATGCTGCTCCCAGCATTGGCCGCCCGGGCTGATGTCTACACCTTCGAAGCCCGGGAGCAGAGCGCGCGGACTTTTTTCAGCGAGCTGTCCGGGTCATTGGGCAAACCGGTCATTGTCAGCAAGGCCGCGGCGGCCAAACGGATCGGCGGTACGTTCGACCTGCGCACGCCGCAACGGACTTTCGAGCGTGTCAGCGCGCAGATGGGGCTGATCTGGTACAGCGATGGCCAGGCGATCTATCTGTATGACGCCTCGGAAATCAAAAGCGCGATGATGTCGCTGCAGACCCTGACCGTGGCCAAGCTCCAGGCCTTCCTGGGGCGCTCGGGGCTGCACGATGTCCGGTATCCGTTGCGTCACGACGGTTTGCGGACGTTCCATGTTTCGGGCCCGCCGATCTATGTCGACCTGGTGGTGCAAGCCGCCGGCTTGATGGACAACCAGCGCTCGGAGCTGCTGTTGGGCAAGCAGCAGATCGGTGTGATCCAGGTGCGAAACACCTTTGTCAGTGACCGCAACTATGAGCTGCGCGACGACAAGGTGACCATTCCAGGGCTGGCCACTGTGATCGAAGCCCTGTTGCGTGGCGAAAAGCACGAGGTCGAGCCGTCGGTGGCGCAAGGCACCGCGTCGGGAGTGCGGGGCGCGATGCCGCTGTTTCCCCTGGAGGGCCTGGCGGACACCCCCTCGAACCAAGACCCGACGGCCCCGCGAATCATTGCGCGGGAGGTGGCCGCCGGCAACATTCGGGTGGTGGCCTACCCGGACACCAACAGCCTGTTGGTCAAGGGGCTGCCGGAGCAGGTGCGCTTCATCGAGAACCTGGTCAATGCCCTGGACACGCCGAAACGCCACGTCGAATTGTCGTTGTGGATCATCGACCTGCACAAGGATGAGCTCAACCAGTTGGGCATCAACTGGCAAGGCGCGGTGAAGTCGGGGGCCACCTTCAGCGCATCGCTCAACGCCGGCTCGGCGACCACCCTCGATGGCGCCTCGTTCGTCACCCAGGTCATGGCCCTGGAGCGGACCCAGCGGGCCAATGTCGTCTCGCGCCCGGTGATCCTGACCCAAGAGAACGTGCCGGCGATCTTCGACAACAACCGCACCTTCTATGCCCCCTTGGTCGGGGAGCGCAGCGTCGATCTGCAGCATGTGACCTACGGCACGTTGGTGAATGTACTGCCGCGTTTCGCCCACGCGGACGAGATCGAGATGTCGCTCAATATCGAGGACGGCAACGAAGTCGAGAGCCCGGGCCAGGGTGAGCGCCAGGGCGCGTTGCCGACGGTCGGTCGCACCCGCATCAGTACCGTAGCGCGAGTACCCCAAGGCAAGAGTCTGTTGGTGGGCGGTTTCACCCGCGATGACCACGGCGAGCAGATCGGACGCGTCCCGGTGCTGGGGTCGATTCCCTGGATCGGTCGGTTATTCAGCTATCGTCAGGGGCGCTCGGCCAACACGGTGCGTGTGTTCCTGATCCAGCCCAAGGAAATTCGCGAGGCTTTTGAACCGGCCACGAGCGAGCCGGGCGGGCAGTTGCTGACTCCGCAGCAGCACGAGCGGGTGCGTCGGATGTACTTCCGGATGTCAGAGAAATGATGCTGCCCCCGGTTTCCCTCGGTGGCCGGGCCGCCCAGGCGCGGCTGAATGCCGAGAAAGCCGCCGAACATCCACAGCCGCCAGTCGATGCCGAGGCGCCGGAGGACAGCGCAACGGCGACGGTGGCGCAGCGCCTCGTGCAGATCAGCGACGAACTCTCGGCGGCACTGACCCAATTCCGTGGCCGCCGGTTGTTCGAACTCAAGTCCGATGCCCTGACCGACACCTTCGAGCGCGTGCTGGAAGACGACACCGTGCCCAAGGCCCGACAGGTGCTGAGCCTGGCACGGTTGGCGGACAAGCCCGTCGCCTGGTTGCTGCAAATGGCGCGAAGCCTGTTTCCCGATGACAGCGACCTGGCCCTGGTGCTACGGGCGTTGTTGCGCCGTAGGAACCTGGAAACGCTGACCCGGCAGCGCCTCGAAACGCTGTTGCAGACGGTGGTTGCCCAAGGCGTCCCCAAGCGCTTGAACGCCGGGATCAACGCGGCGCTCAAGGCCCGGATGTTCGGCAAGAGCCTGGCGGTGCGGGCCGGCCTGTTGCGCGAGACTTACCGGGATTTCCTCGAGTCCGACGAAGGCCCGCTCAGTTGTTACCAGGACTGGATCGCCCTGTATGGCGCGGCGCAACGCAGCGGGGTGCTGGCCTTCATCGAAGCGGCGTTGCTCACCGACATCAGCGCCCAGGACCCCAGCTGTTCGCGCGCCGAGTTCGGCCAGTTGCTCGCTAAAGTGACCGACCTCAAGCGCCTGCGTTCGGCCGACGAGCAGTTTGTCGGCGCAGTGCTTGGCGATGCCGTCATCGGTCGGCACAACCTCGATGAATCCGACTGGCTGGTGTTCTTCTTCGGCGTGTTGACCTACCCCGATGACCTCGACCAGTTGTTGCTCGGTGTGTTGGGCGAACAGGTGCTGCTCAGTGCCCACCGTGAGCGCTCAATACTCTTGCAGACCCTACGTCGGCTCAGCCTGCGGCTGCCCTTGCCCCTGTTTGCCGATGAGGAGGCGCCACAGCGCCTGGCCACCCAGTTCACCCGCCTGGCGGACGTCGCCTATGCCCATGAATGCATCGATCAGCGGCGCTCGGGCGGTTGCCCATGACCCTGCTCAATGGGTTCTTGCGCAACGTCGGCGCTCGCCCGGAGCTGCTGATCCTGACCTTGATGGTGATGATCATCGCCATGCTGATCATCCCCTTGCCCACGGTGCTGGTGGATTTTCTCATCGGCCTGAACATCGTCATCTCGCTGCTGGTGTTCATGGGCTCGTTCTACATCGAGCGCATCCTCAGCTATTCGACGTTTCCGGCGTTGCTGCTGTTAACGACCTTGTTTCGCCTGGCGCTGTCGATCAGCACCAGCCGGCTGATCCTCAGCCAGGCCGATGCCGGCGAGATCATCGCCTCGTTCGGTGACTTTGTGATCGGCGAAAGCCTGGTGGTGGGCTTCGTGATTTTTTCCATCGTCACCATTGTCCAGTTCATCGTGATCACCAAAGGCTCGGAACGGGTGGCGGAAGTCGCCGCGCGCTTCTCCCTGGACGGTATGCCGGGCAAGCAGATGAGCATCGACGGTGACCTCAAGGCCGGCGCCATCGACGCGGCCCAGGCCCGGGAAAAACGCAGCGTGCTGGAGCGTGAAAGCCAGTTGTACGGGTCTTTTGACGGGGCGATGAAATTCATCAAGGGCGATGCCATCGCCGGGATCATCATTATCTTCGTCAACTTCATTGGCGGCATGGCCATCGGCGTCGGCCAGCTGGGCATGGACCTGTCCACGGCCCTGTCGACCTACACCCTGTTGACCATCGGCGATGGCCTGGTGGCCCAGATCCCGGCGCTGCTGATCGCCATCGGCGCCGGTTTTATCGTCACCCGCGTCAACGGCGATGATGCCAACCTGGGGCGCAACATGCTCACCCAGATGCTCGGCAACCCGTTCGTCCTTGGTGTTACCGCGCTGCTGGCAGTGGGCGTGGGCCTGTTGCCGGGTTTCCCGTTGCTGACCTTCCTGTCGATTGCCGGCGTGTTGGGGCTGGTGGTGTTTGTGCGCCAGCGCAAATCGTCGCGACAGGCTGGCCCGGGCGAAAGCCGCGCCGAAGCCGCCGAGCAAGACGCGCTGCCGAGCGAGTCAGGACTGCTCGATGACGTCGACAACCTCGCGACAGAAACCATCGCTTTGATGCTGCTGGTGCCCAAGACGCAACTCGAAGCGCTGGAAAAGCAGCGTTGGGCGGCGCGCTTTCGCAGCCAGTTTTTCGTCGATTACGGTTTGCGCATTCCCGAGCCACGGCTGCGGGCCAGCGAGGCGCTACCGGCGCATCAAGTGGCGGTGCTGATCAACGAAGTACGGGCCGAGCAGTTCGACATTCATTTCGATCACTGGCGCCTGCTGGATTATTCGCCGGAGCTGGACCCGTTGGGTTTTGCCTTGGTGCGTGGCAACGACAGCAATCGCCTGGGCGGTGTCTGGGTCAGCGCCGCCGACCGCGAGCGAGTGCAACAGTTGGGCTATCACCTGCGGCCCGCCGATGAAGAATGCTATCGCTGCCTGGTCACGCTGCTGGCGCGCAACATCCAGGAGTTCTTCGGCGTGCAGGAAACCAAGCAGTTGCTCGACGAAATGGAAACCCGCTGCCCCGACCTGCTCAAGGAAGTCTATCGCCACGTCACCGTGCAGAAGATCGCCGAAGTGCTGCAGCGCCTGATTGGCGAGCGCATCTCCGTGCGCAACATGAAGCTGATCCTCGAATCCCTTGCCCATTGGGCCTCCCGGGAAAAGGACGTGCTGGCGCTGGTCGAACACGTGCGCGGCGCCATGGCCCGCTACATCAGCAACAAGTTTGCCCAGGGCAACGACCTGCGCGTACTGCTGTTGTCGCCGGAGTTCGAAGAAGTGGTGCGCCGCGGCATCCGGCAAACCTCCGGCGGCAGTTTCCTCAACCTGGAACCGGCCGAGTCGGAAGAGCTGATGGACCGCCTCAGTGTCGGCCTGGACAGCGTGCACATCGCCCACAAGGACATGGTGTTGCTATGTTCGGTGGATGTGCGGCGCTACATCAAGAAACTCATCGAGGGACGTTTCCGGGAGCTGGACGTCATGTCGTTCGGCGAAATCTCCGAGAGCGTTTCCGTCAATGTCATCAAAACGCTGTGAGGAAACCCTGAAAATGATACCGATGGATATCGCCGACCTACTGCGCCAAGCACTGCGATACAGCGGCTGCGTGGACAGCCAGATAGGCCACTTCGACAGCCACAGCACGATAGAGATGCAGATGAGGAGTCTGCCCGATATCAGTGTTGCGGTCGTAGAGGGCGATGTGTGGGTCTGGGCGGCGGTCGCCGAGTCCACCCCGCAGACATTCAATTATTGCGCCTTTGACCTGATGCAATTCTTGCTTGAAGGCAGTGTTTTTTCCCGCACCGGCCAATTGCACTTGTGCGAAGTCGACGGGCGACTGGAGTTGCGCTTGATGGCCAATGCGCTTGCTTTGAGCGATGCCGAGCATTTCGCCCAGGCGCTGGATTCCTTTGTTCAGGCGATGGAAACACTGCTGGAAATCCTGCGCCGATGAGCCTCCGGCTGGAAAGGCACGCGGCCCACCCGTTGCGTTTGAGCGGGCCATTGATCGAAGCCGCGCTGAGCGACGTGGTGGTCGGCGAAGTCTGTGAAGTGCGTCGGCACTGGCGCTCGCCTGAGGTCGCGGCGAGGGCGCAGGTGATCGGCTTCAAGCCCGGTGCCGTGTTGCTCAGCCTGCTGGGCGATGGCAAAGGCTTGTCCCGGGAGTCGATGATCGTGCCCACCGGCTCGACCTTACAACTGACCTGCAGTGACGCCTTGCTCGGCAGTGTGGTCGATCCCCAGGGCACGATCGTCGAGCGCCTGGCGCCTTCGACGGCGGTGGCGCAACGGGATTGTCCGGTGGATGCCGACCCGCCGTCCTACCAGCAGCGACGCCCGGTGGCGGAATCGTTGCGCACCGGCATTCGTGTCATCGACGGTTTGCTGACCTGCGGCGTCGGTCAGCGCATCGGCATTTTTGCCGCCGCCGGTTCCGGCAAGACCACCTTGATCAACATGCTGATCGAGCACACCGACGCAGAGGTCTTCGTGATCGGCCTGATTGGCGAACGTGGGCGGGAGGTGACTGAGTTCATCGCGCACCTGCGCCAGTCGCCCAAGCATTCTCGGTGCGTGGTGGTGTTCGCCACTTCGGATTTTTCCTCGGTGGATCGCTGCAACTCGGCGCTGCAAGCCACCACCATCGCCGAGTATTTTCGCGACCAGGGGCGGCGCGTGGTGTTGTTGCTGGACTCGTTGACCCGCTACGCCCGGGCCCGTCGCGACCTGGCCTTGGCGGCCGGCGAAGCCCCGGCGCGGCGCGGCTATCCGGCCTCGGTGTTCGACGCCTTGCCGCGCTTGCTGGAGCGACCTGGGGTGACCGCGACCGGCAGCATCACCGCCTGGTACACGGTGCTGTTGGAAAGCGACGACGAGCCGGATCCGATCGCCGAGGAGATTCGTTCCATCCTCGACGGCCATGTCTACCTCAGCCGTGCCCTGGCGGCCAAGGGGCACTACCCGGCCATCGATGTCCTGCGCAGCGTCAGCCGGGTGGCGACGCAAGTCACCACGCCGCAGGTGCAGCAACTGGCCGCGTCGACCCGGGAAACCCTGGCCCGTCTTGAACAGTTGCAGGTCTTTCTCGACATGGGCGAGTACAGCCCGGGCGCGGATGCGGCCAATGACCACGCGATGCACCGGCGTGATGCCCTTGACCGATGGCTGCGCCAGCCGACGGGCGAGTGTTGCGAGCCGGACGAAACCTTACGGAGCTTGCATGAAATCCTTGCCTGACCAGCGACGCTTGTTGGCCTTCAGCGAGTTCCGGCGGCAACGCGGCGAGCAGGCGCTGCTGCACGTCCAGCGCCAATTGCAGCCTCTGCTGACGGAGCGCGACGGCTTCGAGGTGCAGGAAGCAGCGCTGCAAGACCTGTTGGCCAGCCATCGCGTCAATGACTGCGTGCTGGATCACGGGCAGCTGTTGGCGCTGTTGCGTACCCAGGCGGTGATTCGTCGGCGGATCGATCTGCTGCGGCTCGAGCGGGACCGCGTGGATCAGCAGTGCCGACAGGTCGAGCAGCAGTTGCAGGTGCAGCGCGAGCGGTTGCGTGGGCTGTTGCGCAAACACGACAAGTACGAGCGTTCCGTCCAGCAATTGTTACGGGTTCAACGGCTTGAAGCGGTGCGCCGGGAAGAGCGGGAGCTGGAAGAAATGATGGAGGGACGGCGATGAAAGAGCTCTCAGTGGTTCCCGCTCGGCCGGTCCAAGTCCTGGACCCCGTCGACGAGGGCCCGATGGATGAGCTGCAAGACCTGCTTATCCCGGTGCAGGAAGATGAGCTGCCACAGGGCGTGCTGGACCTGATGGTTGCGCTGGTTCGGCCTCATCGCGAGCCAATGGACACCGGCCGTGCGCTGGCCTGGCGTTCGATGAGTATTATTCAGGGCGGCGCGGAGGTTGAGCGTGATGGGGAGCGCTCGGGTGCTCGCGAAGCGGTGGAGCTTGAAGTCGTTCACGCGCCACCCCGTGCCCGGGTCGCAATGACTTTTCCACACGCCGGCCCACCGCTCAGCCAGATGGCACGCCCTCCGTTGTCTCAACGCTTGGAGCCAGCGGGGGATCAATCAACGCTGCCGACCTACTCGGCATCGATCGAGCCGCCACGGCGTGAGCCGTCCACCGCTGCCAGTGAGCGGTCACTGGCCCTTGGCGATGAACCGCTGCCCCAGGCGCCGTTGAGCCTCCAAGGCACGCGTCACGCACCGACGGTTGCCACGGCATCCGTCCCTGCATCGACGCCGCCACCCGCGCTCGATGTCATGGTCGAGACGTTGCCGGGTGCGGATCGAGGGGTCCTGCAAGTCCCCTTCAACCGAGCGGGGGCCAGCGGACAAGTGACGATCAGCCGCGGGTCTGAAGAGCCCACTCGACCCCTGACGCTCAGCCCCAGCAATGCCCTGGTGTTCGAGCAACTCAAGGAACCTTTCGCCCTGGCCCGGGAGCCTGCCTGGCGGCTGACCGACAGCGGCGGCGAGCAGCCGCGCCAGGGTTCGCAGCAGGGGCCGGACGAGGATCCGGACGAACAGGCTGAGCATCCGGCATGAGCGCATTGCAGCTACGTCGGGTCGACCCTTTGGTGCATGCCCACGCCCAGGCGATTCAACGCTGGCGGCGCGCCGGTCGGGACGCGGATCTGGCCAAGGTGCCCAAGCGTTCCGACTATTTGAGCTTCTGCGCACAGGGTGATGGCGGGCCCTGGCGCGGGCTGATCAGGGCTCGTGACTGGTTGCACCATTCGCTCCCGACCTTGCAAGCGCTGCTGACGCAGCCGTGTCCGTTGCCTCGCATCGTCGAGTTGTTCCGGGCGGTGCCACGGCCCTTGTCACTGGAGGTGGACGAGTTGCGTTACAGCCATCTGTCGGACATCGAATCCGTGGCCCCGGCGCGCTTGCCGACGGGCGAAGTGCCGTGGCTCGACACCACCGGAGGGCGCGTGTGGTTGACCCAGTTGCCGCCCAGGAATGCCCCGCGCGGCCCTGTGGCCGCCGACTCTTGGCTGAAGACATTGCCGTTGCGTCTGGAACTGATCCTCGGCATCAGCCACGTGCGTCTTGCCAGCCGAATGCGGCTGGGGGAGGGCGACGTGCTGCGCATCGCCCAGCCCATGCAACGCTGCTTTGTGGCGGGCCAATGCCTTGGCGTTTTCACCTTTACCGAAGAGGGTTTACACATGCAACCGACCGTGGCCGAGGCCAGTCCAGAGAGCCCGTCAGAACCTGCCATGGAAATCGACTTGGGATCGCTTCCGGTGCGCCTGGAATTCCTGCTCGCCACCCATGATCTCGACCTGGCCGCGCTGTCGCAGATCATCGCCGGGCAACTGATCCCGCTGGCTGACGACGCGGCCCGGTACATCGAGGTGCGCGCCAACGGCAAGCCCGTGGCCCTGGGCGAGCTGGTGCAGTTGGACGGACAGTTGGGCGTCGAATTGCTGAAAGTCTATCGGGACGGCGACGATGAATGACGTCTCGCTGATCGCGCTGCTGGCGTTCGCTTCGTTGCTGCCGTTCCTGGTGGCAGCGGGCACTTGCTACCTCAAGTTCTCCATCGTCTTCGTCATCGTGCGCAACGCCTTGGGCTTGCAGCAAGTGCCGTCGAACATGGCACTCAACGCGATTGCCCTGATGCTCGCGGTGTTCGTCATGACGCCGGTCGTGAAGCAGGGCCATGACTACTACAAGACCGAGGCGGTGGCCTTTACCGATATCGAATCGGTGGTGAACTTCGCCGAGAATGGCCTGGGCAGCTACAAGGATTACCTGCGCAAATACACCGACCCGGAGCTGGCGCTGTTCTTCGAGCGGGCCCAGGCGGTCCAGGATGAAACCGACACCGGTTGGCCCGCCGATGAAGAGCTGGCGCCTTCGCTGTTTTCGCTGTTGCCGGCCTACGCCCTGAGTGAAATCAAGAGTGCCTTCAAGATCGGCTTCTACCTGTACCTGCCCTTCGTGATTGTCGACCTGGTGATCTCCAGCATCCTGCTGGCGCTGGGCATGATGATGATGAGCCCGGTGATCATTTCCGTGCCGATCAAGCTGGTGCTGTTTGTCGCCCTGGATGGCTGGGCGCTGCTGTCCACCGGGCTGGTCAAGCAATACCTGACCTTGCTGGCGTAGGCGCAGCCATGAACGATCTGATCTACGCCGGCAACAAGACCCTGTACCTGATCCTGCTGATGGTGGCCTGGCCGATCATCGTCGCCACGGTGGTCGGCCTGGTGGTGGGCTTGATCCAGACCGTGACCCAGTTGCAGGAACAGACCCTGCCGTTCGGCTTCAAGCTGCTGGCGGTCGCCGCGTGCCTGTTCCTGCTCTCGGGCTGGTACGGCGAAACCCTGCTGGATTTCAGCCGCGAAGTCATTCGCCTGGCGTTGGGTTAGGCCGATGGCGGTGACGCTGTTCTTCGAGTTGTACGCCGGGTTCGCTGCCGCGCTGTTGGGCGTGGCGCGCCTGGCGCCGATTTTCTTCATGTTGCCGTTTCTCAACAGCGGCGTGCTGACCGGTGTCGCGCGCCAGGCGGTGATTGTCCTGGTGGCGCTGGGGTTCTGGGCCTACGTCGGCGTGCCGACGCCCGCCCTCGACAGCCTGGCGTTCCTCGGTTTGATGCTGCGGGAGGTGAGTATCGGCGTGCTGCTGGGTGTGCTGCTGTGCTGGCCGTTCTGGGTGCTGCATGCCATGGGCAACCTGATCGACAACCAGCGCGGTGCCATGCTCAGCAGCACGGTGGATCCGGCGAACGGTGTCGACACGTCGGAGTTGGCGAATTTTCTCCAGTTGTTCGCGGCGGCGGTGTACCTCGAAGGCGGTGGGATGCTGTTGATGCTGGAAACCGTCGCGCAGAGCTATCGCATCTGTGCGCCGGGCAACGACTGCGTGATGCACTTGCCGGCTCTCCACGCGCTATTGGATGTGCTGGTGAGCAAGACGCTGGTGATCAGTGCGCCGGTGGTGGCGACCTTGCTGGTCAGCGAAGCCTTGCTCGGTTTGCTCTCGCGCTATGCGCCACAGATGAACGCCTTTTCCGTGTCGTTGACGGTCAAGAGCCTGGTGGCGCTGGTGGTGTTGATGCTGTATTTCGGTGTGCACCTGCCGGACGAAGTCCTGCGCATGGGCGGGATGTCCGAGGGGCTGGCGCAGTCTCTGGGTGACGGGGAGGGCGATCATGTCATCCAGCGCCTCGAAGACTGAGAAGCCCACCGCCAAACGCCTCCGGGATGCCGCCCGCAAGGGCCAGACGTTCAAGGCCAAGGATCTGGTCATCACCTGCCTGACCCTGTGCGGCATCAGCTATCTGGTCTTCAACAGCTCGCTGTTCGAGATCATGGAGGTCTACCGGCGCATCATCGCCAGCGATTTTGACGTTGAACTGCAAACCTATTCGGCGATGCTGGTGCTGGTCGGCCTCAAGGCGTTGCTGCCGCTGTTGCTGGTCTGCGTGGTGACCAGTGCGTTGCCGGCGCTGCTGCAAAGCGGTTTTGCCCTGGCCAGCGAAGCGTTGAAGCTGAATCTCGGCGCCTTGAACCCGATCAATGGCTTCAAGAAATTGTTCAGCCTGCGCACGGTCAAGGACACCTTCAAGGCGCTGTTGTACCTGGGCAGTTTCGCCATGGCGCTGTGGATCGTCTGGGTCACCCAGCGGCAATTGCTGTTTGCCCAACTGTTCGCCCAGGCAGCGGACCTGTTCGCGATCTGGGGGCATTTGCTGCTGGTGCTGGTGCTGGCGTTCCTGGCCTGCATCCTGCTGATCGTCGTGCTCGATGCCCTTAGCGAATATTGGTTGTTCATGAAAGACCAGATGATGGACAAGGACGCGGTCAAGCGTGAACACAAGGAGCAGGACGGCAACCCGCAGATCAAGGGCCGCCGCCGTGACCTGCACATGGAGCTGTTGTCGGAGCAGGTCAAATCCGACGTGCGCAGCTCGCGCATGATCATCGCCAATCCGACGCACATTGCCATCGGCGTGTATTTCCGCCCGGAAATCACCTTGCTGCCGTTCATCTCCCTGATGGAAACCAACCAACGCGCCCTGGCGGTGCGGGCGTATGCCAAGGCAGTCGGTGTGCCGGTGATCAACGACAAAGCCTTGGCCCGACGGATCTTC
Organism: Pseudomonas sp. 3JA; assembly: GCF_036961705.1. Taxonomy (NCBI): domain Bacteria; kingdom Pseudomonadati; phylum Pseudomonadota; class Gammaproteobacteria; order Pseudomonadales; family Pseudomonadaceae; genus Pseudomonas; species Pseudomonas sp. 3JA. The sequence continues at coordinate 14,244 of NZ_JBAMDJ010000050.1, forward strand.
AAGACCCACCAGCGCTACAGCTTCCTCCAGGTGCAGGAAGTCGAGGAAGTGCTGCGCCTGCTGATCTGGCTGGAACAGGTCGAACAGGCGTGAGGCCAGGGTCATGCATAACCCTGTGGCGAGGGGATTTATCCCCGTTGGGCTGCGAAGCGGCCCCAAAAAAGCAGCGAGCGCTGCGCACTCGAGCGGGGATAAATCCCCTCGCCACAGAAGCAAAACCCGACGACACGGTGCATCAGGTTGATTGGCGTGGTCTTCGGGGGTCTGCTGCGCAGCCCAGCGGGAGCAAGCTCCCTCGCCACAAGAGCCGTTCGCCAGCTGGAGATTTCGTCTGGAGGCAACACCGACCCGAAACAGCACCCCATCAACCACGCCGAACACCCACCACCCCGTGGCGAGGGAGCTTGCTCCCGCTGGGTCGCGCAGCGGCCCCAAAACCCGACGACACGGTACATCAGGTTGATTGGAGTGCTCTCGGGGGGGCTTCTGCGCAGCCCAGCGGTAGCAAGCTCCCTCGCCACAAAGGCAAGGATGAGCGCAATTTGGCAGCGTGACCTATCGGCGTTTTGGCTCAATGCACCCGTCAGCAACGCTGACGCTTTTTCAGGAGTGTGGCCGATGAGTCGCGACAACAAACAAGACGAGCAGGTGGCCCTGGAGGTCGTGGACGCGGTACTCGGTGGCGCGGCGTTGAAAGACGTGCAAGGCATCAGTGACGAACACATGGACAGCCTCTATGCCTTCGCCTTCCAGTTCTACGAACAAGGACGGCTGGACGACGCCGAGAAGTTCTTCCACTTCCTGTGCATCTACGACTTCTACAACAGCCATTACTGGATGGGACTGGCGGCGGTGCACCAGCTCAAGCAAAACCACCAGAAGGCCATCGACCTGTATGCCATCGCGTTTGCCCAAGGCAAGAACGACTACCGGCCAATGCTCTACACCGGCCAGTGTCATCTGGCCCTGGGCAAGGTCGGCAAGGCCAGGTTGTGTTTCGAATACGTCATCGAGCAAGCCGCGGAAGACGATCTGCGCGAGCAGGCCAAGGTGTATCTCGACACCCTGGCCCACATGGAACTGCACTGTTCGGAGGACTGAACATGACTGACATAGGAAGTACCCGTAGCGCTCCCTTCCTGGGGGAAATGAGCCGCACCGAAGCCTTTGAAAAATACGGCGCGGCGGCCAGCAAGGCCGCCAGGACCACGGACTATCAGGAGGCCGGTCGCAAAGCCCTGGCGGACCTGATGTCAGTGCAATACGACGGTCACGCTGGCCCGACCGCCAGCACCGGCCGACCCGTGCTGCACGCACCACCGCCGCGGGCCGATGGCAACAAGCAGGAAACCAACGGTGACCTGTTCACCCTGTTGATGGCGATGATTTCCGAGCTGATCGGTGAGGTCGACGTCAACAAACTGAAAAACCGCCTGGCGATGTTGCAGAGCATGGCCGGTGCCCGCCAGCAAGGGCTTGAAAACCTCTCGGCCGAATACGCCGCCGCCGTCCAGGCCATGGCGGATGCCGAGGGGGATGTCGGCAGCAGCCAGGCGCAACTCGACCAATTGCACGAGCGGGTCCTGCATTTCCAAGGTCTGCTGGCAGACAGCGAAGCGCGGTTGGCACAACTGGACCCTGACTCGCCCGAATACGCCGAGGAGCTGGCCCGTCGCGATCAGCTCAAGGGCGAACTGGCGAGCCACACCCAAACGTTCAACGTAGCGACCGCCGCGCACCTGAAGCTGATCGAGATCGCCAATACCTTTGCCAAAACCTTGAGCGGGGTGATCGCGAAAGTGGTGGTGTCCGGCGGCGCAGGCCCCGACCAAAAGGAAACCGACGAAAAAGCCCTCAGCAGCAGTGCATTGGCCTTGCTCAACCGCTTGAAGATCATCGAGTTGCTCGGTGAGGCAGCGCAGAACAAGGAGGAGCTGAGCCAGGAGTTGTTCCAGGAGTTGCAGGTCAAGCTTCAGGAGCACATGAAGCGTGAGTCGGATAAATACCTGGAGGAAGTGCGCAAGGCCGAGGCGTTGCAGAAAACCATGGGCTGCATCGGCAAGATCGTCGGGGCGATATTGGCCGCCGCCACCATCGTCGCCGGGGTCCTGACCGCCAACGTGGCCCTGATCGTGGTTGGGGTGGTTGGCGCAGCGGTAATGATTGCCGATGCGGTGGTCGAGGAGAAAACCGGCAAATCGTTCATGGCCGAGGCCATGAAGCCGCTGACCGTCGCCATGCAAGAGGCCATCGAGTTCTTCACCGAGCTCTACACCCAGATACTGATAGAGGTGGGCGTTGATGAAGACAAGGCCAAGGAAATCGCGCAGATCGCCGGCATGATCCAGGGCGTCGTTTCGACGCTGGCCGCCATTGCCTTGGTGGCGGTTGTCGGGACGGCGGTGATCGGGCCGATGGTCAGCGCCGTCGCCTCGAAACTGGGGTCGGTGGTCGCCCAGGCCGCGCCCGCTGCAATGCAAGCCATGAAGCAGGTGGCAACCTCGGTGGGCAAATCGCTGACCCAGATGCTCACGCAGTTGCGCAGCCTGGTGACCAACGGCGCCGATGCGGTATCGCTGGCCCGTTACGCCGCCAACCTGGAGATCGCCCAGGCCGTCACCGAGTTCGGCCATGTCGCGGCGCAGGGCGTGATGCAAATCGAGGCCGGTCGGCATCAGGCCAAAGCGGCCGTGCATTTGGCCGATGTGCGAGTGCGCATGGCGATCAGCGAGGAAATCAGCAAATACCTGACCCAGGTAGTCGACGACTACGGCCAGGCGATGCGGGAGCGAACCCATCAGATCGAGCAGGTGTTTGCCGATCTGCAGCACAGTCACAACGCCAAGCTGAAGATAGCTCAGAACATTCGAAATCACGGATAGCAGGTACCTACGATGAAGGCTATTGACACTTCGAGCACGCATGTTTTTGTCCTCAATGCAGGGCAAGACGTGTTAACCGCTCAAACTGAATCTTCAAACCCCCTCAAAAGGAAGTCCCTCTCCGATTCAGCGGTTTTCGGCGAGATCACCGCAAGACAAGTCCTCCAGAACCCCAGCATCACGGCGCCTTCAGCTGCGGAGCTGGAGAGCGCGATCAACGCCTACCAGCCCACCGAGTCGGACTGGCAGGACTTCATGGCCGCCTCGATGATGCTCAGCGATGAAGTGCGCAACGAGCTGGTCTTCGATCCAGGCGCCTGGGAGAAACACGCGAACGTATTGGTGGCGGCGATCATCGCGCTGAACATCGCGCGGGTCGCCAATGCTCAACTGCGTGGACATTTCAGCGTCATGGCCTCCGAGGCGGCCAAGGCCCAAGGCGCGGCCATTGTCGAGTCGGGCCAGGCGGCACTGTACAGCGCTATCACCGGGGCCATCGTGTCCGGCGCGATCTCTGGGTTCGCCTTGCTCAAGACCTTCCAGGGGCAAACGTTGAAGCATGCTGACATCGACCTGCACAAACGCAACGCCATGGACGCTCGCAATATCGAACGCGACCTCAAGCTTGAACGCAGTCGCAGCGAGTGGAATCCGCAGGGCAGCTACAAGATCAAGACCCTTGATGAATTCGGTCGCGCGAAGACGATCGATTTCAAACCCAGCGGTTCACCCCGGCCAGCCGAGGACCAGGCCTGGTTCGACAAGGAAATCCTCAAGGCACAGGAGGTCGGTCGCAACGCCAAGTGGCTGAGCGAGACAGACCCCCAGAACCGATTGAACCTGCACAAGCCCAACGCCCTGAACGCCAGGAACATCGAACGCGACCTCAAGCTTGAACGCGACCGCACGGACTGGAATTCGGACACCACCTACAAGATCAGGACGTTCGACGCATTCGGTCGTCCGACGCTGGTCGATTTCAAACCCAAGGGATCGCCCCTCTCAGCCAAGGACCAAGCCTGGTTCGAAAAGCAAATATCCAACGCGCAAAAGGTCAGCGAGACCTCCGACTGGCTGAGCCAGATGGGCAGCCGGGGTATTGAAAGGAAACTCGAAATCGGCCGCGCCCTCAGCGCCATGTCAATGAACCTGAGCCAAGTGGTGTCGAGCATGGTGCGCCTCCTGACCGAGTACGCCGCGCGGGAGAAAGAGGTGCTGCAGCAAAGTGCGCAGACCAGCCAGAAGAGCCTGGGGGATGAAGTCGCTCAGAAGGACGCGGCCGATGCCGCATTGCTGCAAAAACTGATGGACATGGTCATGCAGCTTTTTCAATCACGCAGTGACGTTATTCGCGCCGTGACGGCTTGAGGAGAGGAACATGGAAATCACCAGATTCATACAGACACCTGTCGTCTTGCTGCCGAACATCGACGCCACGGTCGATACACCGTTGCCTGTGGACATTCCCGTTGAAGTACAAACGGTCAGCTCTCTGACACAGTTGCTCGACCGCTCCGTGAACGCACTCAATCGCAGCCTCGCCAATCTGCTCAGGGGCCCGTTCAACGCCAAGTCGCTGGAAGGCATGACCACCGAGTCCGTGGCGCAACTTATCCCGGAGTTTCTTGAGCAAATCCACGCCAAGCGCGATCGCTCACACCTGTGGGCCCAGCGCGCCCGCCAGTGTTGTGCGGTGATGAGCCACAGCATGAAGACCACGCTTCTGGACGACAGTCGACTGCGCCAGCTCAATGAGGAACAAGGCGAAATCCTGCGCAGCCTCAAGCAAGCCGTGGACCAGGACAAACCCTTCGAAATCGCGGAGGCCCTGGATGCCGGGATCAATTCCTCCAATGACTTCTTCGACAAACTGCTCGAGCTGATCGACCTGATCAAGAACGGCTACCTCGCCGGTTACGAACACATCATCAAGGCCTATACCGACTTCTTTGCCGATTTCAACGCTCTAATTACCGCGAAGATGAAGGACTGGATCGAGGGGACGAACGACGGTAAAGAGGTCAAGGTGAGTGTCAGCGGATTGCGCGCCGCGTTGACCAGTCTGATCAATAAATACAGCCACCCCAACTCCGCGTCCGTACTCTTTCCGAAACCTGGCGACGGCGCAGCGAGCAAGGAAGAAGCAGAGAAATGGCTCAAGGCCCTGGGCTTGCCCGCCAGTTGCCTGAAACAGAATCCCCCGCCGGATAGCGGCTGGTGTGTCGTCATCGACCTCAGCCCATTGACGACCATGCTAGGTAGCGTGCCGAGCGGAGGCACAGTGACGTGGGATACCGCCAAGTACAACCAATGGCAAACCGGCTTCAATGCACAGGAAGAGCGTTTGAAAAACATGTTGCAGTCCCTTACCCAGAAGTATTCGAATGCCAATTCGTATCATGACAACTTCAACAAGACACTGTCGGCGCATTTGAATCAGTTTGCGGATATGTTGCGGGCGATGTTGAATTTTTAATTTTGTGAGCATGAGATGGTAAATGAATACGTCTGTTGCTGAGGCTGCCATTGAGACTGAAGTAATCAGGTTGCTGGCGGGGTATTTCCCTGCCGCGCAACGAACGATAAGTGGAAGTTCGCGGCTGGTGGAGGATTTGAATGCCGACTCTGTGGATGTTGTGGAGATTGTCATGATTGTGGATGAGGCGTTTCACGTAGAACTATCGTCGAGTCAGGTGGCGGAATGGAAGTCTGTCACCGATATTGTTAATTCGATCGTAAGGGGGAGGTTATAGGCAGAAGACGGCTGAAATTAACCTAAAGTTTAATATGAGATTGCAATGAAAATCCTGAATGTACCCGGTCGAGCTGTTGGCATTAATGATCTTGAAAGGCCCGCATCGGTACGGTTATCGACAGCCATAATTAAGGCGCAGTCAAGCAGTGGAATATTGTCACTGCCCAACTCAGCGACGGACGTTTTGGCGGTCACACCTGTTGGTTCCAAGGCGCTGTGTTTGTCGCAATCCAGTCGAATAATGGAAGGGGGGTCTAGGATGTCGCATATCGATCCAGCCCTACGCTCCGAAGAAGATTCGGGGACGGCTGAGTTGGCATTATCACAGACGATCGTTGCAAGGACGCTTCTTTATTATCCGGGGTACTCGCTCGTACAAGAACTTGGCGAGGCTGCCGGGACATTGTATGACCTGATCCAGAATCTAAATCCAGAAGATCAGAAAACATTGAGCAAACGTTTGTTTGGGCAGGGGGGGATCCTTTTTGGTGAGCGTATTGATGTGCTTTTCGATACGCTTGCCCGCGTGCGTGATGAGCACCAAATGCCTTACGCATTGAAGGCAGTCACGGGGAGAGACCGCGTGATAGTAATCGCCTTGATGGGGGATATTGGAGAACTTTACGCAGGTACGGCCGTTAAGGGCAGCGAGAGGGAGGTTCAAGAACAATCGGATGCTTTAAAGAATCTTAATTACCTGATGAGGGCGCGCGGGTTGCCTGTGCTGACAGATAACGTCATTCGTGATATTCAGAAGGAGGGTGGCTTTTATGTCGCTGGTCCCCTTAAGAAAACAGAACGCGTCCGTCCATCCGCGGAGCTTAGGCCGCTGATTGGAATACACAACGTCGGCGAAAAAGCGGATAAGCAAATAGGCGTCCCACTGGAAAAAAGAATACCGCGAGTTGAATGGAGTGTTCCCCATCTAAGTGAAAGCCGCGTGCTCGAGACCACCGAGCCTTTGGTGGGGCACATGTCGGGGTCGCCAGTAGAAATTTTGCAAGTTTGGGACATGCTGCGGGGGGACGCCCATGACAGGCAGTTCCTTGGCAGGTTACAACAAAAAAGTTCAATTGATTGGGAACCATTGAGTAACGACACGCTGGAGAGAAAAGACCAAAAACTTGCACGAGCTTCAGGTGCGGCGGCTTTCCTCATCGGAATGGGGTATCACAGTGCGGTGGAGGTGTCAGAAGCAGTTCTACTGTACATGGGCCAAGACCTCAGACAAGTTCTTGATGACCCTGCACAAGATGCAGCACATCTGCTCGGACATGGCGCGGCAACGGACCTTATAGAAGAGATGCTCAAAGGGCAAACAGTCGTGAGTAATTCTATCCATTCGCTACCCTAGTAACTAGGCTAAGAGGCAGTAGCGTGATGGCGGTTTTTTGTGATTAAAGTAAGGGCGATAAATATTCAATTTTCGCGGTTGTTGGTTCGTTTGTGGTAGTCATGTTAATTTTAGTGGGTGTATATGTTAGTTGATGCGCCTGGCGTGTTTTTAATTGCGAAAGTTGAAGGCTCTATAGGTCTTGCTGACTTAAGTCGTCTTCCTTTGCTTGGCCGTCCGTCAATAACGGCACAGTGACGTGGGATGCCGCGAAGTACAACCAATGACGAGCCGGCTTCAATGCCCAGGAAGAATGCCTGAAAAACATGCTGCAATCCCTTACCCAGAAATATTCGAATGCCAATTCGTATCATGACAATTTCAACAAGACACTGTCGGCGCATTTGAATCAATTTGCGGATATGTTGAGGGCGATGTTGAATTTTTAATTTTGTGAGCATGAGATGGTAAATGAATACGTCTGTTGCTGAGGCTGCCATTGAGACTGAAGTAATCAGGTTGCTGGCGGGGTATTTCCCTGCCGCGCAACGAACGATAAGTGGAAGTTCGCGGCTGGTGGAGGATTTGAATGCCGACTCTGTGGATGTGGTGGAGATTGTCATGATTGTGGATGAGGCGTTTCACGTAGAACTATCGTCGAGTCAGGTGGCGGGATGGCGGTCCGTGTCCGATATTGTAAGTTCGGTGGCGGCTACGGGTGGGATTAACTAGTATGACGGCTTTTCGATTGAGGATTCCTCTGATTGATAGAGTTTTTGTTTTTGTGTGAGGTGCTGGGCGGTTCAGTATTTAAAGTGCGTAAGGTGATTTTTGGAGTCGAAGTGATGAAGTTGGAGTGTTGTTGGTTTGGTCGTGTGTGTTGTGTTTTTGCAGTCTGATAGATATTTGTTTAGGTTGTATTTCTGATTGTGGGTGGCTAATGTTAATTGATTTTTCTAGTGTTGCACCAAGGCCGGTGGTCGATAGTTCGGCAGGGGCTGATGGTTTAAATCGCTCGTCCTCAATCAGTCGTGAGGTTCTTACCACTAGTAACGGTCCGGCTGTGTTGTCTGTAGGGCGGGGTTCGGACCCAAGTGGGTGCCCTTTAAGATTGGCTGAGAGTGTGTGCGGTACTTCTCAAATTAATGAAAATAATGCAAAGGATGTTCTGGAATACTTAAAAGGATTGCCGAAATCGGAAAATACTTTTCAAGCACGCTTGGCTTGTTTGCGGGCTGATCCTTCATTGGAGACATGGCAGGCACTTACTTATATTTCGAATGAGGAGTTGATTGCTCAGAAAGCGCTTGGTTTTTTTGAATTCAAAGAGTTTCTAGGGCGTGCGGGTGTTTGGCTGCCAGAGATTGAAAATGTAAATCACAATATCATTAATAATTTGCTTGTCAGGGCTGCGGATGAGTGTTCTGGATCTTTTGTAGAGCTTATGCTAGGGGGTGGGGAGGTAAATGCAAGCGATCTGGTTATCGCACGTGGAGCTCCCGCTGTTGGTAAGAGCAGTTACTTGGCAAATCGCTACGCTGTGGCTCCCGATGAGGCTAAATCTATGATTCGTGATCGAGTACAAGGTTTAACTAATGATCAAGTCCATTTTCAAGGAACGACGATAGTTCAGCGATTTGAACATGCTCTGATGGAGCGGTTCTCATTGGTCTTTACGTCGGACGCTTTGTATCTCACAGTGGATGCTGTTGAGAATAAACTCAATGCGATGGTTGATAGTGGTAAAGGTCAGAAAGTTTCCGTGCGCGACATTCAGGTGGATTTGGTTACTTTGTGTTGTCGAGTATTGAAGAGAGGAGGTAATGAGCCTCGAATGACGTTCGGAGCAGTGAGTAACTTCGCTAAAAGTGCAGTGCTGAATCGGCAGGCAATTATTGATCTTTTGGAGCAAAAAAATGATTTGATTAAGGATTATTCTCTTTTGGTCTGGGAGGCTGGGAAATATATTGAGGTCGCTCGTTTTAGTCCTGAGGAAGGAAAAATAGTTGCGGTGGATCAAGATTTGTTTGAAAAGTATGTGACCTCTAAATATAACGATAATGAAACAGAAGCTGCTCGTGGTGCTGTTATAGATGAGGGTTTTATGATGTCTGTCGTAGAAGGTCTTGAGGCTCCGGAGGCTCAACGATTTTTGACTGCTTTAAAGGTGTATGAGGGTAAGACGTTGGAAGAAGCGATGCATATTCATTCGCGCAGCCTAAGTGCAGATCCAACTATAGGGAGTAGAGTGCTAAAAGGATTGTTTTAGACTGTAGATGGTTTTTATCTGAGGGTGGCCGTGAGATTGGTTTTTAGCCGTCGTGATCACCTCGTGCAGGCTATCTGTAAACTGATGAGGGGGCATTTTTCTATAACTATAGGCTCTACAGATGGGGTGGTATGACTGGCTGCTCTATGCTATTTGCCATTCTGGAAACTAATACCTTACAGTTTTTGTCGTGGTTTCCTACATGAGTATGCCTGGAAGCCCTACGGAATCCCCCCACACATCTTCCTATAGTCACGCAGCTCGCCATCCCGAGCCTGCCCACCCGGCAGGCTCAATCGCGCTTCAGTAACTTTCTATAGAGAAGTCCCAGAGTATGGACAGTGCAACTGATCAAACGTCGGTGAAGTCATTCGTTTTTGACCACTGGCTATTGCAAAGCGATGGAACGCTGATGCGAGATGGACAAGGAGTTCATGTACCACCCAAAGAGCTGCACGTACTGCGCCTGTTGTTGACGTCGGCGGGTACGGTCGTCAGTAAGGATTATTTGCTGGACCATGTCTGGCCCAGGATGGATGCGGCGGAGGAGTCGTTGACACGCTGCATCTACGCTTTGCGCAAGTTGCTCAAGGAAAACAAGGATTACATTGCGACGGTCTACGGCCAGGGCTATCGATTCACCGGTTCAGTGGTTGAACTCGACGTGCCGAGTCAGACGGGGGCGGTGGCGCCTTCGCTGGCTGTTTTACCTTTTCGCCACCTGGACGAGACGGCGGCGCTGGATCTGCAGGATGTGCTGATCCGTCAGTTGACCACCGCGTTTGGCGAGGCTTTGCGTGTGATGCCCTCGGGGGTGATCGCGACCTATGGGGCACCGGAGGATGTGCGCTCACTGGCCGGGCGGTTGGCGGCGGATTACTGCTTGAGTGGGCGGTTCGTCGGTTCGGGCGGGCAGCGACTTTGGTCGGTGGAGTTGATTCGTGGCAGCGACCAGGCGCTGGTCCATGGGCAGACGCTGGACGCCCATGATCCTGGCGAGGCCCTGGGCGCATTGACCTGCCTGGTGGCCCAGCGTGTCGCCGGGTTGCGTCCGGTCGGTGATCGTTGTGGGTCGTACCCGGTGGCGGTGGCGTATCTCAATGGGCTGTGCAGCGTGCAGCAGCACACGGCGCAAAGCCTCGGCGATGCCGCTGTGCTGTTTCGCCAGTGTTTGAAACTCGATGCCGGCTACGCGCCGCCCTGGTGCGGTTTGGCGGATGTGTGGTTGGGGCAGGCGCTGATGGGCCTGGGTGACCAGAAACGCGCCATCGAAGAGGCGCATTCAGCGGTTTCCAATGCCTTGGCGCTGGACCCCGGCAGTCTCCCGGCCTTGACGCGCCTGGCGTTGCTCACCAGTTTGCGTGGCTGCGAGGAGGCGGCCCAGGTGTTGTTCCGACGCTGCCTGTTGTCGGCGGATCAGGCTGACGTGCTGTATTTTCATGCTTGGCATCATTGGTTCTGGCGGCGCAACGAGCAGGCGGCGCAGTTGATCGACCAGTGTCTGCGGCATGACCCCGGTTGTGTCCGGGCGCAGATCTTGCGCGGGCGTATTCACGAACAGCTGACGTGGATCAGCGAGCGGCGCCTGGCATGAGGCGGCGCAGAAGCAAGTGGTTATGCGTGCCGATGTGTCTGGGCCTGGGGCTTGGCATGGCCCAGGCGCACGCCTGGTGCTGGAGCAGGGCGGGGCAGTTGCATGCCATCGAACCCGAGCTGCTGCAAGCGATTGCCGATGTTGAATCCGGGCAGCGGCCAGACGCAATCAACCACAACCGCAACGGCACCCGCGATATCGGGCTGATGCAGATCAACAGCATCCACCTGCCCCGATTGAATGCCCAAGGCATTACCGAGCAGCGTCTGCTGGATGAGCCGTGCCTGTCGGTGGAAGTCGGTGCCCAGGTGCTGGCCGAATTCATCGCCCGCTACGGCTACAACTGGACGGCGGTCGGCGCCTACAACGCCGGCCATTCGCCTCACCGTCAAGCGGCGCGGCTTCGCTATGCCCGCAAAGTCTGGAAACGCTATCAGGCGTTCACCCAGGCGCGAATGGCAGCACCGTGAGCCGGGCCGCTCCAGGGATTCTGATCCTTTGCGGGAGGCAATCGGCAGATTTGCATCAGGAACCCTGGGGCCGGCCTTTCTAACCTGCCTGCTCATTTGACTGCCCTGGAGTTAGGACGGTGACAGTTCCGACGGCCCTCCCTCTACAGCCCTGCGTCTTGCGGATACTCAATGGCCCGTTGCAAGGCTGTGAGTTCCCGCTGGGTGAAGGCGCGACCCTGTTCGTGGTGGGGGCTGTGGATGTGCTCGGGGACGGCGTCCGTTCTGCCAGCGTTCCGGCTGAAACCATCTTCGTTCCCCTGGAGGACGGTGGCTGCAATTTCGAGGTGCTGGCCGACCAGGCCACGGCGGACGGTGTGCCGTTGCGGTTGCTCGGCGATTCGGTGGAGGTACGCCATTGTGCCTTCCAGGCCAGGGTGCAGATCGGCAGCCTGCAAATCGTCTTGCGTCCTGAACACCAACCGTGGGCGCCCGAATGCCTGGGTCAAGCACCCGAGACGCCGTCCAATGCCAGCGCTCTCGACAGTTGGCGGGCCCCTTGGATGCGCTGGGGCGCCGGCGGTCTGGCGCTGATTGTTCTGGTTACCGTGATGGGGCTTTGGTCGATGCCGGGGCCTGCGCCGGAAACCGATATTCGCGCGTTGATCAGCGGCGGCAGTGCCGAGGTTCAGGTGCTGTCGGGGCGCGATCATTCGGTCTACGTCTTTGTGTCTTCCGAACGCGATGCCGGTTGGAGCCGACAGGTGCTGACGCGCCACAACGCCCTGAACGGCAAGGTGCTGATGAGGGACCAGGAGCGTGGTCGACTGGAGCAGGTGCTGATCGATCACGATCCGCAACTGGCCTGGCACTTCCTGGACCTCAAGGACCCGTCGACGCCGCGGCTGCTGCTCAGCACCCAGCGCAACCTGCTCACGCCGGACAAGCAAGCGCAACTGCTCGATGTGCTACTCGCGGCGGCCCCTTATGCCCGCGACGTCGTGGTGCAGATGCAGGATGACAGGCTGCTCGCCGACCTGGCGCAGGGCGGCTTGCAACGCCTGGCCCTGGCCTTCAACCGGATCGAGCACGCGGACAGTGTCACGTTCGCCGTCGAGGGCAACCTGCAGGATTCCGAACTGGCCGCCACTCGCCAGTATGTCGACCGCTTTTACCGGCAGTGGGGTGATCGCTACGTGCATTTCACTGTCGAGCTCAAGGACGACGCGCTCAAGGGCCTGTCGTTTCAAACCGGCCCACAGGGCTACGTCAAGACGAGTGCTTCGTCCTGGTTTTTTCCAAACAGACACAATAGGTGAGCAATGGCTGGTATCGGTTTACCCATCACATTTCCCGACGACTTTCTCGGCGAGCAAGCTGCTGCGTTCGAACTCGGTGCACAGAAACTCAAGGACGTCCTGGATAAAGCGCTGGAGGACCTGAAAAAAGATGCCTCTGACCCTGGGCTGCTAGCGGCCTATCAGACCGCGTTTTCCTCCTACACGGTCTTTCGCAACGCCCAGACCAACACCATCAAGGGCTTCAAGGACATCGACATGGCGATCATCCAAGCGGCCCGCTGACGCTGGTTTTTTTCGACTGGCCATCGCCGTGACGATGGCCATTTTTCATGAGTGCATCCTATGTCCATCCTCAGTGTTTCCCCTTCGCTCGTTCACGGCTCGACCTTCGTTGAGCTGCGCGGTCCGCAGGAAGGCCCGGTCGTGTCACTTGAATCGCGCTTGATCGAGGCGTTTGCCGGTTCCGCTGTGGACAGCGGCCAGGAAGTCGCCGCGATCAATCAGTTGCTGCTGCGTCCGGATATCAGCGACCCTGAAGTATTGGCCCAGTTGCAGGAGATGACCGGGCAATACAACGTCGACATCAACTTGCTCAACGTGCTGGTGCGCAAGGCCGTAGGCACGACAGAAACCTTGTTGCGTGCGTCATGAAAGCGGGCGTGGTGTTGCTGCTGTTGGGCCTGGCGCTGGCGGGGTGTCGCCAACCGAGCCTGCTTGAAGGGCTGGATCAGCAGCAGGCCAATGAAGTGCTTTCGGTCTTGCAACGCAACAACATCGCGGCGGTGAAAGTCGACGCCGGCAAAGCCGGTTATGCGGTGAAAATCGATCAGTTGGATTTTTCCGCCGCCGTCGATCTGCTCAACCTTTATTCGTTGCCGTCCCGGCCACGCCTGCAAGTCGCGGAGATGTTTCCCGCCGATTCCCTGGTGGCCTCGCCCCGCGCGGAAAAGGCCCGGTTGTATTCGGCGTTGGAGCAACGCATCGAACAGTCGCTGGCGGTGCTCGAAGGCGTGGTTTCCGCGCGGGTGCATGTCAGTTATGACCTGGATGCCGGTGAAGGCGGGCGCAAGTCGCCGCCGATCCATCTCTCGGCGGTGGTGTTGCATGAGCGCGATGTCGAACCGCAATTGCTGATCACCGACATCAAGCGTTTTCTCAAGAACAGTTTTGCGGCGGTGGAGTACGAGAACGTCTCGGTGGTGCTGTCCAAGCGCGCGCCCATCCAGCATGTCGCGCCAACGGTTATCGCAGCTCAGGGGCGTCCGAGTTGGCCGTGGTGGCTGGCGCTGATCGGCGGGTCGCTGTTGGCCGCTGGTGCCTGGGCCTATCGTCAGGCAAATGCAGGGCGGCCTGATGACGGACGTTGACTGCTTGCAGCAGATTCTCGCGGAGCCTTTGGGGTATCTGCATCCTCAGCGCCTGGTGGTGCCCGCGGGATTCGAGGGGGCCGAGGCGCGGAGCCTGCTCAACCGGATCGTGCTCGAAGGACTGGCGATGCAAGGGCCTTGGCCATCGATGCCACTGACCGGCGTGGCGAAACAATGGGTTCGTCACTGGCGACGATTGCCTTATATCGCCTTGCTGATGGGCGCTTATCGTTTGATGCCCGAGCTGGCACGAGGCGCTGCGCTGGGTTGCCTGCCGATGTCGGTTCGTCGTTTCGCGAGTTACAGCTTAGGGGGGCGAGGCGGTCTGCCGATCGACCGCTCACCTGTTGCCGTGGCCCAGGTTGAAGCGGCTGGCCTCAATGCGCTGTGGGGCTGGCACGAACAGGTTCCCGCCGCGCTGCTCGATCGCCTGGCATTGCAATTTTCCGAGGCGGTCGTGCGTTTGCATCGGCAATGGCCGCTCACGAAACCCGATCCAAGCCTGTTCTTTCTGGCGGTGCAGCATGCTCGACTCTATCCGCTCCCTGACTGACCTGCCTGTGGGCGAGGACGCGCGCCTGGCGCGTGAGGACATCGCCGCTGCCCGTCGCCGCCAGCGCTTGCAGCGTGAGGCCCAACGCCGCGCCCGCGAGTGTGTCGAGCAGGCCCGGCGCGATGCCGAAGCGCTGCATGCCCAGGCGTTTCAGCAGGGCTATGCCGAGGGCATTCTGCGCGCCGCTGGGCAACTGGCGGACGGTTTGCTGAAGTCGCAAACCCTGGGCCTGCAATTGCGCCACGCGCTGGCTCGGGCCGCGCATGATCTGCTGGCCCAAGCCTTGAGCCAGCCGCAATGGCTGGATGAAATGCTGGAACGTTGGCTGGCCGCACACCCGGTCGATTCGACCGCAGTCCTGCAGGTGCTGTTGCCGCTGCATTGCCGCCCGCGCGGCCATGAACTGCGGGACAGTTTGCGCAAGCAATGGGCCGGCGAACTGATCCTGGAATATCACCCGCAGGAGCGCTATGTGCTGCGGCTGGCGGATCAACTGCTGGAATTCGACGTTGAAACGATCCAGGAACGGTTGGCGCCCAGGTTGCTGGCGAGCATCGCCGCCCTGCCGGAGTCGGTTCGCGCTCTGGACCAGGCATCGTTACAGACCCTGACGGACTTGTGCTCAAGCTTCGTCGAGCACCCCACCGATTCCACGGCAACCGAGGTTCACCATGAAGATTGAAACCATGAGCGGTTCCAGCACGCTGGATCGCAGCGTCAGTCCGGCGGTGGAGACGCTGGAAGCGCGCCTGCTGGCTGCTGGTGAGCAAAGCAAACGTCCGGACCCTGAGTTCGAGCACTTGTATCAATTGCTGCTGGCCATGGAAGGGCAGGGCGAGAAGGCGATTCATGAGTTTCTTCGCACACTGCGCGGGGCGGACGGGGAAACCGCTGCGTACCCCACCGCCATGGCATTGAAGACGATCACGCAACAGGTACTGGTTCGGTTGAAGGACGAGGGCCTGGAAAAGTCGCAGCTTTATAAGGAAGTCCGCGGGGCCAATGGCCTGGCGTTTGCCATGGAAGTCTATGTATTGGGCGTCATGCGCGATGTGTTTCAGCCGATGGGGGATGACGCTTGGGAGAAGAGTGAGTGGTGATTGAAGCCACGCCTCTCTGGAAGGCCTGCGAAGAAAGCTTGATCGTTCCCACGCTCCCGCGTGGAAACGCCGCCAGGGACGCTCCGCGTTCCGCTTCTGGAAGGTGACGCAGAGCGTCACGGGATGCATTCCCACGCAGAGCGTGGGAACGATCAAAATTTGACTGTTGGTATAACTACAAGGAGAAATTGACCATGCAAATTACAGGAGGGGCTGGCATACCCGTTGCTGCTCGGGACGACTTTGTTTCAGTTTCAAATACCTCGGCAAGGCCTTTAGCGAGGCTTGACCCTGCAATGTTGAACGTGACGGGGTTTCAACCGAGCCAGATGGGATCACCCTGGGAAGTTAAAGCGGCTTTTGAGCTTATCAGTCGCGCAACGGAATCTCCCTTTCGGGAGTGCGATCTGGGAGAGGAAGATCTAGACACGAAGTTTCAAATTGAACGCTTTATTGAATCAGCTGAAATGCCCCCTGAGTCTGAAAGCAGCGGAATTTTTAATTTAATCGGCGAAGGGAGCGCTACAGGCGCCGAAGGCCGTATAGATCGATTGAAAGCTGTGCTCGAGGCCGGCCTGGAACTGCTCGAAGCCGCCAAAGGGCCAGGGCTCAACCTGCTGAATGTCGCCGGGCACACGGGGATGATCATTGCGCTGGCCACCGGTTTGCGTCAGTACGTTGGCTATCTCGTCGAGCAGGCTATGCGCGAAGGTGATACACCTGAGGCCGCTCGGACATGGGCGACCGTTGCGCTGGCAATGATAGGGCCAGCGTTGACGCTGATGGGGGCTGTCCACAGGGAGGTTGCAGGGGAGGCGACCTGGAAGTCTCGGGCGGGGAGTCTTTTCATGGCGATTGCTGTATTTGGAAGCACGCTCGGGGCCGTTCTCACGGGAGCGGCGGCAAAGCTTTTCCCTACAATAGCCGGCGGAGTCGTCTACATCATGGCCCGGGCGCTGGCTCAGTCCTTCTTCACTTTGAAAGACAACGCAGGTCCCGCGAACGCAGCGGTAACCGGGGTTACAGCTGCGGCTTATGGCGCGGTTCAATTTGCGTTGGCAGAACTGGGTAAGGCCATGCCATTGAGTGGTCCTGCCAGGGCAGCCGAGGGGCTTGGTTACAATTTCGGGGCGGACGTTATTCAAGCCGCGCTGAATGCTCTCGGAATGATAGCCGATGTAGCTACCTTCACTGCCTGCAAAAGTTTGGATGTGCTATCACGCAAGTTAGGGCCGGATTCGGTCTTTTCTGATCCGGAGTCTTTACAACAGATGGCCCTGGAGGTACGCGCTGGTGTTCAGTGGCCCACCAGAACGCAATTGGCCGATGCATTCATAAAAGTTGCAGGGGCACGCCTTTCGTTTGGGCACACTGTCAGCCTGTTCGTAGGTGCGGCAGCAGCTTTGTTGAGTGAGTCCGAGATCGGTGAGGATGCCCAGGGCCATGTTCTCAATGGCTGTTTCGCCGTAATGATGATGCTTCTTTACTTTCCACTCATTTTTACCAACCTAAAGGCAACCGGCCGAACCTTTACTCTGGACAGTACGCCTTGATCCAGCCCCAAGAGCGAGCAGCCATAGGTTGCTCGCTCCTGTCCCTTTACCCCGGCTATAATCCCCGCCTCATTTCGTCGATCGAGTCAAACCCACCCATGTACACCCTGGCCCGTCAGCTGCTGTTCAAACTTTCCCCGGAAACCTCCCACGATCTGTCCCTGGACCTGATTGGCGCGGGTGGACGTTTGGGCCTCAACGGTTTGCTGTGCAAGGCGCCGGCGAACCTGCCAGTGACGGTCATGGGCCTGGAATTCCCCAACCCGGTCGGGTTGGCGGCAGGGCTGGACAAGAACGGTGCGGCCATCGACGGGTTCGCCCAACTGGGTTTCGGTTTCGTGGAAATCGGCACCGTCACCCCGCGCCCGCAGCCGGGTAATCCCAAGCCACGGCTTTTCCGTCTGCCCGAGGCCGAGGCGATCATCAACCGCATGGGCTTCAACAACCTGGGCGTCGACAATCTGCTGGCCCGGGTGGCCGCGGCCAAGTACAAGGGCGTGCTGGGCATCAACATCGGCAAGAATTTCGACACCCCGGTGGAGCGCGCCGTTGACGATTACCTGATCTGCCTGGACAAGGTCTACGCCCACGCCAGCTACGTGACCGTCAACGTCAGCTCGCCGAACACCCCGGGGCTGCGCAGCCTGCAATTCGGCGACTCCCTCAAGCAACTGCTGGCCGACCTGGCCCGGCGACGCGCCGAGCTGGCGGTGATGCATGGCCGGCATGTGCCGCTGGCGATCAAGATCGCCCCGGACATGACCGACGAAGAAACCACCCAGGTCGCCCAGGCCCTGATCGAGACGGGCATGGACGCGGTGATCGCCACCAACACGACCCTGGGTCGCGAAGGCGTCGAAGGTCTGGAGCACAGTGACGAGGCGGGTGGGTTGTCGGGAGCGCCGGTGCGTGACAAGAGCACTCATACCGTGAAGGTGCTGGCCGCCGAGCTGGCGGGGCGCTTGCCGATCATTGCGGCGGGTGGGATTACCGAAGGCCGGCATGCTGCCGAGAAAATCACCGCCGGGGCGAGCCTGGTGCAGATTTATTCGGGCTTTATCTATAAAGGACCGGCGCTGATCCGTGAGTCGGTGGATGCGATCGCGGCGTTGCGTTGACTTAGAGGCTGGGTGGAACCTTGTGGCGAGGGAGCTTGCTCCGCTGGATGTGGCGAGGGAGCTTGCTCCCGCTGGACTGCGCAGCAGTCCTGATGCCTGGCTCACCGTGCAATGGCTTTTTGGGGCTGCTGCGCAGCCCAGCGGGAGCAAGCTCCCTCGCCACAACAGTGTTCGCAGCTCAGGCAATGACATAAAGCCCAGGCATTAAAAAGGGCTCCTCGAAGGAGCCCCCTGGGCCGTAGCCCGCCGTCCGGATGGGACGTGCGTGGTTAAATCGATATGGGTGTCAAATTGTCGAGTTCTTGAGTATTAAGCCCTGTGTCAGCCGACGGCGTGAAGTTCGTTGAGTCTATGGATACCCGCAGTGCCGGTCATACCGTCCCAGTTGTCGCCGCGTCCTTCTCGCCAGCCATTGATCCAGGCTTGACGTACCGACGGTAGAGTAAAGGGGCAAAGCTCACGGGATTTACCACCAACGCCATATTGGTAACCGCGTAAAAATGCTCTTTCCAACGGATCACGCTTAAGTCTTCTCATAGGGTGTTGCCCTCACTTGTTGACTGTTGCTTAGCGTCGACCTCTATCGAGGCCGGGGCAGAATCATTCTGCCGTTGGTGGCTCGTTGCCGGCGTGACGAGCCGAGGTGTTGACGCCGTTGCGACGTCAACCTGTGTTGAGTTCTAACCAAAGCGTCACATGGATGGAATGATCGTTTTGTCATAAGCACGTAACAATAAAGATGTTAGGGCGATAAGTAACTTGATGTTCGTTGACCGCTTTTGAGCAAGACCCCTGTATGATCGGCCCTGCGCCGAAAGGGGTAGGTCTGGCTCGGATGAGAATGTCCTCCCGTTGCACTCGGGTACTATTCGACGAAAGGGTCGAGTTTTCACAATTTGTTGCACAGATTTTTTTTTCTGCCTTCGCATCTAAGCTCTTTTAACCTGAGCGGCGAGGGTGGCACGGCACACTTTCGTGCCACACGGGTGTTCTTGAGAAAAGCACCTGATTGAACCTGGCCCGGCAATGCGTTGCCCGGTCCACTTAGCCAAAGGCTCTGGAATCCCCATGTCCGATCGTTTCGAACTCTTCCTCACTTGCCCCAAGGGCCTCGAAGGCCTGCTCATCGAGGAAGCCGTCGGGCTTGGCCTTGAAGATGCGCGCGAGCACACCTCGGCGGTGCGCGGCATGGCCGACATGGAAACGGCCTATCGCCTATGCCTGTGGTCGCGCCTGGCCAACCGCGTGCTGCTGGTGCTCAAGCGCTTCCCGATGAAGGACGCCGAAGACCTCTATCACGGCGTGCTGGACGTTGACTGGCAAGACCACATGCTGGCCGATGGCACGCTGGCGGTGGAGTTCAGTGGCCACGGCTCGGGCATCGACAACACCCATTTCGGCGCCTTGAAAGTCAAGGACGCCATCGTCGACAAGCTGCGCACGCCGTCGGGCGAGCGACCGTCCATCGATAAGCTCAACCCCGACCTGCGCATCCACCTGCGCCTGGACCGCGGCGAAGCGATCCTCTCCCTCGACCTCTCCGGCCACAGCCTGCACCAGCGCGGTTATCGCCTGCAGCAAGGTGCCGCGCCGCTGAAGGAAAACCTCGCCGCCGCGATCCTGATCCGCGCCGGTTGGCCGCGCATTGCCGCTGAAGGCGGGGCACTGGCCGACCCAATGTGCGGTGTGGGCACGTTCCTGGTAGAAGCCGGGATGATCGCCGCCGACATGGCGCCGAACCTGCGTCGCCAGCAGTGGGGCTTTACCGCCTGGCTCGGCCACGTGCCGGCGCTGTGGAAGAAACTCCACGAAGAGGCCACCGCTCGTGCTGAGGCCGGGTTGGCCAAGCCACCGTTGTGGATTCGCGGCTACGAAGCTGACCCACGGCTGATTCAACCGGGCCGCAACAACGTCGAACGTGCCGGCCTGAGCGAATGGATCAAGATCTATCAAGGCGAAGTCGCCACCTTCGAGCCGCGTCCGGACCAGAACCAGAAGGGCCTGGTGATCTGCAACCCGCCGTACGGCGAGCGCCTGGGCGATGAAGCCAGCCTGCTTTACCTCTACCAGAACCTCGGCGAGCGTCTGCGCCAGGCCTGCCTGAACTGGGAGGCGGCGGTGTTCACTGGCGCGCCGGACCTGGGCAAGCGCATGGGCATTCGCAGTCACAAGCAGTATTCGTTCTGGAACGGCGCCTTGCCGTGCAAATTGCTGCTGATCAAGGTGTTGCCGGACCAGTTCGTCACGGGCGAGCGTCGCACCCCGGAACAACGTCAGGCCGAGCGCGAGCAGGCCGCCTACGATCAGGCCCCGGAAGTCCCGCAAGAGCGCCAGTACAACAAGAACGGTAACCCGATCAAACCGGCCCCGGCGCCAGCCCCCGTCGTGGAGCAGGCGCGGTTGAGCGAAGGCGGGCAGATGTTCGCCAATCGCCTGCAAAAGAACCTCAAGTTGCTGAGTAAGTGGGCCAAGCGTGAAGGGGTGGACTGCTACCGGGTCTACGATGCCGACATGCCGGAATACTCCATGGCCATTGACCTGTACCACGATTGGGTACACGTCCAGGAATACGTCGCGCCAAAATCCATCGACCCGGAAAAGGCTTCGGCCCGGTTGTTCGACGCCCTGGCGGCGATTCCCCAGGCGCTGAACGTGGATAAGAGCCGCGTGGTGATCAAGCGTCGCGAGCGTCAGAGCGGCACCAAGCAGTACGAGCGCCAGAGTGCTCAGGGCAAGTTCACCGAGGTCAACGAAGGTGGCGTGAAGCTGCTGGTCAACCTCACCGATTACCTGGACACCGGACTGTTTCTCGACCATCGACCGATGCGCCTGCGGATCCAGAAAGAGGCCGCCGGCAAGCGCTTCCTCAACCTGTTCTGCTATACCGCGACCGCCAGCGTCCATGCGGCCAAGGGCGGGGCGCGGAGCACCACCAGTGTCGACCTGTCGAAAACCTACTTGGATTGGGCACGCCGCAACCTGTCGCTCAATGGTTTTTCGGACAAGAACCGTCTGGAGCAGGGCGACGTGATGGCTTGGCTTGAGGCCAGCCGTGACGAGTACGACCTGATCTTCATCGACCCGCCGACCTTCTCCAACTCCAAGCGCATGGAAGGCATCTTTGACGTGCAGCGTGACCATGTCCAATTGCTGGACCTGGCCATGGCGCGCCTGGCGCCTGGCGGCGTGCTGTATTTCTCCAACAACTTCCGCAAGTTCCAGCTCGAGGACAACCTCGGCGAGCGTTATGCGGTGGAAGAGATCACCGCCAAGACGATTGATCCGGATTTTGCCCGCAACGGCAAGATCCACCGCGCCTGGAAGATCATGGCGCGTTGAGTCGGGGCTGATTGGATCCACGAAGCCTTGTAATTCAAGGCTTCTAGCCTCGTTGGGGACTGGCTAAAGTGATGGCGAATAGCTATAACTTAGGCTGTGTCCAGGGCTGTGCCTATGCCTGGTTCCTTTCTGAGTTGTGTTTATGGCATTGCATCAGGTGCGTCCCAGGATCCTGGGCTTTATCAGCGAAGACGTGTCGGCCTGGCTGGTCGCTTCGCTGGTCCTGCTGGCCGGTATGTTCCTGACCGGGTTGCTGACTTGGGCGATGATGAATCTGTTCCACCAGCAACTGCGCCAGCGCTTCGAGCTGCAAGCCGAGGAGCGTTTCAGCCGCATCGAGGAACACTTCCAGGACCAGGAGCAACGCCTCGACAGCCTCAGGCGTTTCTTTGCCAACTCTGAAGATGTCTCCAACAACGAATTCCGTGGTTACGCTGACGTGCTATTGCGCCGTATCCGGGCGTTCGCCTGGGCGCCCAGGGTGCTGCGCGACGAACGGCAATCGTTCGAACGACAAGCGCAAGCCGACGGGGCCACTCAATTCACGATCCGCGAGCCGGACGGTAGCGGTGGCCTGCGACAGGCCGCCGAACGGGATGAATACGCACCGCTGCGCTACATCCAGAGCCAGGCTTCCTACGGGACACCGCTGGGCCTGGACCTGCTTTCCGAATCCTTGCGCCGTGCCACCGTTGAGCGGGCCCGCCAGCGAGGCGGGCCGGTGGTTTCGCAGCCATTGGACCTGATGGGCGCCGACCCGGTATTTGCCCGGGGGGTACTGTTGGTCGCGCCGGTCGTCCGGGAGTCGGCCAGCGAACCGTTCGGGTACGTGGTGGCGGCCATCAGCATGCGCCAACTGGCGGGTGACGGGCTGCCAGCGTCCAGTCACGACAATCTGTCGATGCGTGTCATGGACCTGTCTACCGAAAACGCGGAGGAGGCGCTGTTCGAATCCCACAACCCGCCGGGCCGTAGCGATTTGTCGGCGACTCGCCTGTTGCGCCTGGCCGATCGCGACTACCGGGTGGAGTTGCGGCCCAGCCGGGTGTTCCTGTCCACCAATCATTCTTCGGTCACCAGCATGGTGATACTCGGCGGTTTGCTCAGCCTGCTGCTCAGCGTCTTGCTCTATGTACTGGTCAGCCAGCGGCAGCGGGCCTTGAAACTGGTAGAGCAACGCACCCGTGAACTGCGCGCCCGGGAGCAGGAGCTGCGCGGTACCCATGGGCAGTTGCGTGGTGTGCTGGATGCCGCGACTCAGGTCGCGATCATCGCCACGGACCTGCGCGGCGTCATCACCACCTTCAACGCCGGTGCCGAGCAGATGCTCGGCTACCCGAGCTGCGAGGTCCTGCAGAGCATGACCCTGGAAAACCTGCATGTACCGCGTGAACTCCAGGCCCGCGCCGCCCAACTCGGCGCGCGCTTTGGCAAGCCGATTCCGGCGTGCCACGCGATGTTGCTCGAGGGCGGCGAACAGGGCGGGCAACAGGCGCGGGAGTGGACCCTGGTGCGCCGCGATGGCAGCCACCTGACCGTGAACATGCTCGCCACACCGATGCTCGATGACCAGGGGTTGTGGATCGGGCACCTGGCGATCTGCATCGACATCACCGAACGCAAGCGCGTCCACGAAGCGTTGGCTGCCCGTGATGTGTTGCTGAAAAAGCTCAGTGCCCACGTGCCCGGGGGGATCTACCAGTTCAAAATGGATTTCAACGGTCGCTTCAGCGTGATCTATGCCAGCGACGGCATTCGCGACATCTATGAGTTGGAACCCGATGTGTTGGTGCAGAACGCCGAGGCGATTTTCTCGCGCATTCACCCGTTGGACAGCACGCGTGTCCGCGCTTCGATTCGCGCTTCGGCCCACACCTTGAGCCCGTGGCGGGAAGAGTACCGGGTGCAACTGCCCTTGCGCGGCCTGCGTTGGGTACGCGGCGAGGCCACGCCCGAGGAACTGCCCGGCGGCGGGGTGTTGTGGCACGGGTATATCTCGGATATTTCCGACCTCAAGCGCGTGGAAGAAGAACTGCGGGCCTTGTCCGTGACCGATGCCCTGACCGGTATTCGCAATCGCCGCTATTTCCAGGAGCGCCTGACTTCGGAGATGGCTCGGGTCGAGCGCGGTTCCGGAGGACTGGCGGTCATCATGCTCGACATTGACCACTTCAAGCGCATCAACGACCAGCATGGCCACGCAGTGGGCGACCGGGTGTTGCAGGCCGTCTGCCAGCGTGTCGCCCAACGGTTGCGGCGCACCGATGTGTTCTGCCGGCTGGGGGGCGAAGAGTTCGTGGTGCTGTGCCCGGACACTGACAGCGACAGCGCCTACACCTTGGCATTGGAGCTGTGGGAAGGCTTGCGGGCGGCGCCCATCGAGGGCGTGGGGTTTGTCACCGCCAGCTTCGGTATCGCCACCTGGCGCGCCGGGGAGGGCGCCGATGCGTTGCTGCTAAGGGCTGACTCGGGCGTGTATGCGGCCAAGCAGGCCGGGCGGGATCGGGTTGAGGTGCAGTTGGGTTAGCCACTTAGGCTGGGTATATGGTAGTGCCGTTCAGTTAAGGATGGTTTGAATCATAGTGGCGAGGGGATTTATCCCCGTTGGGCTGCGCAGCAGCCCCAAAAGACTGAATGTAACCAACCCGGCATACTTCGGTGGCTGGGTTCAGGGCCGCTTCGCAGCCCAGCGGGGATAAATCCCCTCGCCACAGATTCATCGAATGCCTTATGTGAACAGCATTATGGGTATATGGGGCGAAGTGTGGGAGCGAGCAAGCCCGCTCCCACAGTTGATCTCTGGCGGAATTAGAGCACCGAAGCCGTCTGCGGCAGTTTCGGCTGGCGGTACAGGTCCAGCAGCACCTGGTCCAGCACCGACGAAGCGCCCCAAGGTTTCGGATCGTTGAGAATCGCCACCACCGCCCAGGTGTTGCCATTGATGTCACGGCTGTAGCCGGCGATGGCGCGGACGGTGTTCAGGGTGCCGGTCTTGACATGGGCTTCGCCGGCCATGGCGGTGGTCTTCAGGCGTTTGCGCATGGTGCCGTCGGTGCCGGCAATCGGCATCGAACTGATGAACTCGGCCGAGTACGGGCTGCGCCAGGCGGCTTGCAGCATGGCCGCCATTTCCCGGGCGCTGACCCGTTCGGCGCGGGACAGGCCGGAGCCGTTCTCCATCACCAGGTGCGGCGCGGTGATGCCTTTCTTGGCCAACCACTGGCGCACCACCCGTTGCGCGGCCTTGGCGTCATCACCGTCGGCTTCGTTACGGAACTGTGCGCCGAGGCTCAGGAACAACTGCTGGGCCATGGTGTTGTTACTGTATTTGTTGATGTCGCGGATGATCTCCGCCAGGTCCGGGGAGAATGCTCGGGCCAGCACCTTGGCGTTGCTCGGGGTCGCGGCCAGGCGGTCCGTGCCCTGGATGCTGCCGCCCAGCTCTTTCCAGATCGCCCGCACCGCTCCTGCGGTGTAGGTAGCATGGTCCAGCAGCGACAGGTAGGTCTGGGAGCTGCAACCGTCACCGAGCTGGCCGCCGACGGTCACCGTCACGCTGCCGTCCGTCTGGGCCACCGGGTTGTAGCGCACACCGCCGGCGCATTGCTTGGCGTTGACGGCCTTGACCTGATTGTCGATGCGAATGCTCGCAATTGGCGGCTCCACCGACACCAGTACCCGGCCGCCGTCATTGCGGGCGACGAAGCGCAGGGCCTTGAGGTTGACCAGCAACGAGTCGGGCTTGACCAGGAACGGTTTGTTTTCGTCGTTGCCGTCGTCGTTGAATTCGGGCAGTTGCGGCTGGATGAAGAAGCCGCGGTCCAGCACCAGGTCGCCGGTGACCTGCTGCACACCGTTGGCCCGCAGGTCGCGCATCAGCAGCCAGAGTTTTTCCATGTTCAGCTTGGGATCGCCGCCGCCCTTGAGGTACAGGTTGCCGTTGAGGATCCCGCCGCTGAGAGTGCCATCGGTGTAGAACTCGGTTTTCCACTGGTGATTGGGGCCGAGCATTTCCAGGGCCGCGTAGGTGGTCACCAGTTTCATGGTGGACGCTGGATTGACCGAAACGTCGGCGTTGTACAGGGTCGGAGTGCCGGGGCCATTGAGCGGCACCATCACCAGGGACAGGGCGTCATTCTGCAGTTTGCTGGCCTTGAGGGCTTTTTGCACATTGGGCGACAGGGCAGTGTTGATCGTGGCGGCGTGGGCGGTGACAGGGAGGGCCAGGGGAAGAAGAAGGCTGGCCAGAAGCAGTGGACGCAAAGATTTGATCATTTGTAATAAAACCCTACGGGCGAGGGGGAAAAGACGAGGACATGAAAATGAACGCCCTCAACGGTCATGAAAGTGTCGGCATTATGCCCCAAGCCGCAACGGCTGGGGCCGTGCCTGAGCCCTTCGGCCGCTATTTTTTACCGACGGTAGGTCGATACGCCCGATCAGTCGGGCAATCGGCGCACCAAACTGGTAAAGTGCCGGCCGTTATTACTTATGAGGATTGTTCCAATGGCGACTAACCGTTCCCAGCGTCTGCGCAAAAAACTGTGCGTGGATGAATTTCAAGAGCTGGGTTTCGAACTGAACCTGGATTTCAAAGAAGATCTGGCCGATGAGGCTATTGACGCTTTCCTCGACGCTTTCCTGAAAGAAGCCATGGAAGCCAACGGCCTGGGCTACGTCGGCGGCGACGACTACGGTCTGGTTTGCCTGCAGAAGCGTGGCTCGGTTTCCGAAGAGCAGCGCGCTACCGTTGAAGCCTGGCTCAAGGCGCGTCCTGAGCTGACCAGCGTTGAAGTGAGCCCGCTGATGGACGTCTGGTACCCGGAAAAGCCGATCAATCAGAAGTAAGCTGCAAGCTTCGAGCGGCAAGTCCAAGCGCTTGAAGCTTGAAGCTTGAAGCTTGAAGCTTGAAGCTTTGATCGTTCCCACGCAGCGTGGGAACGATCAATCCTTGCGCCAGTTCAGGATCAGCAAGGTCAACACCCCCGCCACAATCCCCCAGAACGCCGAACCGATGGAGAACAGCGTCAGCCCCGACGCCGTGACCATGAAGGTGATCAGCGCCGCTTCCCGTTCCTTCACTTCGCTCATGGCGATGCTCAAGCCATTGATGATCGACCCGAACAGCGCCAAGGCCGCGATGGACAGCACCAGCTCCTTGGGCAGCGCCGCGAACAACGCCGCCAGCGTGGCGCCGAATACCCCGGCAATCCCGTAGAAGACCCCGCACCAGACCGCCGCCGTGTAGCGCTTGTTGCGATCTTCGTGGGCGTGGGGGCCGGTACAGATCGCCGCGCTGATGGCCGCCAGGTTGATGCCGTGGGAGCCGAACGGCGCCAGCAGTAGCGAAGCGATGCCGGTGCTGGTGATCAGCGGCGAGGCCGGTACGTTGTAGCCGTCGGCCCGCAGCACGGCGATGCCGGGCATGTTCTGCGAGGTCATTGCCACCACGAACAACGGAATGCCGATGCTGATGGTGGCCGCCAGGGAAAAGTGCGGCGTGGTCCACACCGGTGTCGCGACTTCCAGGGCAAAGCCGCTGAAGTCCAGCAGCCCCAACAGGCCCGACAGCGCCGTACCGATCAACAATGCCGCCAGTACCGCATAGCGGGGCGACAGGCGCTTGACGATCAGGTAGGTGAAAAACATCCCCAGCACCAGGCCGGTGCGATGCTGGGTGGCGACAAAGATCTCGCTGCCGATCTTGAACAGGATCCCCGCCAGCAACGCCGCCGCCAGCGAGGCCGGGATGCGCTTGACCAGGCGCTCGAAACTGCCGGTCAGGCCACAGATCGTCACCAATACTGCACAGGTGATATAGGCGCCGATGGCCTCGCCATAACTCACGCCACCCAGACTGGTGATCAGCAGCGCTGCGCCGGGTGTCGACCAGGCGATGGTGATCGGTGTGCGATAGCGCAGCGATAGCCCGATGGAACACACCGCCATGCCGATGGAAATTGCCCAGATCCACGAAGAAATCTGTCCGCTGGTCAGCCCGGCTGCCTGCCCGGCCTGGAACATCAGCACCAGGGAACTGGTGTAGCCGGTCATCATCGCGATGAACCCGGCGACGATGGCCGAGGGTGAGGTGTCGGCGAATGGACGAAGTGGCGTGGTCGTGACTTCGGTCATGGTGGACGATGATCCTTATTATAAATTGGCAGAATCTGAAGCAGCCCGGTGGCGAGGGAGCTTGCTCCCGCTGGGTGGCGCAGCCGCCCCAAAACCAGCCGATGCGGTGGGTCAGGCCATACGGCGTCGGTCCGTTTGGGCGTGCTCCGCACGCCAGCGGGAGCAAGCTCCCTCGCCACAGGGTTTTGGTTTTAAGCCTAAACTCAACGCAGTAGCCGATTGCAATACAGCCATGCCCGCAAACAGCCGTACAGTCGTGTTGCCATCAGAGGTTGTGTACAATCGCCGTGTCATTTACGCGATACTTGCCAGCGACCCGCTGTGCCGTATTACAGTCACGGTCAATTCGCCGCCGTTTTCCCGACCCGAGTGCCCATGAACGAACAGTTGCAACCCCTCAAGAAACAACCGCGAGCCGGTAAAGCCGGCCGCAGCGGAACCCAGGACGATATTGTCTATGCGCATATCTTCGAGGCTATCCTCGAACAACGCCTGGCGCCCGGTACCAAGTTGAGCGAAGAGGCACTGGGGGAGATTTTCGGAGTCAGCCGCACGATCATTCGTCGGGCGCTGTCACGCCTGGCCCACGAAGGCGTGGTGTTGCTGCGGCCCAACCGCGGCGCCGTGGTGGCCAGCCCGAGTGTCGAAGAGGCTCGCCAGGTCTTCATGGCCCGGCGCCTGGTGGAAAGGGCGATCACCGAATTGGCGGTGCAGCATGCCACGGCTGAACAATTGGCTGAGCTGCGGCAGATGGTCAGCGACGAACGCGACAGTTTCTCCCGTGGCGACCGCGGCGCCGGCATCCGTTTGTCGGGCGAGTTCCACCTCAAGCTGGCCGAAGCGGCGAAGAACGCCCCGCTGATCAGCTTCCAGCGCAGCCTCGTGTCCCAGACATCGCTGATCATCGCCCAGTACGAAAGCGGCAACCGTTCCCACTGTTCCTATGACGAACACACTCAGTTGATCGACGCCATCGAGGCCCGCGATGCCACACTGGCCGTCGACCTGATGATGCATCACATGGACCACATCGATAGCAAGCTCAACCTCGACGAGGAAAGCGCTTCGGATGACTTGCATGCGGTGTTCTCGCATTTGTTGCAGAGCAAGAAACCGGGGCGGTCGACCGCTAAGCTTTGAGGGGTTGAATCAGCCTGATCGTTCCCACGCTCTGGGAACGCAGCCCGGGACGCTCCGCGTCCCAAAAGCCGAACGCA
>NZ_JBAMDJ010000051.1:0-41415 GCF_036961705.1 Pseudomonas sp. 3JA
CACCAGAGCGTGGGAACGATCAATGTCATAAACGAAAAATGCTCCGTACCTTTCGATACGGAGCATTTCTTCAAGAGTTCCTATCGGGAGAGTCGGAACGGAACCTGCCTGGCGTCCTTCAGGCGTTTTGGTTCCAGGGACGGTCTCCATGCTCGTCCTTGATGCGCGTCGGCAAGCCCATCACATCCAACGCCTCGAGGAACGCCTCGGCAGGCAGCTCCTCGACGTTGACCATGCGCTGCACGTCCCACTCGCCACGGGCCACCAGCAAGGCTGCGGCCACGGGAGGCACACCTGCGGTATAGGAAATACCCTGGCTGTCGGTTTCGGCGTAGGCGTCCTCGTGGTCGGCCACGTTGTAGATGAACATCTCGCGCGGCTGGCCATCCTTGACGCCCTTGACCAGGTCGCCGATGCAGGTCTTGCCGGTGTAGCCCGGCGCCAGCGAACTCGGGTCAGGCAGCACGGCCTTGACCACTTTCAGCGGCACGACTTCCAGGCCTTCGGCGGTCTTGACCGGTTGCTCGGAGAGCAGGCCGAGGTTCCTCAGTACGGTGAACACGTTGATGTAGTGCTCGCCGAAGCTCATCCAGAAACGCACGTTGGGCACGTCGAGGTTCTTCGACAGCGAGTGCACTTCGTCGTGGCCGGTCAGGTACAGGTTCTGCGAACCTACGACCGGCAGGTCGTCGGTGCGCTTGACCTCGAACATGGTGTTGCTGGTCCACTGGCTGTCCTGCCAGCTCCACACCTGTCCGGTAAATTCGCGGAAATTGATTTCCGGGTCGAAATTGGTGGCGAAATATTTGCCATGGGAGCCGGCATTGACGTCGAGAATATCGATCGAATCAATGCGGTCGAAATGCTGTTGCTGCGCCAGTGCCGCATAGGCATTGACCACGCCCGGGTCGAAGCCCACGCCGAGAATGGCGGTGATGTTCTTTTCCTGGCACTCCTGGAGGTGGTTCCACTCGTAGTTGCCGTACCAGGGCGGCGTCTCGCAGACCTTGCCCGGTTCTTCGTGGATGGCGGTGTCCAGGTAGGCCACGCCGGTATCGATGCAGGCACGCAGCACCGACATGTTGAGAAAGGCAGAGCCGACGTTGATGACGATCTGCGACTCGGTTTCGCGAATCAGCGACTTGGTCGCTTCGACATCCAGAGCGTTCAGTGCAAAGGCCTTGATGTCGGCGGGTTGCTTGAGGCTACCCTTGGCCTTGACGCTGTCGATGATGGCCTGGCATTTGGAGATGTTGCGCGACGCGATAGCAATACGACCGAGTTCGTCGTTGTGCTGCGCGCACTTGTGGGCCACCACCTTGGCGACACCTCCTGCACCAATGATAAGTACGTTCTTCTTCAATTTCTTCATTTCTCCTTCCGCCAGCTCAAGACAGGCTGGACAGATAGTCGTCGTAAACAAACTCACGAACCACCTCGACGCTGCCGTCGAGCTGCTTCACTACGATGGACGGCATTTTCAGGCCGTTGAACCAGTTTTTCTTGACCATGGTGTAGCCCGCTGCGTCGATGAACGACAGCCGATCGCCGATGGACAGCGGACGATCGAATTGGTACTCGCCGAAAATGTCTCCGGCCAGGCAGGACTTGCCGCACACCATGTAGGTGTGTTCGCCCTCGCTCGGCGCCAGCTTGGCGTCCAGGCGATAGATCAGCAGATCGAGCATGTGCGCCTCGATGGAGCTGTCCACCACGGCCAGGTGCTTGCCGTTGTAGAGCGTGTCGAGCACGGTAACTTCCAGCGACGCGCTCTGAGTGATCGCGGCCTCGCCCGGCTCCAGGTAGACCTGCACGCCATATTTCTGCGAGAAAGCCTTGAGCCGTGCGCAGAAGGCGTCCAGCGCGTAGCCCTCGCCAGTGAAGTGAATGCCGCCACCGAGGCTGACCCACTCGACCTTATGCAGCAAGTGACCAAAGCGCTCTTCGATAGTGCCCAGCATCTGGTCGAACAAACCGAAATCGCCGTTCTCGCAGTTGTTGTGGAACATGAAGCCGGAGATATGCTCGATGACTTGCTCGATTTTCACCGGATCCCATTCGCCCAAACGGCTGAAGGGGCGCGCCGGGTCGGCCAGCAGGTAATCGGAGCTGCTCACTTGCGGATTGACCCGCAGGCCGCGGACCTTGCCGGCCGACGCCTCGGTGTAGCGCTGCAACTGGCCGATGGAGTTGAAGATGATCTTGTCGCAGTTGGCGAGCATCTCCTCGATCTCATCGTCGG
The DNA here is from genome assembly GCF_036961705.1 of Pseudomonas sp. 3JA. Lineage (NCBI taxonomy): Bacteria > Pseudomonadati > Pseudomonadota > Gammaproteobacteria > Pseudomonadales > Pseudomonadaceae > Pseudomonas > Pseudomonas sp. 3JA. Next base: position 2,243 of record NZ_JBAMDJ010000051.1, read on the forward strand.
CCCAGGCGACGCTGTAGGCGTGGGTCTCGCCAGCGAACTTCTGCCGGCCGAGCTTGAGCTCATAGAGCGACGACGACGTGGTGCCGTCCATGTACTGCTGCATCAGGTCGAACACCGACCAGGTGGCGAAACACTTGAGCGCCAGCAAGGCCTTAGCCCCGGACTGCTCACGCACATAGGCGATCTTCTGCATGTTCGCCAGCAGCTTTTGTTTGTCGATGAGGTAGTACGGCGTTTTGATCATTTTCGAGGCCTCCGGGCAAGGCGAGCCAAAAAAGGATGCGCATTGTGCCTTCACTGACTGCATATCGAAAGAGCGAAAAGCCCCGTTCACGCAATCATCCTGATCCAGGCCCACGCTTTGCGATCACCGGACGTACCGACTGCCCAGGCGATGAAATGCTGGATGATCTGGTAAAGAAGGGGTCGCCGAAGAGGCGTCGATGCTCGAAATTGAGCCATCGCTGATAGACGGCAATGGGTAACAACCGTCGGTGTTCAGTGCTGATGCATCAGGCCATGCAGCACGCCGAACCTCAGGCCCGGCTCGGAAGCAATCATTTGCGAGATACCGAAGACCTTGAATGCCGCCAGCATGATCGCCAGGCCACCGGGCAGGATGCCCAGGCGATGGCTTTGCAAGCCCGCCAGGCTGAGCTGGTCGACATGGCCGACTTCCAGCAACCGCAGCGACAGACGCAACAATCCACCGTAGGTAATGCCGCCTTGCCCAACATCGTTGAAACCATTGGCCTTGAGCACTTTGGCCAACATCCGCGCCGTACCGGAAGAACCGATTGCCTGCTGCCAGCCCTGGGCGCGATAACCCGCCGCGACTTGTTCAAACTGCAGGACCGCCACCCGCTCAGCCTCCAACAGCGCCTGGGCGGTGATGCTTCCGCCCCGAAAGTAACGCGCACCAAAGGTGCCACTGCCGATGGCGATGCTTTCCGTCAGCAGCGGTTGAGCGCCCTGCCCCAGAATCAGTTCGGTCGAGCCACCGCCGATGTCCACCACCAGCCGCGTGCGCTCGACACCGGGCACGGTATGGGCAACACCGGCATACACCAGCCGGGCTTCTTCATGCCCGGACAGCACGTCGATCCGAAACCCCAGGTGCCGCTCGGCACTGGCCAGGAACAACTGGGCATTCGCCGCTTCGCGCACGGCACTGGTCGCCACCGCCCGCACCCTTGCGGCTTCAAAGCCACGCAGTTTCTTGCCAAATCGGGCGAGCGCCTGCCAGCCCCGATCCAGCGCCAGCTCGTCCAACGCCCCGGCCTGCAGGCCCTCGGCCAATCGGACCGGCTCACGCAGGGTTTTCACTTCCTGGATCACCAGGCGTCGATTGCGCTTGACCGACTGGCCGATCATCAAGCGGAAGGCGTTAGAGCCCAAGTCAATGGCCGCGAACAGGGGGGCGTCGCCTTTCATAGCGGTGTTCCTTGCTTCATCAGCCAGCAGGCACAGGCGCTGCCGGACTTCCCACGATGGTTTGCGAAGATCCTGCCATAGCTTCGATGACACCTGGATGACACACCTTGCACGTTGCCATGCAAGCAGACGCTTGTTGGGGAAACTCCGGGCGCCCCTTGCGCGGTCGAGCGCAATCGATAACCCCAATCTTGCCGACATCCCCTTGGGAAAAACGTTTTAGCCAGGGGAAAGAGCGTGAAGCACAGATGTCAGTCACCGCCATGTAACAAATTGCAACTAGCGTGGATGAAGCGGTGCGATTGCCGGCCATCGAACTGCCACAGCGGGACGACAAGAAGATGCTTGCGCAGTCCGAAGCCACCGACGCGTATCGTGCCCCGGGACTTTCACAGCCCGCCAGGGATGCCCGGCACCGAGCCTTACAACCCCACTGCTCACCGAATCGGATTTCATCATGACAAACCAGACCCTGGTCATGGACTCATCGAGTTCCATCGCCCCCAGTTCAAGACCGCAGCTCAACCACAAGCCGAGTGTAATCACCCTGGTGGTGTTTTTCGCCGTGCTGGGCTGCGGCTTGCTGTTTACCGCCTACAGCCTGATGCACGACATGAACGAACTGGGCACCGTGGTGACCACCTGGACACCGTTCCTGCTGTTGGGCGTGGCGCTGCTGATTGCCCTTGGCTTCGAATTCGTCAACGGTTTCCACGACACCGCCAACGCCGTGGCCACCGTCATTTATACCAACTCCATGGCGCCGAACTTCGCCGTGGCCTGGTCGGGCTTCTTCAACTTCCTCGGGGTGCTGCTCTCCAGCGGCGCCGTGGCCTTCGGCATCATCGCCCTGCTGCCGGTGGAACTGATCCTGCAAGTCGGTTCCTCTGCCGGCTTCGCCATGATCTTCGCCCTGCTGATCGCCGCCATCCTGTGGAACCTGGGCACCTGGTGGCTGGGCTTGCCGGCGTCGTCGTCCCACACGCTGATCGGCTCGATCATCGGCGTGGGCGTCGCCAATGCCCTGATGCACGGGCGTGACGGCACCAGCGGTGTGGACTGGGCCCAAGCGACCAAGATTGGCTATGCGTTGCTGCTGTCGCCGCTAGTGGGTTTCGGTTGCGCTGCCTTGCTGCTGCTGGCGCTGCGGGCCTTCGTCAAGAACCGCTCGCTGTACAAGGCCCCGGAAGGCAATACTCCGCCGCCCTGGTGGATACGCGGCATGCTGATCCTGACCTGCACCGGCGTGTCATTCGCCCACGGCTCCAACGACGGTCAGAAAGGCATGGGCCTGATCATGCTGATTCTGGTCGGCACCCTGCCGATGGCGTATGCGCTGAACCGCACCATGCCGGCCGACCAGGCACTGCAATTCGCCGCCGTGGCGCAAGTCACCCAGCAAGCCCTGGTCAAGCACTCGCCGCTGCCGGCCCCGGAAAATCCGCGAGCGATCCTTTCCACCTACGTGGGCAGCAAGGAGGCGACGCCGCAATTGGTTCCGGCCCTGGCTGCGATGACCGGCAGCATTGGCGCCGAGGTCAAGGGTTACGGCTCGCTGGCCAGGGTCCCCGCCGAAGCCGTGGGCAACGTGCGCAACGACATGTACCTGACCAGCGAAACCATTCGCCTGATGGACAAGAACAAGGTCGGCAACTTCGACGCCGACACCAGCGCCCAGCTGCAATTGTTCAAACAGCAGATCGACAATTCCACGCGGTTCATTCCACTGTGGGTGAAAATCGCCGTGGCCATCGCCCTCGGCCTGGGCACCATGGTCGGCTGGAAGCGCATTGTGGTGACGGTGGGTGAGAAAATCGGCAAGTCCCACCTGACCTACGCCCAAGGTGCCTCGGCCGAAACCGTCGCCATGCTGACCATCGGCGCCGCCGACATGTTCGGTTTGCCAGTGTCCACGACCCATGTGTTGTCCTCCGGCGTGGCCGGCACCATGGTCGCCAACGGCTCGGGCTTGCAGATGCGCACCATTCGCAACCTGGTGATGGCCTGGGTACTGACGCTGCCTGCTGCCATCCTCCTTTCCGGCAGCCTCTACTGGTTGTTCACCAAGCTGTTCTGACCTCTCATTCGCCGAGGCCTCACCCGACGAGGCCCCGGTTCTCCCGCCCGCCTCCCCCCTGTGGGGCGAGCTTGCTCGCGATAGCGTCAACCCAGACAACCCAGAACCTGTGGCGAGGGAGCTTGCTCCCGCTCGGCTGCGCAGCAGTCGCAAAACCAGACAATGCGGTCTGCCTGTCAGCATGCTGGGGCCTGCTGCGCAGGCCAGCGGGAGCAAGCTCCCTCGCCACGGGGGAATGAGTGAGTTCAAGGCCAGAAACGGTTAATATCGCTCTCCTTCGTCTACCCTCACAGAGCGGCGTACCGCCATCCCCGTGGGCGTGATGCTTCACCCTTCCTTGCCTTCATGTACCGGAGATCCTCCATGCTCAAGCGTTCCCTGGCATTGGCCGTCGGCGTTGCCCTGTCTTTTAGCAGCCTGCTGACCCAGGCCGCTGACACCTTGAAAGTCAGTGCGATTCCCGATGAGGCCCCGACCGAGCTGCTGCGCAAGTTCAAGCCGCTGGGTGCCTATCTGGAACAGCAAACCGGCATGAAAGTCGAGTTCGTACCCGTCAGCGACTACCCCGCCGTGGTCGAAGCGCTGGCCACCGACCGCATCGACATGGCCTGGCTGGGCGGCTTCACCTTCGTGCAGGCACGCCTGAAAACCGGCAATGCCATTCCCCTGGTCCAGCGCGAACAGGACGCCCAGTTCACCAGTAAATTCATCACCGCCGATCCGGCCGTCAAATCCCTCGCCGACCTCAAGGGCAAGACCTTTGCCTTCGGCTCGGTGTCGTCGACGTCCGGTAGCCTCATGCCGCGCTATTTCATGCTCAAGGACGGCATCAAGCCTGAAAGCTACTTCAGTCGCGTGGGCTACTCGGGCGCCCATGACGCCACCGTCGCCTGGGTCCAGGCCGGCAAAGTGGACGCCGGGGTACTGAACGCCAGTGTCTGGGAAAAACTGGTTGCTGCCGGCAAGGTCGACACGACCAAGGTCAAGGTCTTCGCCACCACCCCTGCCTACTTCGACTACAACTGGACGGTGCGCGGTACCCTCGACCCCGCGTTGGCGGCCAAGATAAAGGCAGCCTTCCTGGCACTCGATCCGGCCAACCCGAAGGACAAGGAAATCCTCGATCTGCAAGCCGCCAGTCGCTTCATCGAAACCAAGCCTGAGAACTACAAGGGCATCGAGGAAGCCGCACGCGCCGCCGAACTGCTCAAATGACCCTGCAACTGACCCAGGTCAGCGTTACCCATGCCAACGGCGTCCAGGCGCTGCGGGGCATTGACCTGCACATCGGCGCCGGTGAGCAGGTCGCCATCATCGGCCCGTCCGGCGCGGGCAAGTCGAGCCTGCTCAACCTGCTGGCCACCGCCCTGCGCCCGGGTAACGGCGAGCTGCAGTTGCTCGGCGAACGCGCCTGGCAGCTGTCTGCCCGCCAGCGTCAACGCCTGCGCGCACGCATCGGCCTGATCCACCAATCGCCCCCTCTGCCGCCGCGCCAACGTGTGGTCACGGCAGTCCTGGCCGGAAAGCTCGGTCAGTGGAGCATCGGCAAAAGCCTGTTGAACCTGTTGCACCCGCTGGATATTCCAGGTGCCAGGGCGGCATTGGCCCAGTTGGACCTGGGCGACAAACTGTTCGCGCAATGCCAGCAGCTGTCCGGCGGCCAACTGCAACGCGTGGGCATTGCCCGGGTGTTGTACCAGGCACCGGAGGTGTTGCTGGCCGACGAACCGGTTTCGGCCATGGACCCGGTATTGGCCGAGCACACGCTTTCGGTGCTGTGCCGCCACGCCCGGGAACACAACGTCACCCTGGTCGCCAGTCTGCATGCGGTGGAACTGGCCTTGGCGCACTTTTCCCGGGTCATTGGCCTGCGGGACGGGCAGATCCTGTTCGACCTGCCAACCGAGGCGGTCGACCGTCCGTTGCTCGACACGCTCTACGCCAACGAACAACTGCAGTCTTCACCAACAACGCCCCACGCGTCCTTGAGTGTGCAGATTCCCCGATGCTGACCCGCGATACCCGAGACCCCGCCACCCGCCCGCGCCTGCTGCTCAGTCTGCTCGCCCTGGTGTTGCTGTGGCCGGGCATCCAATTCAGCGAACTGGACCTCGGCGTGCTGCTCAAGAGCGACAGCCAGAGCGAAATGGGCCGGTTCGTAGCGGCGTTCTGGCCGCCCGCCCATGGCGATGAATTCGTTGAACTGCTGTGGCAGGCCACCTTGCAGACGCTGGCGATCGCCACGGCCGGCATGGCCTTGGCGCTGCTGTTGGCGGTGCCCGCGAGCCTGCTGGCCAGCCGCGCCCTGTCGCTGTCTGCAGCCTCCCGCGCCGGCCATCCGGGCTATTGGGGCCAACTGCTGCGCTGGCCGGTACGCGGCTTGTTGATCTTCTTGCGCAGCGTCCCGGAAATCGTCTGGGCCTTGCTCTTCGTCCGTGCTGTCGGCCTCGGCCCAACGGCCGGCGTACTGGCGATCGCCATTACCTACAGCGGCATGCTGGGCAAGGTCTACGCGGAAATCTACGAGTCGGTCGACCAGCGTCCGGCCCACGCGCTCTTGCAATCTGGCAGCAGCCGGCTCGCCGCTTTCAGCTACGGGATCCTGCCCAATGTCGCGGCGGAACTGTTGTCGTACACGGTGTATCGCTGGGAATGCGCCATCCGCGCCTCGGTAGTGATGGGCTTCGTCGGTGCCGGAGGGCTGGGCCAGCAAATGGACCTGTCACTGCGAATGTTCGCCGGCGGTGAAGTCGCCAGCCTGCTGCTGACGTTCCTGGTGCTGGTGCTGCTCGCCGATCAACTCAGCCGCCTGCTGCGCTGGAGGTTGGCATGAATCGCCTGATCAACGCGGTCATTGTCCTGGGCATCGTTGCGGCAGTCATTGCCTCGTTCGTCTACCTGGGCATCGACTTGGGCGAACTCGGCGACAGCGGCAACCTGCACCAGATGGGCGCTTATGCGCAGCGCTTTCTCAGCCCGGACCTGAGCCTGGGCCACCTGAAAGCCATCGGTCACGGTGCCTTGGAAACCCTGGCCATGTCCGCCCTCGGCACCCTGCTCGCGGCGGTGTTCGGCCTGCTATTGGCCCTGCCTGCGGCCGGGCGCTTCGGCTGGCCCCTGCAGAGTGCTTCGCGGCTGGTGCTCAATGCCTTGCGCGCGGTTCCGGAACTGGTGTGGGCGGCGCTGATGGTCCTGGCCGCCGGGCTCGGCCCCAATGCCGGCACCCTGGCCTTGGCCCTGCACACCACCGGCGTGCTCGGCCGGCTGTTCGCCGAAGCCCTGGAAAATACCCCTTCGGAACCTGCCGACGCCATCCGCCTGCAAGGTGGCAATGCGGTATTGGCGTTCTGCTACGGCACATTGCCCAACCTCCTGCCCCAGCTACTGGCGTATGTCCTGTACCGCTGGGAAAACAATATCCGCATGGCCAGCGTGCTCGGCTTTGTCGGTGCCGGAGGGCTTGGGCAAATGCTCTATGTCAGCCTCAGCCTGTTCCAGGAGGCCCAAGGCAGTACGGTGATTCTGGCGATGCTGTTGCTGGTTCTGGCGGTCGATACGTTGAGCGGTTGGAGTCGCCAGCGTTGGGTAAAGGCTTGATGGCTGTGCACAACGACGAATATGGAATTGGTCATAAAGACCAAGAATCAGGTCTTTATGACCACGACGCATCCGAGTCAAAATAACCCAACAAACACCAACCCATTGACTGGCAAGGCATTATTAATTGGCACACTTCCTGATCAGGTCTTCTGCCCCTTTTGGCGAACCTAGGAAGAAAGCCACATGAGTAATGAATTCAAACCTGGTCTTAGCGTAGTCACCGGTGCCAGTTCGGGTATTGGCCTGGCCGTCACCCAACGTTTGCTGGAGCACGGCTCCAACGTGATCGCGATGTCGCGACAAATCGGTGGCCTCGGCGAACTGGTCGAGCGGTTTGGCGACAGGCTGTCCTGGCTGCCCGGCGACGTGACACAGGCGACCGACCAGGCCAGGCTGGCACAACTGGCCACTTCCATCGGCCCGGTGGATTGCCTGGTACCCAATGCGGGAATCGCGCAACTGGCCGACGGCCTGGACCTGGCCGCTTTCGACAGGCAATGGGCCGTCAATGGCGCGGGCGCTCTCAATACCCTGAGCAGCCTGCGCGAGCACCTGGCAGCCGAGGCGTCCGTGGTGTTCATCGGCACGTTCCTCGAACAGGTCACCTTCCCGGGGTTGGCCGCGTACATTGCATCGAAAGCGGCCTTGCGCGCGCAGATGCGCACCCTGGCCGTTGAACTGGCGCCTCTTGGCGTTCGTCTCAACATGGTTTCGCCGGGGCCTACCGCCACACCGATCTGGGGCACCCTGGGCCTCGATGCAGAGGCTCTGGGTTCAGTGGCCAGCGCCGTCAACCAGCGCCTGCTGAACGGGCAATTCCTCGAACCCGGAGCCGTGGCAGATGTCATCCTGTTCCAATTGAGCCAGGGTGCACGAGGCGTGTATGGTCAGGACTGGGTGGTGGACAGCGGCTATACCTTGCGTTGATTGCGGCGAGTCCTGACTAGAAGAGACAGTATGTTTGGCTGAGCATGTAACCCTGTGGGAGCTTGCTCGCGATAGGGTCAGGTCAGTTAGCATCAATGTCGGCTGGGTCGCCGTCATCGCGAGCAAGCTCCCACAGATCATTCTTTCATGCCGAGCGGTGGGGGGGGGGGGGGGGTTTCCCCCCCCCCCCACAAGGGGTCGGTCCTCCCCAAAGGGTTCGGCATTACCTTACGCCCTCTCCATCAACGCCCGTTGCCCATCCGCCTCTCCCTGCAGCAACTCAACCACCCAATCGATAAACACCCGAACCCTGGGTGACAGCTGTCGGTGCGGCGGGTACACCGCTGAGATCGGCCACGTCGGCACGCCGTACTCGCTCAATACTTCGACCAGGCCGCCCTCGGCCAACTGCCGTTGCACGTGGTAACGCGGCACCTGGATCAAGCCGAATCCCGCTTCACAGGCCGTTACATAAGCGTCGGCGTTATTGACGGTCAACTCACTCGGCAATTGCATTTCGCGCACCCGCCCCGCCACTTCGAATTCGAACGGGAAGAACCGTCCATTGCCAGAGGCAAAGCCGATGACCTGGTGCGCCGGCAAATCCTCCAACCGGCGAGGCGTGCCGGCGCGAGCGAGGTAGTCGGGGCTGGCGCAGGTCAGCTGATGCAGCCGCACGATGGGGCGCGCGACCAACCCTTGATCAAGGATAGTGCCGGCGCGGATCGCACAATCCACGCCCTCGCGCTGCAGATGGACCTGGCGGTCATGGAAACCGATGTCCAGTTGCAACGCCGGGTAGCGCCGGTAGAAATCCGCCAGGCGCGGCACGATCCAGGTGCAACCAAAGGCAATGGGCATGTCCACCTTCAAGGTGCCGCGCGGCTGGCTCCGTTGCACCGACAGCGAACTTTCCAGGTCATCGAGGTCGTCCAGCAACTGGCCGCTGCGCTGGTAATACGCTTGCCCGTCGAGCGTTGCGCGCACCTGCCGGGTGGTGCGTTGCAACAGTTGCACGCCCAGATGGGCTTCCAACTGCTGGATCAGCAGGCTGACGGTGGCCCGGGGCAGTCCAAGGTCATCGGCCGCCTTGCCGAAACCGCCCAGTTCAACGATGCGCCGGAACACCTGCATGGCCTGTAATCGGTCCAATCTCACGCCTCACTATTTAGATATCACGAATAGTTAAACCAATAATCGTGGATTTATCCAGGAAACCCCTTGATAGAGACTGCACAGGTCGTTCATTTCCAGGAGCTATCAACATGAAAACTCGCCAACTCGGCCATCACGGCCCTCACGTTTCCTCCATCGGCCTGGGCTGCATGGGCATGTCGGATTTCTACACCACGGGCGTGGACGAGCGCGAAGCGATTGCCACGCTGCACCGCGCCGTGGAGTTGGGCGTGACGCTGTTTGACACCGCCGACATGTACGGGCCGCATACCAACGAAGAACTGCTCGGACGGGCCCTGCGTGGCAAGCGTGAAAACCTGTACCTGGCGAGCAAGTTCGGCCTGGTGCGCAGCAGCGATCCCCATGCCCGCGGCGTCAATGGTCGCCCCGACTACGTCCGGCAATCTGTCGATGGCAGCCTCAAGCGTCTCGATACCGATTACCTCGACCTCTATTACCAGCACCGCATCGATCCTGAAGTGCCCGTCGAAGAAACCATCGGCGCCATGGCCGAGCTGGTCAAGGCCGGCAAGGTCCGCCACATCGGGATCTCCGAAGCCAGTGTCGAGACCATCCAGCGAGCCCACGCCGTGCATCCCCTGGCAGCGGTCCAAAGCGAATACTCGCTGTGGTCCCGTGACCCCGAACCCAATGGCGTGCTCGATACGTGCCGACGCCTGGGCATTGCATTCGTCGCCTACAGCCCCTTGGGCCGGGGCTTTTTGACCGGCGAGCTGAAATCACCGGAGGACTTCGCCGCCGATGACTATCGCCGCTTCAACCCACGCTTCCAGGCCGACAACTTCAATCGCAACCTGGTGCTGGTAGAGCAGGTCAAGGCATTGGCCTTGGACAAGGGCATCAGCGCTGCGCAATTGGCCTTGGCCTGGGTATTGGCCCAGGGTGACCATGTCATCCCGATCCCGGGCACCAAGCAACGCAAGTACCTGGAAAGCAACGTGGCAGCGACTTCGGTGGTGTTGAGCGCTGGTGAATTGGCCCGGTTGGATGGGATTTTCGCAGGCGAAGGTGCCGTGGCGGGCGACCGATACCAGGCGCACACAATGACGTTGTTGAACGGTTGATCCTTCGGCTGGGCTGGCGGTTTCGACAGACCGGATTCAAGCAGGCGCCAGCCCAGCCGATAACCCTATCAATAATAGCTCCCAGACCTCCGGGCTCTGCCAGTTGCATAGGGTAATGATCAATGGGTTTGCCGCTGAATCGCCTGCTAGTGTGGGGCGTCCTGATGTTCCTCACTGCAAGTGTTTGTGCGGCAGAGGCGCCGCTGCGCATCGTGACCGAGGAACTACCGCCCTACAACATGACGCAGAACGGCCGAATGACCGGCATGAGCACCGAGGTGGTCCAGGCCGTGCTCAAGGAGGTCGGCATGGACGCGCCTATCCATTCCATGCCGTGGGCCCGGGCCTACGAACTGGCGCTCAATGAAAGCAACGTGTTGATCTACTCGATCGTCCGCACGCCTGCACGCGAATCGCTTTTCCAGTGGGTCGGCAGCATCGGCCCGACGCAGTGGTACATCTACTCGCTGGCGGACCGGCCGGTGAAACTCGACTCGCTGGCCGATGCCCATGGGCACCAGATCGCCACGGTCAATCAGGACGTGGGTGAGCAATACCTGGTATCGAAGGGTTTTCGCATCGGTGAAGAACTGCAGTCGAGCACCAAGTACGAACACAACTACCGCAAGCTCAAGGTCGATCACGTGGAGTTGTGGATTTCCAATGAGCTCAACGCGCTGTACCTGACGCGCCAGAATGGCGAAGACCCGGACAAGTTGCTGATCCGTTCGCTGGCGCTGCCCGAGCTAAGCAGCGCCGACGGCTTGAGCATGGCGTTCAGCCGCAATACGCCTGCCGATACGGTGGCGAAATTCCGGGCGGGCCTGGAGACCATCCGGCGCAATGGCGTCTACGATGCCATCCTGCGCAAATGGTTATGACATGGATGCCAATTTTCGTACGGCCTCCTCACAACCACAGACCAAGGCGTTCAGCTCCCTGGGACGCCGCCTGGTACTGGCAACGCTGTTGTTCTGCCTGCTTTTTACCCTGGTGATGGTCACCTGGCGTACCTGGATGGCCTGGGAAAACAACCTGGCGGAAATGAATTCGGAGCTGGCCCTGATCGACCAAGTGTTCCAGAACACCCTGGCCCATGCCATTTGGGAACTGGACCGTGAATCCCTCGACCAGCAAATCGCCAGCGTCGCCATGGCGGCGCCCGTGGGACGCCTGGTGTTGAACATCCTGCGCCCCGGGCAAGCGCCTGAAGTCATCGAACTCAATCGATACCCCGTCGCTCAATCGGGCGTGGTGCCGGTGCTGCATCGCCAACTCATCGCACAGCCCTACGCCGGGGCCCATGAAAAAGTCGGCGAGCTGACCATCGAAGGCGACAATAACCTGCTGTGGGAGCGCCTCTGGGGCGAGGCACGCAGCATCGTCATCACCCAGCTCATCCAGTCCTTGCTGCTGGCCGGGTTGATCATGACCGTGTTCAACCGCCTGGTGACCGTGCATGTGGTGCACATCGCCCGGCACCTGGGCGAACTGGCGCCGCAAACCCTCAAGCGTCACCTCAAGCTGCAACGGGCGGTGCGGCGCCAAGACGAGCTGAGCCTGCTCGAATGCCAGGTCAATACCCTCCAGGACAACCTGCGCGCCCATTTGGAGCGCCAACATTCAGACGAACTGGCGCTTGCCGCCAGCCGCGACCAAATGGCCGAACTGGTCGAGGCCCGCACCGCAGAATTGAAGGCGGCCAACCAGGCCCTCGAAGCACTGTCACGTCACGATGATTTGACGGGGCTGGCCAACCGTCGCTATTTCGACGAGTTGAAGGAGATCGAGTTTCGCCGGGCGATCCGCCACAAGACCCCGCTGGCGGTGCTCATGTGCGATGTCGATTTCTTCAAGATCTACAACGACACCTACGGCCACATGCAGGGCGACTTGTGCTTGAAAGAGATCGCCGAGACCCTGCGCAGCGTGTTCGGCCGCTCTGGCGAACTGACTGCGCGCGTGGGTGGCGAAGAGTTCGTCGTGGTCCTGCCCAACATCGACGCCGCCCAGGCCTGCGAGGCCGCCCAACGTTTGCGTGCAAGCCTGGCGGAACGTGAACTGCCCCACAGCGGTTCCAAGGTATCGCCGTTTGTCACCGTAAGCATCGGCGTCGCCGAGCTGGACCCGGAGACCATGGACCATTTCGATCAACTGCTGCAACGCGCCGACCAGGCGCTGTACCGGGCCAAACATAAGGGGCGCGATTGCATCGCCCTGTGAACCATCACGTGTCATGAGGTCTGTATATGCACCACCGCCTAATGCTCTGCTCGTGCCTGCTACTCACCTCGATCAGCCTGCAAAGCCACGCCGAGGCGATCGAAGTCGTGACCGAAGATTCGCTCTATGCCTACCAGCGTGACGACAAGGTCGTCGGACCGGGCATTCGCATCGCCGAACAAACGCTGAAAAACGCGCAGCTCACCGACTACAGCCTGTCGCTGTACCCGTGGGCCCGGGCCTACGAAAAGGCGCTGCACGAGCCTAACGTATTGATTTTCCCGCTGGACCGCACCCCGGCCCGCGAGCAGCTATTCAAATGGGTCGGTGAAATACATCGGGTGGCGAGCCGGCTCTACAAGATGCGCGACAGTGAAGGCATCGCCGTCAACAACCTCGAGGATGCCAAGCAGTACAGCATCGGTGTGGTGCGAAATGACGCCAAGCAGATTTACCTGCAACAGCGTGGGTTTACCCGGCTGGTCATCTCGGCCAACAACCACGACAACTTTCAAAAGCTGCTGAATCACCAGATCCAACTGCTGCCAATGCCGGAGAACACCGCGCGCCTGATGAGCAAGGATGCCCAAGTGGATTTCACTTCCCTGCAAGAGGTCTATACCCTCGACGAGCAACCCCACAGGGTCCACCTGGCGTTCAGCCTGAGCACACCTGACGAAGTCGTCGCCAGGGCCCAGCGCGCTTTCGAGCAGCTCAAGGCTTCCGGTGAAGTAGCGCGGATCATGAACGAACAGCGGTAGACTCTGGGGGATCACATCACAAGCAAACGATGAGGTATGTCCCGATGAGCCAAGCGTCCTACGTTCCGCCCAAGGTCTGGAAAAACGACGCCCCGTCTGGCGGCCAGTTCGCCAGCATCAACCGCCCTATCGCCGGGCCGACTCACGAAAAAACCTTGCCGATTGGTAAACACCCGTTGCAGCTGTATTCCCTGGCCACGCCCAATGGCGTGAAGGTGACCATCCTGCTGGAGGAACTGCTGGCGTTGGGTCATACGGGTGCGGAATACGACGCCTGGCTGATCAGCATCAGCGAAGGTGACCAGTTCTCCAGCGGTTTTGTCGAGGTCAACCCCAACTCCAAGATCCCGGCCCTGCTGGACCGCAGCGTGGAACCCGCCATTCGGGTATTCGAATCCGGCTCGATCCTGCTGTACCTGGCGGAAAAATTCGGCGCCTTCCTGCCCACCGATCCGGCGGGCCGCACCGAAACACTGAACTGGCTGTTCTGGCAGATGGGCTCTGCCCCGTACCTGGGTGGCGGCTTCGGGCATTTCTACGCCTATGCGCCGGAGAAACTCGAATACCCGATCAATCGCTTCACCATGGAGGCCAAGCGTCAACTCGACGTGCTGGATCGCCGCCTCGGCGAAAGCCAATACCTGGGAGGCGATGACTACACCATTGCCGACATCGCGGTCTGGCCCTGGTATGGCCAACTGGTGCGCAACAACGTGTACGGCGCCGCCGAATTCCTGAGTGCTCACGAATACACCCATGTGCAGCGCTGGGCAGAGGCGATTGCCAAACGACCGGCCGTCCTGCGCGGGCAGCGGGTCAACCGCACGTGGGGTGACGAAGCGAGCCAGGTGCCGGAGCGGCATGAGGCTGCGGATCTGGGCTAAGGGCCAATCGCCACACCTGACGCGCTCAAGCCGGCAGCGTCAGGCCCCGGTCGCTGAAATACCGGCTCAACGTTGCCGCAGACGCTTGGGGATCCGCCAGGGCGACGTAGGTGTCGGGACGCAGCAGATAGGCGGCGTCCCGACACAGCCCGGCTTTATGATGCTCATCCTGCCAGGTGAACGTGTGCAGAGGGATCCGCTGCTGGCTGCTCCAGGCTTTCAGGTCCGCCCGGGCCTCGCCGTAGACGTGCACCTGCCAGCCGATGGATGCAAGCGGTTCGTAGTTATCGGCGCCCGGCACCGGTACCCAGGGCAAACGGTCACCGCCCAGTACGTCACCGGCCTTGCCGACACTCAACGGGCTCTCGTGATAATTCAAGGTGGTTTGGGACACCATCCGGAACAGGTACTCACGCACGTTCTCGCTTTTGTAGGCAACACTCGCAAAAAGCGGTGCGATGCGCGTGCGCACGAAGTCGGCAAAATTGCCTTGGGCGGTTGCAAAGGTGAACAGCCGGTCCGTCGTTTCCACAAGCTTTTGCGCAAACGCCTGGCGTTCGACCTGATAGCTGTCGAGTAACGCGTCTGGCGCCTGTCCCTTCACGACCGCCGCCAGTTTCCAAGCCAGATTGATCGCGTCGAGGATGCCTGTGTTCATGCCTTGTCCACCGGCCGGGCTGTGGACGTGCGCAGCGTCTCCCAGCAAAAACGCCCTGCCCCAGCGGAACTGATCCGTGACGCGATGATGGACCCGGTAGGTGGAAAACCAATTCACGCCATTGATCCTGATGTTCAGACCGTTGATCGCGTCATGGCCAACGTCCTCGAACGTCAGCGTCTCTGGACGTTCCGCGCGCTCGTCACGAACCGTACCGATCAGGCGATATTGGCCAGTTTCGCCATAGAAAAACGCCAACACGAATTCGGATTTATCAAAAGCGATATGGGCCTCATCCGCAGGCTCGAAACCGCTGGCAGACACGTCCGCCACGTAGAACAGCTGCTTATAGGTGCCGCCCTCGAAGCCGCTTCCCACCTGATGACGCACGAGCGAACGCGCGCCATCGCAGCCTGCGAGGTAAGCAGTCGTCAGCGTTTCTTCGCGGCCATCGACGTGTTTCAAGCGTGCGATAACGTAGTCGCCAGGGTCCTCGAAGGACAGCAGTTCGGTCTGCCGCTCGACTTCGACGCCCAGGGACTGAAGCTGTTCGACCAACAACCGCTCGTGACGATCCTGGGGGTATATGAGGACAAAAGGATAAGGCGATACATCCCCGCCAGCCTCCACCAGAGGAATCCGCGCCTTGCGTTTGCCCCGGGCCCACATGTTCATGGCCGGGGTCTTGTACCCCGCTCCGATAACCGCATCGGCCATGCCGAGCTGGCGATACAGCTCAAGTGTGCGGGCCTGGACGGCCATGGCACGCGAGGTTTCCCCCGGCCCGCTGCTCTTGTCGACGATCCTGACAGCAAGCCCCTGCCGGGTGAGCCACAAAGCCAGGACCAATCCCGTAGGACCGGCTCCCACAATGAGAATGTCCGTTTTCGCCATGTTCATGCCTCTGGAGAAGTGATGACTCTGGAGGCACTTAATGATGGTAGAGGAAGGCCGAATGTCAACGAACGAGCGGCGTGCGAGCTGACTGCTGGGGTTCTGTGGTTACTGTGGGAGCGGGCTTGGTCGCGAAAGCGGTGGATCAGCCTGCACCGATGCTGAATATGCCGACGTCATCGCGAGCAAGCTCCCACCAGCTTGTCATCAGGTGTTCAGCGGTTGGCCTCCAGCTTATATCCATCACCCGCCGACGCCGGAGTCGTTTCATTGGCCAGCGCAAAAACACACTCATCCAGATAAGGCCTGACATCCGCCCATTTCCTGCGATCGGCGATAAACCCTCTCAACTTCTTTCCCGCATCCACGACGTCCGGTTCATGGGCCATCAGCATGATCCTGGCGACTGAACTGGCGTCATCGGCCTTGTGCTTGGCATGATCCTGCCGGGCGTAAGAGTGAAACTCCTCGATTCGCCCCTGCACAGCCTCGGCACCGCCCATGCACTTGTCACCCAACACCTCTTCACGCCGCTGCGCATGCCCACCAGCAAAGCTGTCCTGGACAAGGTGAAGCAAGCTGCCAAGCGCCACCTGGTTCACATTCGCCCGTAGCCATGGACGCCCGACGGCAAAAAGATCCTGCACGGTCTGTCCGTTATTGAAATGCTGGTCCCAGCCTTCGATCTTGATATCTTTCAAATAGGTATTGATGGGATAGGTTCCATCGGCAACGCCCCAAGCGAACTCGGCCCACATCATGATTTCTCGCTTGGTCTGCTCTGGCGCGACGCCCTCCTGGGAAGCCATGGAATGCAAGAACTGCAGGTCGCCAAAATGCGAACGAGAGATGTAATTCCCTGCGCCCATGAACGCCATTGGATCAGAAGCGCTTTTGCTTTCGGCTTTCTCGAAAAGATTTACCCAGCACCGCGTCTGCGAGATAAAACCCACCGAATAACGTCCATCGCAACCCTTGGTCTTGGCATCTTCCGCGCCCGGCATGAACACCGGATCATCGTTCCAGCGAACCCCGGCAATGATGTAGGCACCGGCATTCTCCAGATTGGGGTTGCTGCACTCCTGCCAATCCCCGTCGCACCCATAGATCTTCTGCGTCAGCGCCTCATGGGCAGGATCGGAAAAATTATGCAGCGCAAAACTGGCGAAAGGCACCGTCGCCTTATAGGAAACCCCGTATTTCTTGGCCATCTCCCGCTCAGCCAAGGTGCCATCCGGCGAAAGCTGAAAAGCGTTGACCTGGCCGATGCAACCCAACAAAACACCCCAGGCCACTCCGGACACGGCTTTGTATGTATTCATGGATTGTCTCTGCAAAGGGCGATGACGAGCAGGTTCTCGTCTCACACCTGGGGTTGTGGTGGGCGTGGTAAATGGCAAGACGCCATCGTCGATAGCATAGCGGGTGTCGCTTTGCCGTCCAGGCGTCATAGGGCTGATTTTTAACCGCTCTGGTGCTGCATCACCAACCCGAAGAAACCGGGGACAGGCCATGATTTGAGTTCACCTGTAATCGGTCCGTCCCATAATCGTGGCCTGCCCCTGCCTTTCCCCTTCCCGACTAAGTGGGATGCGTCTTTAGCTATTGGAGTGTTTTGATTCCCCGGGTCTAACTGTCATGACTTTCACTACATCATCAATCACCGCTTTGCTCATCTCCATTAAATAATGAGCGGCCCAGGCATGGCGGTCCGTTTTCCTTTCGAAGGTTGCGTCCTCTGCGAGCCGGTAAGCGAGATGCAAGAGATCTGACGCTTGTTGCAACGCTTCATTTAACGGGACACCGCCGTTAACGCGGAACAGCGGACGGTCGGAGCAATAATGGAATGGGGTGTAGCCGATAGTTTTTGCTTCTGCCTGTTCGGTCATTTGCTATCTCCACTGACTGAGATGCAGCGGGACCGCGATACAGAGCTGCAGAGCAGAAGAGGCCGTTTTCTTGATCTATCGATATGCATTGTTCAACTCCCTTGATTCGAAGAGCTGCCGCATCCGTTACCAAGCGAATGGGTGGCAGCTGTGCGCAGGTTGGTAAACCGGGGAATCAAGGAAACCGGCACGTCAGAAGACGTCCCACGCACAGCTGCCATAAAACAAAATCGCAGGCCTGAAAGCCTGCAATCCTGTCCGTGCACTGTTACGCCTTATTCCACCGGGTTACCAAGCCCGGTCGCTGAATGTGCAGCGACATCCAGAGCGTAACGCGACAGAAAACCTCCGGCGAGAGGCTTAGGGCCAGAATAGTGCTTTTGGTGGGATTTTCAGAAGTTTCCTACGTGAGAGCCCAGTATCCGGAGAAGCAAGGCTCGAGGAAACGGATGCCCCTCAGGCCTGTCAGGCGTTTTCTTCAATTGAGCTTTGAACAAGCGCTGGAAAGCTACTTGCGTTGCGCTCGACGCAGCACTGAGGAGGGATCCCTCAGGGTCTATCCCCGTTTTTCCCCACAGTCCCCATTTCCCGTGGTCTGTTACCGAGGATCCGCTGATCAAATATCAGTAGTCAATTCGCTGCTCACCGCGCTTACCGAAGTTAACGATGCGGGCCAACTGAAACCCCATTGGAAGTACCTTATTTCGGATCAGCTGAGACACCGCATCTTCAAGAGCGTCAGATATAACCAAGTCCGCAGAAATGTGAATCCAGTACGGTACGTCTTCATGCGCATCTTCGTCCGAAATAGCGACGGAGAAAGTCATGCTACCAAGAGAGCCTTTCAAATAATAACCCTCAACGTAATTACCGCTCTCGCGCTCTTCCCCATCATTAACGCCTAGGGCATCAAAGAACGATTTCGCAAATGGTCGAAGCCCCACGCAGCCAGGGTGCATACCAAGCAGATTTACATATTGCATCTAATTCAACCTCCAGGAACGATTGGTTTCACAACAATTGATGGCTGAACAGGTAACGCACCGGGGACGAATGCGCCTGGCGTCACATCTCGACCGAGTATACTCGTCCAGTTAGTAGACCAGCCTTTGAGTAACGGGTAGTCAGGGGGGACAGCCCACGTTTTCCACGCCGCTGCGCATGCCCACCAGCAAAGCTGTCCTGGACAAGGTGAAGCAAGCTGCCAAGCGCCACCTGGTTCACATTCGCCCGCAGCCATGGACGCCCGACGGCAAAAAGATCCTGCACGGTCTGTCCGTTATTGAAATGCTGGTCCCAGCCTTCGATCTTGATATCTTTCAAATAGGTATTGATGGGATAGGTTCCATCGGCAACGCCCCAAGCGAACTCGGCCCACATCATGATTTCTCGCTTGGTCTGCTCTGGCGCGGCGCCCTCCTGGGAAGCCATGGAATGCAAGAACTGCAGATCGCCAAAATGCGAACGAGAGATGTAATTCCCTGCGCCCATGAACGCCATTGGATCAGAAGCGCTTTTGCTTTCGGCTTTCTCGAAAAGATTTACCCAGCACCGCGTCTGCGAGATAAAACCCACCGAGTAACGTCCATCGCAACCCTTGGTCTTGGCATCTTCCGCGCCCGGCATGAACACCGGATCATCGTTCCAGCGAACCCCGGCAATGATGTAGGCACCGGCATTCTCCAGATTGGGGTTGCTGCACTCCTGCCAATCCCCGTCGCACCCATAGATCTTCTGCGTCAGCGCCTCATGGGCAGGATCGGAAAAATTATGCAGCGCAAAACTGGCGAAAGGCACCGTCGCCTTATAGGAAACCCCGTATTTCTTGGCCATCTCCCGCTCAGCCAAGGTGCCATCCGGCGAAAGCTGAAAAGCGTTGACCTGGCCGATGCAACCCAACAAAACACCCCAGGCCACTCCGGACACGGCTTTGTATGTATTCATGGATTGTCTCTGCAAAGGGCGATGACGAGCAGGTTCTCGTCTCACACCTGGGGTTGTGGTGGGCGTGGTAAATGGCAAGACGCCATCGTCGATAGCATAGCGGGTGTCGCTTTGCCGTCCAGGCCTCATAAGGCTGATTTGTTCAGAGACCGCCCCCGGGACCGATACGAAAGTCGCTATCCAACAGACGGAGCAAACCCCAACCAAAAGCCCCTATGGACCGCCCCCGCAAATAGCACAAGCTCACGCCCATACAAGTCCCCAGCCGTGACCGCTACAGGGAAAGGACTCCGCACGCATACCTCGTACGCGTCACGTCGCGCTCAACCGAGTCCAGCCATGAACCTACTGAACCTCTTCAACACTGCCCGAGCCCGCACTCAAGGGGCTGTAAGTGTGGCCTGCACCTCTGCTGAATTGGACCAGGCGCTGGCCAACGTACGTATCACCCCTGTGTTGGTCACCGGGTTCGTCTCCCCTCACCTGGACATCGACCGGGTCGCCGCCAAGGTCAAGCAGCGCTTTCCCCAAAGCGCCATCAGCTTGTGCACGACGTCGGGTGAGCTGTGCAACGGTGCGAACACGTTGTACTGCCAGACCGGCGAGAGCTGGGATCGGGTGGTGTTGCAGCTATTTGACGCCAGCGTGATTGTGTCGGCCGAGGTGGTGATGGTGCCGCTGGAGTGCGAGGACATTCGCGGAGGCGGCAAGCGCTTGGCCATGCGTGAGCGCATCGCCAGGCTGGTGAATAACATCAAGCAGGCGCAAGTGAGCACACCCATTGATCATCGCGATACGCTGGCCTACGTGGTGTTCGATGGTCTTTCAGCTTCCGAGTCGTTCTTTATGGAGGCGCTCTATGAGTCGGGGCGTTTTCCTTGCCTGTTCGTCGGCGGCTCGGCCGGTGGCAAGACGGATTTCAAAAAGACCCTGATCAGTGATGGGCAACGCAGTTATCAGAACCACGCGCAGATTGTCTTCCTGAAAACCGCGGCGGATGTGCGCTTCGGGGTGTTCAAGAGCCAGAACTTCCAACCTGCCGGGCTGACGTTCAGCGTGCTGACCGCGTCGGTCGAAGACCGCACCATCGATCAGGTCATCGACAGCCGGGGGAACATCAAGAGCATGGTCCAGGCGCTGTGCGATGCATTCGAGTGCAGTGCCCAGGCGCTGGAAAAGAAGCTCGCCGATTATTCATTCGCCATCCGTGTGGGCGATGAGCTGTTCGTGCGCTCCATTGCCCGTATCGACTATCAGCAGCAGATCATCCAGCTGTTCTGCGACGTGGCGCCCGGCGAAGAGCTGGTGATGGTCAAGCGCACGCCCCTTCGCGAGGCGACTCGACTGGACTACGAGAAATTCCTCAAGGGCAAGGGCGGCCGTCCGGTGGCCGCTATTCTCAATGACTGCATCCTGCGCCGGCTCAACAACAGCAGCGACCTGGGCAGCATGGCCGGTATTTTCGGGGATGTGCCTTTGGCCGGGTTCTCGACGTTTGGTGAAATTCTCGGTTTGAACCTTAACCAGACACTCACGGCGATTTTTTTCTTCAGGGTCACCAAGGGCGCCAGCTTTGTCGATGAGTACGTCGATAACTTCATTGCCCACTATGGTGAGTTCAAGGCGTTTTTCCTGCGCCGCCAGGTCAAGAAACTGGCCGGCCTGAACCATGTCGTGGTCAAGCAGATCATGGCGTTCAAGATGAACGACTTCAGCAGCGCCCTGGACACTCGCGGCCTGGACAACACCATCCTGCCGGTGTTCGACGGCCTGACCGATCTGGGCCAGGTATTGGCCCAGGCCAGCCAGCAGCAAGCGCAGATGGCGACGCAAATCAAGCACTACTCAGGTGAGCTACACCTGTCGATGGATGACCTGACGGGCACGATTGACCGGCAAAACAGCGTCGCCGAGCAGGCCGGCACGACCGTCGAACAGCTTGCCACGCAAGCGGGTGAAGCGGTGGTCGGCGCCCGTGCGCTCGCCAGTTCGAGCTTGCGTATTCAGTCGATCGTACAGGTCATCCAGCAAATCGCCGGACAGACCAACCTGCTGGCCCTTAACGCCGCCATCGAAGCAGCGCGGGCAGGTGAAATGGGCAGAGGGTTTGCGGTGGTGGCGGATGAGGTCCGCAAGCTCGCGGAAATCACCCGCAAGAATGCTGCGGAAATTGGCGTGGACATTGACCTGCTCTCGACGGAGATCCAAGGCGTCGCCCAACAGATCGAAGACCAGTCCGTCGCCGTCAGCGCCCTGCGCGAGATGCTCGATGCCCTGGAAGACTCGAGCCGCACCACCGAAGGCACGGCACAACGCACGAAGGCCATCGCGGACACCTTGACCGGGCTGACCCACGCCAGTGCCTGAGCAACTGTTGCAGGGTTTGGTGTTGGGTCCGGACGCTGGTCCGGACCTGGATGATCAGCCTGCGGGGCGCTCGTTGATTGTGCTCGCGGCTTGGAACAGGATTTTCGCGACGAAATCGATTTCCTGTTCGGTGATGATCAACGGCGGCAGGAAGCGTACGGTTGCGCCGTGGCGTCCGCCCAGTTCAACGATCAAGCCGTGCTTCAGGCAAGCCTGCTGGAATGCCTTGGCCCGGACCGTATCCACCGGCGGATGACCCTGTACGTCTGGGGTGCCTTGCGGGTCGACGATTTCCATGCCGAGCATCAGGCCGCGTCCGCGAACATCGCCGATCCAGGCGAACTCGTTTTGCAGTGCCTGCAGGTGTTTTTGCAGGTGGGCGCCCACCGTTTCAGCGTGCTGGACCAGGCCTTGATCACGGATAAAACGCAAGGTCGCGGTACCCGCCGCCATCGCCAGTTGATTGCCGCGGAACGTGCCGGCGTGGGCACCCGGCTGCCAGACGTCCAGCGACTCGTGGTAGACCATGACCGACAGCGGCAACCCGCCGCCGATGGCTTTGGACAGGGTGATGACATCCGGCGTGATACCCGATTGCTCGAAGCCGAACATCCGCCCGCTGCGGGCAATGCCGCACTGGATCTCGTCGACGATCAATGGGATGCCATGGGCCTGGGTCAACCGGCGCAACTCCTGCAGCCAGCGGTCCGGCGCGGCAATCACTCCGCCCTCGCCCTGGATCGGCTCCAGGATCATCGCCGCCGGTGCGGTCACGCCGCTTTCCGGGTCGTTGAGCAGGTGCTCGAGGTAACGCACGTTCAACGTGACCGCCTGATCGCCGGCCACCCCGAACGGGCAACGATAATCGTGGGGAAATGGCAGGCGCTGCACGCCGGGCATCAATGCACCGAGGGCATTTTTCGGCGACAGGTTGCCGCTGATGGCCAGCGTGCCCAGGGTCATCCCGTGATAGGCCCCTTCGAACGCCAGGACCGAATGCCGTCCGGTCGCGGTACGGGTCAGCTTGAGCGCGGCTTCCACCGCATCGGCCCCACTCGGGCCGCAGAACTGGATGCGCGCATGGCGAGCGAACTCGCTGGGCAGGCAAGAGAAAATCTCTTGGACAAATGCGTCCTTTACGGGGGTCATGAGGTCCAGGGTGTGCATCGGCACACCGGCCGCCATGACCTGGGTGATGGCTTCGACGATCACCGGGTGGTTGTGCCCCAGCGCCAGGGTCCCGGCACCGGCCAGGCAATCGACGAACACTTGCCCCCGGCTGTCCTGCACATAAATGCCATGGGCCCTTTCAAGCACCAGGGGAATGCGTCGCGGGTAACTGCGGGCGTTGGATTCCTGCTGTTGCTGACGTTCCAGCAGTGGTGTCGAATCGAGGCAGTAAGGGCTCGACAGACCGGTGTGCAACAGGCGTAGCTGTTGCGCGCCACCCGCTGTGACATTCGAAAAAGCACTCATGATTTCCTCCATGGAGGCTGGGTTTGGAAGGGAACGAACAGCCTGGAAACAAACATCCGAAACATTTCAGGACAGACGCGGGGAGATTGCCTCCCCGCGCCCGTGGGTTTACACGTCGTTGCTTACATGTCGTAACTTACATGTCGTAACGCAGGATCATCCCCACCGTGCGCGGTGCGCCGACGTCGATGATCTCGTCGTTGCGGTTGTTGGTGACGTATTCCTTGTCGAACGCATTCTTCACGTAGGCGGACACAGCGACATTCTTGGTGACTTTGTACTCGGTGTTGAAATTCACCAGCACATAGGCGTCGCTCTTACGCTCACCAGTGACTTTGCCGTTCGCGTCGAACTCGTACTCCGACGGCGCGGTGCTCTGATAGACAATATCCGTGCCGAATATCAGGCGATCGTCGAAGCGATAGACACCACCCACCGAGGCCTTGTATTTAGGCGAGTAGAGGAACGACTCGCCGCTCCTGTCCTGACCATTGTCAGCGACGAAGTCCTTGTATTTGCTATCGGTAATGGCGCCCCCGACGTTCAAGGTCAGTTGTTCGGTGATGTCTTTTTCGACGAAGACTTCTAGGCCCTTGATCTCACTGCGACCAGCGTTGTAGATATCAATGACGTTGCTACCGGGCTGCCGCACGCTGACCTGCTGGTCTTTCCAGTCGGTGTAGTACAGGTTGGCGCGGGTACGCAGGGTCTTGTCGAAGAACGAACCGCGATAGGACAGCTCGTAGTTGGTGGTGTATTCCGGGTCGTAGGCCTGGTGGCCGCTACCGGAACGCAGGTTGACACCGCCACCGCGATAGCCCTTCTGCACCGTGAAACCGAGGTACTGATCCGCTGCCAGTTCGTAGTCGATGCCGAGTTTCGGCAGCACGGCATCAAACGACTTTTTGATTTTCTCTGGGACGAAGCGGCCATCTGCTTCGATGTCGGTATCGTTCGTCTCGTGGTCGTAACGCAGGCCGGTGATCAAGGTCCAGCGCGGGGCGAACGTCCAGTTGACTTCACCGAACACCGCCTTGTTTTCAATCTTGGTATCACCTTTGACGGTACGAACCAGCACGTCATCGAACAACAACCGGTCGTGGAAGTTGTTGGTGTTGTGGCCATAGTAGGCACCGACGAAACTCTTCACCGTGTCCGAGTCGTAATTCAGACGCAGCTCCTGACTGAACAGGTTGCCGTCCTGCTTACGCAGAACAACCTCGTTGTCCACAGCATTCTGGTCAAAGTCCAGACGGTTGCTGTAGTCGGTACTGGTATTGGCGGTCATGCTCGTCAGCGACCAGGCATCGTTCAGCCGGTAATCCACCTTGGCGCTGAGGGTGTCTTGCTTGAGGTTGTCGAAGGCCTCGGTATTGGACCCGATGTCGTAATAGCTCGGCTTGCCATCGGCGCCGCGCATCGTCGAGCGGTCACCCTGGCGATGTTCGTTATGGGCATAAGTCAGCAAGACGTCAGTGTCGTCATTGGGCAGGATCAGCAATTTACCGCGGGCGTTGCTGGTGCGATGCGGGTTGGCGTCTTTATCGAGCGTGGTGTTGCGGATGTAGCCGTCACCGTCGGAATAATCCACGGCGATACGCCCGGCGATCTTGTCATCCACGATGGCCCCGCCGCCCGCCACGGCCGCACCGTGCTCACCGTAATTGCCCACGCTGGTCTGCGCCGAGAAGCTCGGTTCGAAGGTTGGGTTCTTGGTTCGGATAACCACGGCGCCGGCCAGGGAGTTACGGCCCTGGGTGGTGGATTGCGGGCCAAGGAAAACCTCGACCTGCTCGGCATCCCAGAGCGGGACCGGGCTGAGGGTCAGCGCACGGTTCGGCTGCACGGCCCCGTCGACATACACCGACACCGCCCCGTTGAGGGCCGCCGGCCCCTGGTCGTCAAAACCGGACACCGGCACGCCACGGATACCCCAGTTTTCATTGCCGGCCTGGCTATAGACGCCGGGCGTGCGGGCAAACACATCCACCAGGTCCTTGTCGCCGTGCTCACGCAGATTCTTGTCGGTGACGACCACGACACTGGACTGGGTCTTTTCGAGGGTACGGTCGATCTTTTCACCGGTCACAGTGATTGGAGCGATCTCCATCTTGCCGGCTTCCTCAGCCGCCCAAGCACCGTTGCTCAGACCGATGGCCGACCCTACAGCCAACGCAATTGTGTTCTTTTTGAAATTCACGCCCCGCTCCCATGCGACAGATATTTTTGGTTTTTTGAGCTGGCCGAAGGCTGTTTGGCGCCAGCGGAGCGGAGTCTAATCCAAAAAAAAATTTAAATAAATAGTATTGATAATCCATCTCATTTGTACCTAGTATGTCGTCTTGTATCGCCTTACATACATTACAGACGAGTCCTACATCGCTGACCGCTGCCCTGCTTTCATGGTCTTGTGACTGGTCGAAGAAGACAAAAGAGGATGCACAAGGATGACCTCAATCGAGCACCTGAACGGGCGTTCCGAGCTTTTTTCAATGGCGCCCACGGATGCAAGCGCCCAATCGCTACCCTTGCTGGTGCAGGGGACGTCGGGGCAGTCGATTCACGATCTGGACATTTCGATCCGCGACAGCGTGGCCCATGTCTTGAGCACCGTTGGCGGCGTGTTGTTTCGCGGCTTCACCGTCGCCACGCCCATTGATTTCAAGCGCTTCGCTGCCAGCTTCGGTGCACCGCTGGCCAGCTACGAATTCGGCTCCACGCCGCGCAGCAAAGTCTTCGCCGGGGTCTATAGCTCCACCGAGTACCCGGCCCATCAATTCATCCCGCTGCACAACGAACAGGCCTACACCCGCCCCTGGCCTTCGCGCATCTGGTTCCACTGCATCAAGGCCAGTGAAACCGGTGGCGAGACCCCGATTGCCGATAGCCGCCTGATCTACCAGCGCATGCCTGCCGAGATTCGCGAGCTGTTCGCCAGCCGTGAGTTGCTCTACGTGCGCAACTACAGCGGCGCCCTGGACCTGCCCTGGGAGAAAGTCTTCAATACCCAGGACCGCGCCCAGGTCGAACGCTACTGCCAGGACAACGACATCGAGTGGGAATGGAAAGCCGATGGCGACCTGCGCACCCGCCAGCGTTGCGCCGCTGTGCAACAGCATCCCGATACCGGTGAGTGGGTCTGGTTCAACCAGGCGCACCTGTTCCATGTCTCGGCCATCGAACCGAGCGTACGCGCCAGCCTGTTGGCAGCGGTGGGTGAAGAGAACCTGCCGCGCCACGTCTACTTCGGCGACGGCTCGCCGATTGCCGACGACATGCTCGACACCGTGCGCGAGGTCTACCGCGAGACTGCCATCAGTTTCCCTTGGCAGCCCGGCGATATCCTGATGCTCGACAACCGACTGGTTGCACACGGTCGCAATCCTTTCACCGGTGACCGCAAAGTCATCGTGGCCATGGCGTAAATTCCACATGCTTTCATTCGAACACTGGATCGACGTGCTGGAAGCCAATGCCCAGCACTTCCCTCAGCGTGCCGCCCTGCATTTTCTGCCGGACGGCGTAGAGATCGGCGAAACCCTGACCTTTGCCCAACTGCACGAGCAATCCCAATCCCTGGCGGCCGCGCTGCAAGCGCGTTATGCACCGGGTGATCGGGTGCTGCTGATGCTGCCCAGCAGCCTCGACTACGCCCGCGCTTTCTGTGCCTGCCTGTATGCGGGGCTGATTGCCGTGCCGTTGTTTCCACCGCCGTCGCGCAAGCCGCGCCATCTGGACCGCGTCCGCAACGTGGTGGTGGATGCCGAACCGGCGCTGATTCTTGCACCGGAAGATTATTGCGAAGGCTTGCTGGAGCTGGTGGAGGGCCGCGTCGATGTGCTGACCGTCCAGCACCTGGGCACGCCACCGGCCAGCCACTGGCAACGCCCGGCCATCGACGGTTCGACCGTGGCCTTCCTGCAATACACCTCGGGCTCTACCGGCTCGCCAAAAGGCGTCGAGGTGCGCCAACGCAACCTGATCGCCAACGTCGAACTGATGCGCCGGGCGTACGCTTTCGACGAGCACGGCGCCATGGTCAACTGGCTGCCGCTGTACCACGACATGGGCCTGATCGGTGGCATGCTGGCACCGCTCTACAGTGGCATGCCCTGCTACCTGATGGCGTCCCAGACCTTCGTCAATGCACCGTCGACCTGGTTACAGGCGTTGAGTCGCTACCGCGCCACCGCCAGTTTCGCCCCCAACTTCGCCTATGCCCTGTGCAACCGCGTGGTCAGCGACAACCTGATCGCGCAGCTCGACCTGAGCGCCTGGAAACATGCGATCAACGGCGCCGAACCGATCCACCCTGGCACCCTGGAAGCCTTCGCCCAGCGCTTTGCCGCGTGTGGCTTGAACCCGTTGGCCATCAGCCCCGGGTATGGCCAGGCCGAAGCGACCCTGTGCGTCAGCGCCACGCCGGCCGATGCGCTGCCAGTGGTGCTGCGCCTGGACAAGACCGTACTGGAGAGCGGTCGCGCGGCCCTGGCGACGGCCGATGCCGCTGCCGTGGAGTTCGTCGCCTGCGGTTACCCGCAAGCCTTGCACAGCATCGCCATCGTCGACCCGCACACCTTCGAACGTTGCGCCGCCGACCGCATCGGCGAGGTCTGGCTCAAGGGCCCGAGCAACGCCGAATCCTATTGGAAGAACCCCGAGGCCACTCGCGAAGCCTTTGAAGCGCGGATTGTCGGCTCATCGGAGCATTACCTGCGCTCCGGCGACCTGGGCTTCATGCATGAAGGCCAGGTGGTGATCTGCGGACGGCTCAAGGACCTGCTGATTCTCAACGGGCGCAACCTCTATCCCCATGACATCGAATTCGCCATTACCGACGCCGAGCCGGGCATCCGTACTGGACGCATCGCCGCCTTCTCGGAAATGGACCCGGCCCTGGGCCGCGAGAAACTGGTGATCGTCGCCGAGCCGCAGCGCAAATTCGTCGACCCGGCGCATCATCCGGCGCTGTTTGCGTCGATGCAAAACGCCGTGCGCGAAGCCGCCGACTGCGGCATCGACCAGATTGTGCTGGTGCAAGCCGGCACCATCCCGATGACCACCAGCGGCAAGATCGCCCGTCAAGGCGCACGCAAACAGCTCGCTGCGGGCACGTTGAGCATCATCGCCCAGAGCGGTGCAGTGCAGGCCTCGAGCGGCGCTGTCCTTGACCTTGCCCAGCTCAAGCGCCTGGCGACCGAAACGCCGCAACAGGCCCAAGTCGCCTGCCGCCAGTGGCTGGAACAGACGCTGCACGCGGTCAACCCGTATTTGTCCGCCGACTTCGAACGCAGCCTGATCGGCCAGGGCCTGGACTCCATCGGCGTAGCCGACTTCGCCGCGCGCCTGCACAAGGATCTGGGCTGGAGCCTCGATACCCAACGTCTGTTCGGGGAAACCACCCTCGGGCAATGGGCCCTGGCGCTGCAAGATTTCCTGAATGAACCGGCACCAATGGCCGAAGCTTCGACCGAGCAGGCCAATCTCAGCCAGGGCCAGCAATCGTTCGCCCAGCGTCGCCTGTGGTTCCTGCGCCAACTGAACCCGGACGACACCCGCCACAACCTGGTGCTGCATCTGCGCCTGCAAGGGCCGTTGGACATCGAGACGTTGGCCCTGCGCTTGAACACGCTGGTCGAACGGCATGGTGTGTTGCGCACGGTGTACCGCGACGGTGTCGATGGCCCGCAACAACAGGTGTTGCCGGCCACGGCGGTAGCGCTGATCCATCATGATTTGCGTGAACAGAATGAAGCGCAGCAACAGCAGGCGCTGAACGAACACCTGGCCCACGAACACGCCACCCCTGTCGATTTGCAAGCCGGCCCACTGCTGCGAGCGCAGTTGCTTAGCCGACATGACCAACAGCATGACCTGCTGCTGACCCTGCACCACATCGCCTTTGACGGGCGGTCGGCGCAAGTGTTGCTGGCGGAGCTGGCTGGTTCGACGGACATAGGGCTGCCGGGGCAATACCTCGATTTCGCCCAATGGGAAGCCCGGTACTGGAGCGAACAGCGGATCACCACCGAGCAGGACTTCTGGCGCGGACACCTGGCCGGCATGCCGCAAACATTGGAACTGGGTGGCAGCGGTCAGGCCCCGGGCGAACACAGCCTGGACTTCAGCGTGCCCCAGGCCCGCTGCGAACGGTTGGCAGCACTGGCCCGCGAGCAGGGCATGACCTTGTTCATGCTGCTGCTGGCCAGCTACCAACTGGTACTCAAGCAATTGGGCGGCCAGCAGCAATTCCTGCTGGGCACCGACGTCAGTGGCCGGCCACTGGCCGAGCACAGCGACGTCATCGGTTTCTTCGTCAACCAGTTGCCCCTGCGTTGCGACTTGCGTGGCGAACCGACCCTGGCCGGTTTCCTTGAGCGGGTTCGCGATGAAGCGCGCCTGGCTTATGCCCGTCAAGCCCTGCCTTTCGACCTGGTGGTCTCGGCCCTCGCGCCGCAACGCCGCCCCGGTCACTCGCCGCTGTTCCAGGTCAAGCTGAACTATCAACCGTCACGGGTGACCCCGACCGACATCGCCGGCGCGCAACTGTCCGCGCTGGACGTGGCCCAGGCACCGGGAGATTTCCACCTGGTGCTCGACCTCGTGCACGGCAGCGAAGGCCTCGCCGCGACCCTCAAGTATCGCGGCGAATACTTCGACCAGCAGCGTGCCCTGCGCCTGCAACACCTGTGGACGGGCCTGCTGGAACAACTACACACCCTGTTGGACGAGCCGCTGCCGGCATTGGCCGAGCGCATCGACAACTGGGACCAGGCCTTTGCCCGTGAGCGACAACAGTCACAGGCGCTGGCCGGTCGCAGCCAGATGATGCAAGCCAAACGTCGCTCCTTGTCCCTTTAACCGAGTCGGATGCCGTTATGTCTATCGTGCCCCCATCGCCACGCGCCCTTGGCGCCGTGCGTCGCAAAGCCATGAACGTCTCGGAACAACAGTTGGTCACCGAGCGCCTGCTCAGCCCGGACCACGCCCTACCCCTGGTGATCGAGCCGGCGGTCAGCGGCGTCGACCTGATCGCCTGGGCCACCCGGGAACGCGAGTCGCTGGAAAGGAAGCTGCTGGAGTACGGTGCCTTGCTGTTTCGCGGCTTCAACGTCGCGTCCGTCGAGCAGTTCGACCAAGTGATCGCCGCCCTCTCCCCCGGCGCTCTGGAATATATGTTCCGCGCCTCGCCCCGGACACGGGTGGGCGGCAACATCTACACCTCGACCGACTACCCGGCCGACCAGATGATTTTCCCCCACAACGAGCACTCCTATTCGCCGCGTTTTCCATTGCGACTGTTCTTCTATTGCCAACTGCCGTCAGAAACCGGTGGTGAGACACCGATCGGCTCGACCCGCGCCGTGAAGGCCAGGATCAGCCCGCAGATCGAAGCGCGATTCCGGGAAAAAGGCGTGCTGTACGTTCGCAACTACGGCGATGGTTTCGGCCTGCCGTGGCAGACCGTGTTCCAGTCCGAAGACCGTGGCGAAGTGGAAGCCTACTGCGCCAGCGTCGGCATCGAAGTGGAATGGAAAGACCACAATCGCCTGCGCACCCGCCAACGCGGGCCGGCCGTGGTGCGCCATCCGCGCACCGGCGAAGAGGTCTGGTTCAACCACGCCACGTTCTTCCACATCAGCACCCTGCCTGGGCGAATCCGCGATTCGCTGCAAAGCAACTTCAACGACCTCGACCTGCCCACCAACACCTTTTATGGCGATGGCGAACCCATCGAGCCCCAGGTCCTGGAGTCGCTACGCGCGGCCTACCTCGACTCGCTGGTGCGGTTCAGTTGGCAACAGGGGGACGTGTTGTTCATCGACAACATGCTCGCTGTGCACGGTCGCGAACCCTTTACCGGCAAGCGCGCCATCATGACCGGCATGGCTGAAGCCCTGCTGTCGAGCGACGTTGCCGTCTGACATTCAACGGGTCCACCCGCCGTTCGCAGGAGGCTTGCCTGACACGTGTCCAGCAAGCCCCGACGTCTGTGCGGTGATCCAGGCTCAAGCCCTTTTCCAGTCGAGATGAACATGAGCGGACTTCAAGGTTTTCGTATTTCGCCGCAACAGGCATCGGTTTACCCCCACATCAACGGCGCGGCGGAACACCCGTTCAGCTGCCATTTGCAATGGTCGCTGTCACAGCCACTGGACGTCGATGCACTGAACAACCGCTTGCAAGCCTTGGTGGCCGGCAGTGAAATCCTGCGCACGCGCCTGATGCCCGTGCCCGGCCTGCGCCACCCGGTGCAGGTGATCGACGAAACTGCTCCGCTGGCGGTGAATCTCCAGGACCTGCGCCAGCACAGCCGTGCCGACCAGGACGCCGCGCTGGCCCGGCTCGCCGGCCAGCCCCGTGACTGGACGTCTCCCCTGTACGTGACCCTGGTGCGCCTGTCCGACGAACAGACGATCCTGGACCTGGCGGCGGCCAGCAGCCACTTCGACCTCGCCAGCCTGCAATGGCTGGCCGACGCACTGCTGCACGACACCGCAACGGACCTGTCCGACACCTTGCAGTACGCCGACTACGCCGAATGGCGCTGGAGCCTGGTCGAAGACGCGCCGGACCATCCGGGCGTGAGCTTCTGGAAACCCTCGGGCGAAACCGAACAGGCCACCTTGCAACTGCCGCTGGAAGTGGCCCTCGATGGCGGGTTCGCGCCGACCCGGCTGGACCTGACGCTGCCGAGCGACCTCGCCGGTCACTCGGCCCTGACCCCTGACCTGCTGCTGGCGGCATGGGCAGCGGTGCTGGGACGATTGGCCGGCCAGCAACAGGTGCCGCTCACCCTGATCCATGAAAGTCGTGGCGCGGAACTGGAAAGCACCCTGGGCCTGTTCGAGCAGTGCCTGCCCGTGAGCATCGAACTGGATGCCCAGGCGACCCTGCTGGAACAAAGCACGCAAGTGGCCGCCACCCTGGAACGGGCAGTCGGCTGGCAAGACTATTACACCGGCCACCTCAACGCCGGCTATGCCTTTGCCTGGCGCTCGGGCGATGCCCGGGAGCGCCATGCCAGCGCGGTGATGAACCCGCTGAAGGCGTGCCTGAACGTACGCCAGTTGCCTGACAGCCTGCATGCGCAACTGGTCTACGACCGCCATGCCCTCAGCGCCGAAGCCGCGGGCTGCCTCGCCGAGCAATGGCTGCAACTGCTGCAAGGCGCCCTGGCTGAACCGCAACGGGCCTGGGCCCGACTGCCCCTGGGTGGAACGCTGCAATCGCAGTTGATCGGCACCAGCACGAGCGTGCCGTCCATCGAACCGGTGACGCTGGTGGAATTGATTGCCCGTCAGGTTCGCCAACAGCCAGACGCCATTGCCCTCAGCGACCAGGATGGCGACCTGAGCTACAGCCGCCTCGACGCCTGCGCCACGCAACTGGCCCATCGACTGGTCGCGGCCGGGATCGGTCCTGGCGTGCCCGTCGGCATCCTGTTCGCCCGCAGCAACGCGGCCATTGTCGCCATGCTCGCCGTGTTGAAAGCCGGTGGCGCCTACGTGCCGATCGACCCGACCTACCCAGCCGACCGCCGCGCCTACATGCTCGCCGACAGCGCCATTGCCCACATCGTGGTCAGCACCGAACTGGCCGACAGCGTGCCGGCCAACCTGCAACGTTTCGTGCTGGATGACCTGGCAGCGCCGGACCTCGGCGATTGGCCGGCGCTGCCGTTGCCGGACGCGAACGACCTCGCCTACTTGATCTACACCTCGGGCTCCACTGGCGCGCCGAAAGCCGTGGAAATCAGTCACGGCGCACTGAGCTTCTCGACCCAGGTGCGCATGAGCACCTATGACAGCCCAGTGCGCGCCTATCTGCTGCTGTCGTCGTTCGCCTTCGACAGCTCGGTCGCCGGGATTTTCTGGACCCTGGCCCAAGGCGGACGGCTAGTCTTGCCCGCCCCGGGGGAAGAGCTGGAAATGTCCCGCCTGGGGCAACTGATTGCCCAGCATCAGGTCAGTCACGGCCTGTCACTGCCGTCGCTGTACCAGGCCCTGCTCGATCAATTGCAGCGCAGCGCAGGCACCGACAGCCTCGCCTGCTGGATCGTCGCCGGTGAAGCCTGCCCACCATCGCTGATCGCGCAACACAGCAAGACCTTGCCCCACGCCCGGCTGGTGAACGAATACGGTCCCACCGAAGCCACCGTCTGGGCCACCTATGAGGTGCTGGAGCCCAGCCGCAACGTCAGCATTGGCCGCCCCATCGCCGGCATGGACCTGCGCCTGCTGAATGAGTTCGACACCGCCTGCGGCATCGGCGAGCCAGGGGAAATCGTCCTCGCCGGCCCGACCCTGGCCCGCGGCTATCGCCACAAACCCGAAGAAACCGCCAAGGCCTTCGTCACCCTGGCCGACGGCACCCGCGCCTACCGCACCGGCGACCTGGCGTGCTGGTTGGCCGACGGGCGCCTGGCGTTCCTGGGGCGCAAGGACCATCAGGTCAAGGTGCGCGGCTACCGCATCGAGCTGGGTGAAATCGAACGCCAGTTGTGCAGCCACAGCGACGTGCGCGAAGCCGCGGTGATCGTCCAGGAACACGCCGCCGGCAAGCGCCTGCTCGCCTACATCCTGGCCGCCCACGGCTACGCACCGGATTCCGAGGCGATCAAGCGTTACCTCGGCGAGCGCCTGCCGTCGTACATGGTGCCGGCCCTGGTGCTGACCCTGGCGAGCTTTCCGCGCACGCCCAACGGCAAGCTCGACACCCGCCAGTTGCCCGACCCGGACCAGTTCGACGAAAACGCCCACGTGGCGCCACGCAACGCCATGGAAACCGCCCTCCAAGCGATCGTCGCCAAGGTCTTGAAGCTCTCGACGGTGAGCGTCACCGACAACTTTTTCGCCATCGGCGGCGACTCGATCCTGAGCCTGCAAGTGGTGGCCCAGGCCCATGAGCAAGGCATCGCGCTGTCGGCCAAGCAAGTTTTCGAACGCCAGACCATCGCGGCCATGGCCGAGGTCGCTCAACCGCTGGCGCCGAGCGCCGCCGAGCCGCAAGCCGAGAGTGCCGAGTTCAGCGCCTCGGGCCTGTCCAATGACGAAATGCAAGCGCTGATGGCCGAACTGGACGAGGCCGACCTGTGAGCGGTTCGTCCCGTCGCCCCGCCATCACCGTTGCCCCTTTTTACGCAGGACGCTTTCAATGAACACCGAAAAAACCACCGGCAACCCGATCGAAGACATTTACCCGCTGTCACCGCTGCAACAAGGGATGCTGTTTCACTCCCTGCTGCACGAAGACTCCGGCGTGTACCTGATGCAGGATCGCTACCGCATCGGCGGGGCCATCGATGAAAGGGCGTTCCTCGAATCGTGGCGCCAAGTGGTGGCGCTGCACCCTTCCCTGCGCGCCAGTTTCCAGTGGAAAAGCCAGAAGCAACCGGTGCAGGTGATCCATCGCCAGGTCAAGGTACCGCTGGACACCCTCGACCTGCGCGGGCTCGCCCCCCATGAGCAGGAAACGCGGATCCGTACGCTGCTGGAAGACGAACAGAAAGTCGGCTTCAACCTGTCGAAGCCACCGCTGATTCGCTTCCGGCTGGTGCGCCTGGGCGATGAGTCCTACGAGTTCATTCGCAGCTTCCACCACATCCTGATGGACGCCTGGTGCATTTCCCTGGTGACCGTGGACTTCCTCAAAGTCTACGAAGCACTGTGCAACGACCGCACGCCGGAGCTGAAAAGCCCGCGGCCGTTTCGCGATTACATCCAGTGGCTGCAACGCCAGGATGCGAGCAAGGCCGAGCAGTTCTGGCGCGGCCAGTTGCAGGGTCTCAATGCCCCCACGCCACTGACCGTGGACAACGGCGTGACCCGCGACCGCTACACCGATGCGGTGCTGGTGGACGACCAACTGATTCACCTCGACGAACAGGAAACCCAGGCACTGGCGGCGTTCTGCCGCAGTCGCAGGATCACCCCGAACACGTTCTTCCAGGGTGTCTGGTCGCTGCTGCTGTCACGCTACAGCGGGCAACAGGACGTGGTCTTCGGCGTCACCGTGGCCGGGCGCCCGGCCGACCTGACTGGCGTCGCGGAAATGATCGGCCTGTTCATCAACACCTTGCCGCTACGGGTTTCGGTGGACCCGAACGCCTCGCTTGGCAGTTGGCTGGGCGACCTGCAAAAGCTCAACGTCGACATGCGCGACTTCGAGCACACGCCCTTGACCGACATCCAGGGCTGGAGCGATTTCCCCCGGGGCGAAACCCTGTTCGACAGCATCCTGGTGTTCGAAAACGCGCCCATCGACGAACAGATTCTCGAAGGTGGCTTTCAGTTCAGCCTCGAAGGCATGGACCACAGTGTACACACCCACTATGGCTTGACCGTGGTGATCCTGCCGGGCGAACAGCTGGGCATCCGCGTCTCCTATGACCGCGAACGTTTCGAAGCCGCCACCGTGCAACGCCTGCTGGGCCACATCGCCAGCCTGGTGCGCAGCATGCTCGCCGCACCCGAGGCGCCGCTGGCAAGCTTTGAACTGCTGGCCGCCGAGGAACGCCAGCAGTTGCTGGGCGAGTGGGCGCTGAACCCCCACGACTTTGCGCTGGATCAAAGCTACGCCGAGCTGTTTGCCGCCCAGGTCGCCCTGCGCGGTGATCAGATCGCCGCGACCTGCGCCGGTGAGTCGCTGACCTACGCCGAGCTGGACCTGCGCTCTACGCGCCTGGCCCACGCCCTGCGCGAGGCCGGCGCCGCTGAAGACCAACTGGTCGCGCTGGTGGCCCCCCGTGGCCTGGAGCTGTTGAGCATGATGCTGGCTGTGTTCAAGGCCGGCGCGGCGATGCTGCCCCTTGAAGTCAATCACCCGCCCGAGCGCCTGCGGGAAATCCTCGGGCTGTCCCGCGCCCCGCTCCTGGTCGCCAGCGAAGCCTGCAGCGGCCTGCTCGATCAACTGCTCAGCGGCCTCGACCAGGCACCCGAGGCGCTGTTCGCCGAAGCCTGCTGGACGTCCGGCAACGACGCGCCACTGCCGGTGCTCGCCCGCCCCGACAGCCTGGCCTACGTGCTGTTCACCTCGGGTTCGACCGGCACGCCGAAGGGCGTGATGATCGAACAGCGCGGCATGCTCAACAACATCTTCGGCAAAGTACCGGCCCTGGGGCTCGGCGCCACCGACCGGATTCCCCAGACCGCCTCGGTGGCGTTCGACATTTCGGTGTGGCAGTTCCTCGCCTCGCCGGTGCTCGGTGCCACCGTGCACATTCTTCCCGATGACGTCGCCCACGACCCGCAACGTCTGCTGCAGGTGCTCGCCAGCGAGCGCCTGAACGTGTTGGAAATCGTCCCGAGCCTGATGCGCACCGTGCTCGCGTTGTGCCCGTGCGATTTGCAACTGCCGGACCTGCGCTGGGTGTTGCCTACCGGCGAAGCCCTGCCGCCGACCGTGGCCCGCGACTGGTTCGCACGCTTCCCCGACATCGCCCTGATGAACGCCTACGGGCCGGCCGAATGCGCCGACGACGTGGCCTTCCAGCCGATCTTCGCAGCGCCGGGGGCCGAGGTCAGCCACATGCCCATCGGCCAACCGACCGCCAACAACCGCCTGTATGTGCTGGACGAAGCCCTGCGCCCGGTGCCCATTGGCGTGGCCGGGGAAATCTGTGTCGGTGGCGTCGGCGTCGGTCGCGGCTACCTGCACGACCCGCAGCGCACCGCAGACGCGTTTATCGACCACCCTCAATTTGAAGGTCGCCTGTACCGCACCGGTGACCTGGGACGCTGGCGTGCAGACGGGGTGATCGAATACCTCGGCCGCCGCGACCAGCAGGTAAAGCTGCGCGGGCACCGGATCGAACTGACGGAAATCGAACACCGTCTCACCCAGCACCCAAACGTACGCGAAGCCGCCATCCTGCTGCGGGAAAACACCGTCGGCGAAGCCTGGCTGGTGGCGTACTGGTCGGCCCATGACGAAACCCTGGGCAGCGACGGCCTGAGCGAACACCTGCGCACGCAACTGCCGCCGTACATGGTGCCGGCGGCCTTCGTCTGCCTGGACAAACTGCCCCTGAACAATAACGGCAAGGTCGATCGCAAGGCCCTGGCCGCCCGGGAGCTGGACTGGCAGGCCGACACCCAGCAAAGCATCGCCCCGCGCAACGCGCTGGAAACCACCGTGGCGTCGATCTGGGCCGAGGTCCTGGGACGCGATACGGTGGGCGTGGAAGACAACTTTTTCACCCTCGGCGGACACTCGCTGCTGGCGACCCAGATCGTGGCCCGCCTGCGCACTCAGTTCAAGCTCGACCTGCCGTTGCGGGTGCTGTTCGAACAGCCGACCGTGGCCTTGCTGGCCGTGGCCATCGCCGCCCGCCAGGCCCAGGCCGCGGCACCGCAAGCCAGCGCGATCAGCGTGCCCAAGGCCCAGCCACGCCCGCCGCTGCTGCCGCTGTCGTTCTCGCAACAACGCCTGTGGTTCATCGAGCAACTGACGCCGGGCACCACCCTGTTCAACATCCCCTTCGCCCTGCATCTCAAGGGTGAACTCAATGTCGAGGCGCTGCACGCCAGCCTGAATGACCTGCTGGTACGCCACGAAATCCTGCGCACCGGCATCCACAGCACCGACGGCGCGCCGTGCCAGCGCATCAGCCCAGCGCTGGACATCGCGCTACCCTTCGAAGACTTGTCGGGGTTGACCACCACCGCGCGCGCCGGCGCGCAGTTCACGGCCCTGCAAGACACCTTCGAGCAGCCTTTCGACCTGACCTGTCCACCGCTGCTGCGCGCGCGTTTACTGCGCCTGGCGCCGGGCGAGCACGTACTTGGCATCGCTCTGCATCACCTGGTCTCGGACGCCTGGTCGGCCACCATCGCCCTGCGCGAGCTGGCCCTGGGTTATGAAGCCCGT
Organism: Pseudomonas sp. 3JA; assembly: GCF_036961705.1. NCBI lineage: Bacteria > Pseudomonadati > Pseudomonadota > Gammaproteobacteria > Pseudomonadales > Pseudomonadaceae > Pseudomonas > Pseudomonas sp. 3JA. The sequence goes on from NZ_JBAMDJ010000051.1 coordinate 40,509, forward strand.
TGCAACGGCGTTCCCGCCGAACTGCCGGCCCTGCCGCTGCAGTACGCCGACTTCGCCCTCTGGCAGCGCGAACACCTGCAAGGCGCCGAACTCAAGCGCCAACTCGACTACTGGACCACCACCCTGGACCGTCGCGACAGCGATGCCAGTCCGCTGCTGGCCTTGCCCACCGACCATCCACGGCCCTCGGTGCAAAGCTACCGCGCCGGGATCGTGCAGCGTGAACTCAGCGCCGACCTCAGCGCCCGGGTACAAGCCTTTGCCAGTCGTCTCGGCACCACACCGTTCACCGTCCTGTTCGCCGGCTTCGCCGTGCTGATGCACCGCTTGAGCGGCGACTCCACGGTGCTGGTCGGCACCCCGGTCACCCACCGTGAACAGCCAGGCACCGAAGGCCTGCTGGGCATTCTGTTGAACAACCTGGCGATCCGCGCAGACTTCGAACCGCAAGCCGGCTTCAGCGCCCTGGTCAAGCAAGTGGCCGAGCGCCTGCGCGATGGCCTGCTGCATCAGGACTTGCCGTTCGAGCAACTGGTGGACAGCCTGCAACTGCCGCGCAGCCTCAGCCATGCGCCGCTGTACCAGGTGATGGTCGCCCAGCAACTGGCCATGGAGTCGCGGTTGCGCTTCCCCGGGTTGGCATTCGAAGCGCTGGACACCCCGCTGCGGCACTCCGAATGCGACCTGGACCTGCACGTGCTGTGCCCGGCCAATGCGCCGATCCAGCTGAATCTGTTGTTCGCGCTGGATTTGTTCTCTGCCGACAGCGCCCGCCAAATGTTGGCGCGTCTGGAGCAGTTACTTGAGGGGATGATCGCAACACCACAACGGCCAATCGCCGAATTGCCTCTGCTGAGCGCTGCGGAGCATCAGCGCACGCTGATTGATTGGAACGCCACCGAGCGCA